>DASWHG010000094.1:0-6834 GCA_036393315.1 Anaerolineales bacterium | reverse complement strand
CTCGACGTCTCCATCCAGGCCTCGATCCTGAACCTGCTGAACGAGCTGCAGTCCGAACACGGCAGCAGCCTGCTCTTCATCTCGCACAACCTGGCTGTGGTCGGCTACCTGGCCGACGAGATCGCCGTGATCTACCTGGGTGAACTGATGGAGGTTTCCCCGGCCGGCGAGCTCTTCGAACCGCCTTATCACCCGTACACGGAGGCGCTGCTCGCTGCGATCCCCTCAATCGACTCGCCGGCAGAGATGGAACGGATCCGCCTGGAGGGGGAAATCCCCAGCCCGGTGGAAGTCCCCGGCGGTTGCCCGTTCCACACGCGCTGCCCGCGCTTTTTGGGTGACATTTGTGTGAACGAGACGCCGCCCTGGCGAGCCGTCCCAGAGACGGGGAAGAAATACCTTTGCCATATCCCCGAGGATGAACTGCGGGCCGTCCAGCAACCGGTCATTAAGTCCGGAGACCCCATTTCGGGGTGAGCCATGACTCGATATCTCCTCCGCCGTTTCGGATTTCTCCTGCTGACTGTCCTGCTCACTTCGCTGATCGTCTTCCTGATCACCCAGTGGCTTCCGGGTGATGTCTGCCGGGTAATCCTGGGACGGGAGGCAGGGGAGAGCGCCCTGGAAACCTGCCGCCGAGACCTGGGGCTCGACCGGCCGCTGCCGGTCCAGTATTTGAGCTGGCTCAAGGATTTCCTGGGCGGGGATTGGGGGACCTCGTTCAGCACCCGTTCAGCGATCCTGCCGGTCGTGATGGAACGGCTGGGGAACTCGCTGAGATTGGCGCTGGTCACCCTGGTGATCTCCGTCCCGCTGGCCGTGAGCCTGGGGGTGGTTGCAGGTCTGAATGAGAACAAATGGGTCGATGGCCTGGTCAACCTTTTCTCACTTTCCGTGGTCGGGCTGCCGGAATTTGTCACCGGGATCGTGCTTATCCAAGTTTTTTCCTTCGGACTGCGCCGGTTGGGGCTCCCGGCCTTGCCAGCCAGCTCCTCAATGCGCCCGGGCACCGGTTTCATCGAGGCGCTGCCCTTGATGATCCTGCCTGCCTTGACGGCGACGCTGGTCATGCTGGCCTACATCGCCCGGTTGACCCGCGCCGGGGTGGTGGAGGAGCTGAAACAGCCCTACGTGCGCACGGCTCTCTTGAAAGGTTTGCCGCGCCGGACCGTGCTTGTGAAGCACGTGCTGCGCAATGCCTTGCTACCCACAATCACGGTGATCGCCATCAGTGTGGGCTGGCTGATCAGCGGCCTGGTCGTGATCGAGAACGTATTCAATTATCCCGGGCTTGGGAGGCTCCTGGTGTTTGCCATCGATCGCCGCGACCTGCCGTTGCTTCAGGCCGTCACCATGATGGCGGTGATCGGGTTTGCTCTCGCCAATATGGCTGCCGACCTGCTTTATGGCATGTTGAACCCGCGGATCCGGTCAGAGTAGATCTATTCTGCGATCAATTACCAGATGGTGCAGGCTCCGAACCGGCTATGCAACCAGTGAAGCGATGCGGTTCATGGCTTTCTCAAAAATGGGGTTTGGGGTGGGGAAAAGCAGGGCTTTCGACTTTGAGAAAGCCATGCGATGCGGTTCCGTTGCACTTGACAGGCGGTATCCCCTCAGGTAGAATCTAACTCCTGAAGCCGGGGCCTGTAGCGCAGTTGGGAGCGCGCTTCAATCGCACTGAAGAGGTCGAGGGTTCGAATCCCTCCAGGTCCACTGGCCGGGATGGGCAGCCCGCCCCGGCTGAAGCAAAAGAATCGAGGGCCCATAGCGCAGTTGGGAGCGCGTCTCAATGGCATTGAGAAGGTCGAGGGTTCGAATCCCTCTGGGTCCACAGGAGTCAGAACGTTGACCGTCGAGAGCAGTTCCTGGAGAATCGCTCTCGAATAGCAAAGGTCCTGGCAGGAGTAGTAGGCCGACCAGCAGCGAGCCGGGAGAGCGAGGTGTGAGCCCGGCAGGGTGCCCCTGGTGCACAGAATGAGGGCTGAACTCGCCTGCCGCCCTGAGAAGGGGCAGGCCTTGCCGGTGATGGGCAGCAAGCCTTTAGCCGGTGGCGGGTTTCGCCCGTTATCGCGATCCAAAGCGGCCGTTTATCGATCAAGACGCTGTCTTGATCGAAAAATTAAGGCAAGCAGGGTGGTACCGCGGAGTTTCCCCTTCGTCCCTGAGTGGCGATGGGGTCTTTTTGTTTATTAACCTGGAGGTGTGAGATGGAAAACAAGGAAAATGTTTAGGAACTACAACCCAAACGAAATTGAGCCCCGCTGGCAGCAAGTCTGGGAAGAGACCGGACTCCACCGGGCAGTCGAGTCGGGCGAAAAGCCGAAGTTTTACTGTTTAGATTTCTTCCCTTATCCCTCCGGTGATGGCTTGCACGTGGGCCACTGCCGGAATTACGTCCCCACCGACGTGATTTCCCGCTTCAAGCGCATGCGCGGTTTCAACGTGCTACATCCCATGGGCTGGGACTCGTTTGGCGAACCCGCCGAACAGTTTGCCATTGCCAACGGCGTTCACCCTCGTCTGACCACCGACCAGAACACCGCAAATTTTCGCCGCCAGATGATCCTCATCGGTTGCAGCTACGATTGGTCGCGTGAGATCGACTCATCCAGTCCAGAATTCTATCGCTGGACGCAGTGGTTCTTTTTAATGCTCTACAAGCGCGGCCTGGCTTACCACGACGCCAACTGGCAATGGTGGTGCCCGACCTGCCAGACCACCCTATCCAGCCACGAGGCCGTCGGCGGGGAGTGCTGGCGCGGCCATACTGGCGTTACCCGGCGCGAGATCCCTGCTTGGTATTTCCGGATCACGGCGTACGCCGACCCACTGCTGGATGGCCTGGACCAGATCGACTGGCCTGAGCGCATCAAGACCATGCAGCGCAACTGGATTGGCCGCTCGGAAGGCTGCGAGATCGACTTCCGCACCGAGGCCGGCGAAGTGGTGCCGGTTTTCACCACCCGGCCGGACACCGTTTACGGGGCCACCTTCTTTGTGCTGGCGCCCGAGCACCCACTGGTGGAACGGGTCACTTCTGAAGATCAGCGCGCCCAGGTGGAAGCTTACATCGCAGCAGCTGCTCGCCTGAGCGAAATCGACCGCCTGTCGGAGTCCCATGAAAAGACCGGAGTCTTCACCGGTGGTTTCGTGGTCAACCCGTTGAACGGTGAACGGGTGCCGGTCTGGGTGGCAGATTACGTGTTGCCGGCCTATGGTACGGGCGCGGTGATGGGGGTGCCAGCCCACGACGAGCGCGATTTCGGATTTGCCCGGGCTTACGGCCTGCCTGTCCGGCGGGTCGTTGCTGGCCCTGGGGAGGGTCAACAGGTCGAACGCGATCAAGAATCTGCGGTAGAGGCCGCTTACACCGGCGAGGGAGTCCTGGTGAGTTCCGGCCCGTTCAGCGGGCTCTCCAGCATCGAGGCCATCGAGCGGATCTGCGACCACCTGGAGGAGCACAGCCTGGGCCGTCGCAAGGTGCAGTACCGCATGCGGGACTGGTTGATCAGCCGCCAGCGTTACTGGGGCACGCCGATTCCGATCGTCTACTGTGAAAAGTGCGGCGAAGTGCCCGTCCCCGAAGAGCAGCTGCCGGTGCTGCTGCCGGAGATGGCTGACTTCCAGCCGGATGGGAGCGGCCGGTCCCCCCTGGCGCGCCTGGCGGAGTTCGTAAATACCACCTGCCCGGACTGCGGCGGTCCTGCCCGGCGCGAGACCGATACGATGGGTGGCTTTGCCTGCTCGTCCTGGTACTTCCTGCGCTTCACCAGCCCCCATTACGATCAGGGTCCGTTTGAACCCCAGGCGATGCGCTATTGGATGCCGGTCGACCTGTACGTCGGCGGAGCCGAGCACGCCGTGCTTCACCTGCTCTATTCCCGCTTCTGGACCCACGTGATGGCCGACGCCGGGCTCCTACCGTTCCGAGAGCCGTTCACACGGCTGTTGAATCAGGGCCAGCTGCTGGCGCCGGACGGGCTGCGTATGTCGAAATCGCGCGGCAACGTCATCACGCCCGACAGCATGGTAGCAGCGTATGGCGCGGATGCCTTGCGAGTCTACGAGCTCTTCATGGCGCCGTTCGACCAGGACGTCAGTTGGAGTGAAGAGGGCATCAACGGGGCGCGCCGATTCTTGAACCGGGTTTGGGGGCTCTACTCTGCTGCGGACTCTGAGAAGGCCACGGTTGTTGGAGAAGACCGGGATCTGGCGCGCGCCCTGCACAAGACGATCCGCCGGGTGAGTGAACGGATCGAGGCTTTTCGCTTCAATACCGTGATCTCTGCCCTCATGGAGTTCGTAAACCTGCTGGCAGAGCGCAAGCGCTCGGGTGGCGGGCGCACGGCCAGCTTCAAACAAGCCCTGGATACCCTGCCGGTGCTGCTGGCCCCGGTCGCCCCGCACATCGCCGAAGAGCTTTGGCACCAATTGGGTCACCCGGGCAGCGTCCACCTGCAGACCTGGCCGGCCTGGGATGCTGCCCTGGCACAGGAGGATATCTTACAGATCGCCGTCCAGGTGGATGGAAAAGTGCGCGCCGTGTTTGGGATCGATTCGGATGTGGGCGAGGAACAGGTCAAGGAACAGGCGCTGGCACACCCAAAGGTGCAGCAGCACCTGGCAGGCCGGGAAGTGGTCCAGGCCATTTACGTCCCCCGGAAAGTCCTGAGCTTCGTGACCCGCCAGGTGGAACCCATCGCTGAATGAGCACGGAGTGAATTTCGGTGTTGACGGATTCTGTCCCTTCTCGATTTCTCCCTGGCAGCTGGTAACTGGACCTCGCCGCGATGCCCTTTGAATGTCCCAGATGTGCCCAGATTGACTCGCTGGCAATAGTGGAGTCGATCGAACTCCCTTCCGATGTTCGATCTGACGATATCGCCTTGCAGATTCTAGAGTGCGAGGCTTGCGGCTTTCGTGGTCTGGCTATTTATGAAGAGTCTCGCAGGGGAGCGCTGGAATCGGAAGCGTGGGAACACACCGGTTATTGGGCCTCCGAGGCGCTGGTTGCATCGGTGCACGCGGCCATCCTGTGTTGCCCAGATCCAGTTCATTCGGATTGCCAGTGTCCTTCTCATCGCAAGTTTGGCCAGGTTGATGACCAGGGGCGCTGGCAGATCCCAGAGGGAATTCGAGGAGAGATTTCCTTCCCGATGCGTCTCTCCGCTTCTCGAACGTGATGGGCATCACCCTGGCGAGCACCTGGAACCCGCGCGGAGAGCTGGCCCGCTTCCGGAAGTCTCTGGCGGAGCTGCGCGAGACTTACGCCGGCATCCGCATCGTGCTGCCGCCCGAAGCTTTGATCGAACCGCAGGTGATCGAGACGATTCAGGCGCTCGGCTTTGAGCTGCAGTCAGGACCTCAAGGTGCATCCCCGGATGCGCAGCCTGAGCTGCTTGCCGCGAGCACAACTGAGTGGGGCTGGGGTCGCTACCAGGCTCTGCAGCTGGCCTTAGAGATTCCGGCCACCCATATCCAATACGCCGACTTCGATCGCCTGCTGCGCTGGGTAGAGACCAGGCCGGCCGAATGGCGGGCCGCGGTGGCCGCGGTCCAGGCTTGCGACTGCCTCATCATCGAACGCAGTGAGGCAGCCTACTGCACTCATCCGCAAGCCTTGATCCAGACCGAAGCGATCAGCAACCGGGTTGTCTCCTATCTGGTTGGCAAATCCATGGATTTCAGCGCCGGGTCCAAAGGCTTCAGCCGGCGGGCGGCCGAATTTCTCATCGCAAATTGCAGGCCCGGGCGCGCCCTCGGTACCGATGGCGAGTGGCCGGTCCTGCTGCACCGAGCGGGTTTCGCGATAGAATCGATGAATGCAGACGGGCTCGATTGGGAGTCGGCCGACCGCTACCGGGACCAGGCTGCGGACGTGCACAGCCAGCGCAGTGCCGCGGAAGCCTATGATGCCGACCCAGCGAACTGGGAGCGCCGCGTCCAGGTCGCCCTGGAGATCGTACAGGCGGCCCAGGATGCGAACGAACGGACGGTGAAGAGAATTTGAGATTTGGAGAGAACCATGCCCGAACAACCTCTGTACAGACCGGAAGCGATAGAACCGAAGTGGCAGGCCCGCTGGGAAGCGGAAGGCCTGTACCACGCCGACATCGCTCCTTCTCGGCCGAAACATTACGCTTTAACGATGCTCCCTTATCCTTCCGGCGACCTGCACATTGGGCACTGGTACGCCATGACGCCCTCGGACGCGCGAGCCCGCTTCATGCGCATGCGCGGCTTTAACGTGATGTTCCCGATGGGATTCGATTCATTCGGCCTGCCCGCCGAGAACGCCGCCATCCGGCGCGGCATCCACCCAAAGCAATGGACTTACGCGAACATCGATCGCATGCGGACTCAATTGAAGAGCATGGGCGCCATGTTCGACTGGCGCCGGGAGGCGGTCTCGTCCGATCCGGAGTACTACCGCTGGTCCCAGTGGTTCTTCAACCAGCTCTTGAAGCACGGCCTGGCTTATCGTAAAAAAGCGGCCGTCGATTGGTGCCCGGTGGACAACACCACCCTGGCGCGCGAGCAGGTGGTCGGCGAAGAACGGCGCTGTGAGCGCTGCGGGACCCCGGTCATCAAGAAAGAGCTGGAGCAGTGGTTCTTCCGCACCACCACCTATGCCGAGGAGCTGTTGGACTTCTCCCACCTGGATTGGCCGGAGCGAGTGCAGACACTGCAGACTAACTGGATCGGGCGCAGCGAGGGTGCAGAGGTTCACTTCACCGTTGCGCCGGATTCCCTGGCCAAGCAGGCTATGCCGCTCTTGGATGAGCCGCCCATGGATGAGCCGCTCGCGGATGAGCCACTCACGGAAAAGGA
>DASWHG010000093.1:0-9280 GCA_036393315.1 Anaerolineales bacterium | reverse complement strand
CTCTTATTCTTCGCTCTCGGCACTCTTCTGTTGACGATCGTTACCGGATTTGCCTACGATATCCAGTGGCGAAAGGAAATTAATCGCTTATCGCTTAGTTCTGTCTTGTCCGGATGACGACCAACTTGTCTACCCCCGACTCCGCTCCCCATACCTCACCCGGCCGGCCCAGTATCTGGCGCACATTGGCCGGGGCACTGGGCAGAGGGTAGACCTCAAAGATTTCCTGGATTGGGTCGAAACGCACAAGAGCGTTCGCTCCGAAGTCGCTGAGCCACACCTGATCCTGATCATCAACGTAAACAGCGTAGGGTTGGGGGCGATCTCCAGGCAAGCGCCATTCGCGCCACGCGCCGGTCGCCGGATCGAAGCGGGCGAGCTGCCCGGCGTTCCACTCGCTGACCCACAGCTGCCCGGCCGAATCCGACCACACCCGGCGCGCGCCCTGATTCGCAGTTGGCGGGTCGAGCACGGTCGCCTCGCCGGAGGCGGGGTCCACGGCTGCCAAATGGCTCCCGGCCAGGGAAGCGTAGTAAATCTTCCCCTCAGGGGTTGCAGCGATCCCATAGGGACCGCGGCCACGGGGCGCCTCGAATACTTCCATCTGGCCCGAGACCGGGTCTAACCGGCCGTAAAACCCGCTCTGCCCGGTGAACCACAAGATGCCCTCGCCATCAAACGCGGCAGTGTTCAGGTTGGCATTCCGAGCGTTTTCCGGCAGCTGGAAGGTCTGGACGGCCTCCGTCTGCGGGTCAACCCGGACGATCGCATTTAAACCGCTGTCTGTGATCCAGGGAGCATTGTCCGGACCGACGATCACGCCGTGGGGGGCTGAGCCAGGGCCAAGTGGGATGTGATGAGTCTCCCCGGTCGCCGGGTCCAGCTTTCCGAGCTCGCCTGAACCCTGGGCGGTATACCAGACCGGCCCGTCTGGAGCGGGAGCGACATCGTGTGGGTGAGAACCTCGGGGAACTGGGAACTCGATCATTTCCACCGCCTCGGAGGACTGCGGATCCGGCTCTCCGGCTGTGGCTGTCGCCTGAGGAGCTCCCTCACCCGCCGTGGGCTGGGTCCGTGGTGGTGTGGAGGCTGAGATGGGCGTAGATTCGGCCGGAAGGGGAGTGTCCTGGGCGTCAGAAGGCTCAACCGGCTGATCGCCGAGGGCCTCCGGTTTAGATTGGCAGCCGGCGACCAGCACGGAAACCAACAGAATGGCTCTGACACAGATCATCCTTATAGACATGTCTCGATCCTCACCGGAAGTCGTCTGTTTAAGGCGTAAGCTGCGGGCAAGCGGTCCCCATCCATCCTGAGGATCCCCCGCCTGGCCGGCCGGAAATAATTCACCCTGATCCGGTCCATTTCCTTATAAGTTTACCTGATTTTCATCTGAAAGGTTCAAATGATGGAGGCTAAAACAGTTTCATGTTATAATTGCCTTGTTCCCATTTTGGGATCACCTTAATATCACTGCTATCAACGTAGATGTCATGGACGTCATTGGAAAGGATAAACTCGATCGCTGCATGAGAAAGCATGCAGAGGCACGAGATCAGTTAGCCGCCTGGCTTGCGCACGTCGAATCGCTCTTCTTCGCAGATCCCGGCACCCCTGAGGGAGACAGATTAGAAATTCACGTTGCTCTGGTTAAAGAATACGAGAGCAAACAGTTTTTCATCCCGGCCCCGGATCCAATCGAAGCCATCAAATTCCATATGGAACGGCTTAACCTGACGCGTAAAGACCTGGAGCCTTACCTGGGTTCTCGCGCGAGGGTGTCTGAGGTGCTGAACCGGAAAAGACCGCTGACGATTTCAATGATCCGGAGGCTTCAAGAGGATCTGGGTATTCCGGCCACGATTCTTGTCAAGGAATATCCATTAAATACGAAGTCTCGACCGGCTCAATATTCGCCATAATTCCGCGTCCAACCTTTCATCCTTCCATTCAGATTTTCTCAGCGTTCTCCGTGTCTCCGTGGTTCGATCGATTTCACGCGCCGGTAAAAAGACCTTTCGGGTTTTCGAAAACCCGAAGGGTCTGCTCTTTGTTTCTCTCAGCAGCTCGGCGTCTCCGCGCGAGGATTTCTCTCCCGGTCGCCTGGGCCCCAGGCGGCGTAGACCAGCAGGCCGGCCGCGCCGGCCAGGAAAGCAGCGTAAAAAGGCAGCGCCTGGTGGATGGTCCAGAGCCAACCGCCGACCAGGGAGGCGGGAAAGACCACCAACCCGCGGACCAGGTAATACAGACCTACGGCCCGGGCCCGGGTCCCCTCGGCGGCCAGATCGACGATCAGGGCCTTCCGGGCCGGTTCGCCGATCTCGCGCAGCCCCGCGATGACGAATGCCAGCACCACGCCGGAGAAGCTGCCTGACAGGACCAGGGAGAGGGGAAAGACGGCAAAGAAAACGAAGGTCAACAGCACGAACGGCTTGCGGTTCATGCGGTCGGAAAGCTTGGCCAGGGGAATGTAGCTCAGGATGGCTGCCGCCATCTGGATGCTCGTCAGCCCCCCGAACTGGAATGCGCCCATCCCTAAGACATTGGTCACGTAGAGGACGACAAAAACTTTCGGGATGCCTTCTGCCCAGCGCGCCAGGCAGTCAGCAAATAAGAGGCGTTTCAGGTGCCTGTCCATGCCGCGCCAGATGTCCCCGAACCGCACCCGATCCATGGAGGGTGGGACGACGTCGACGTAGTAACGGCGGATGATGAAAGTGGCGACCAGCGCGAGCAGCACGGTGACCACCAGGCCCGCTTTTACGCCGCGAGCCAACCCAAAGCTTGCAATGAGCAGCCCGCCCAAGGGAGGGGCGATCAAGATCGGGATGCGTTTCAGGGTCGATTGCACGCCGAAGCCAATGGCGCGCCGCTCCTGGCGCAGGTTGTCCCCGATGATGGCAAAGATGGCCGGCAAGGTCAGGCTGCTCCAGGCCATCACGAACAAGGTGCCCACCAGGATGCCGGGCCAACCGGGGCTGGCGAGATAAATCAGGTAACCGGCAATGGCCAGCAGGGTGAAGATCACCAGGGATGCCCGCCGCCCCAGTTTATCCGCCAACCAACCCCCTGGGTACTGGTAAACGGCATCGAGCAGGTCTTTGAGGGTGCCGTACAGCGCGATGACCAGCGCGCCGGCTCCCAGGAGCTCCAGGTACTTTGGCACGAAGCGCACCCAAAGCTCCTCCCCCATGCCCAAAACAAACAGGCTGGTAAACAAGATGACGACGTTTCGTTCGAGCCCCAGCCAATCAATCAAGCGGGATCGTGTTTCGTTCGAGGATGTATTGGGAACCACCGGATTAGCGCCTGAAGGCGCCTTCTGGCCGGCCTTGCTTTACCATCTCCTGGCAGTAAGCGTACAGGGCGTCGTAAACGATCCACTCCGCGGCGTTGATCGCCAGGTCGTCTTCGAACCCCAGGTGGCGGAAGCCTTCGGCGATGGCATTCAGTCCCGGGCCTTCCGGCTGGTTGTACAGGCTGTTATCCGTGTCTGCGCCGTTGACGATCCTGCCGAGCAGCACCAGGGCCGGATCGCCTTCCAGGTCGTATTTCTTGAGGATGGATTCAAACGAACAGCGCTTATCCTGGTGGCCCAGTTCGACGCCGGGCACGTCGTAGGGGATGGCCTGCTCGCGCCCGGCGGTTTCCAGCACCTGGCCGGCCGGGACGAACAGGAATTCGGCCTGCGGATCCACGAACTTACGGATCAACCAGGGGCAGGCCACCCGGTCGACTTTGACACGTTCACGCGTAACCCATTTCATCGCACCACCTCTCTCACACCTCTCAACACGAATAAGATCCATGGGACACAGATGAACGCTGATTTTCGCTGATGATTTCTTTTTATGAGCGTCTCGGTGGCCTGCGAGCGAATATTTTCTCGCGCAGAGCCGCAGGGAGCGCAGAGCCCGCCCGGAGCTGGAAGCTTCCGGGCTAAGGGGCGAACGGAGTTCGCCTTACGAAGGCCGCGGGCCTGGACATGCCTGGGGCCTGGAGTCCAGCCCGAGGGCTTCGTATCCTAGCCCGGTCGTTTACGACCTGGCGGGCTACCCGGGAGATCAGGCCCGTTCGCGAACCCGGTCGCCAGGCCTCCAGGCGGCGTAGACCAGCAGGCCGGCCGCGCCGGACATATAGAGGGCGCCCAGGCACAAAGGGCAGGATATCAGGGTGGAACACCGGGCAGACAGGACGACCCTCCGTCAGAGGCACAATTATACTTGCCAAAGCCCACAAAGCTTCAGAACTCCAGTAAAATGGCATAGAGAGGAAAGAATCGAGCCGTGCATGATTTAACTTTGTTGATCAACATTACTATAGCCCTTGCCGTGGCGTTCTTGGGTGGAATCATCGCTCGCCGGGCCGGTCTTCCAACGATCGTCGGTTATCTTCTGGCAGGGATTTCGATCGGCCCGTTCACACCCGGTTTCGTGGGCGACGTTGAGACCATCCAGCAACTGGCCGAGCTGGGGGTGATCTTCTTGATGTTCGGAGTTGGCCTGCACTTTTCCTTCAACGACCTTTGGCGCGTGCGTGATATCGCCATCCCTGGAGCTCTGCTGCAAACCGCTGTTGCCACACTGCTCGGTCTTGGCCTGACCCAGCTTTGGGGATGGTCGCTCTCCTCGGGAATCGTCCTGGGCCTGGCCATTTCGGTCGCCAGCACGGTGGTTCTCCTCCGTGGGCTGATGGACAATTCCCTCCTTAACACGACACACGGCCGGGCGGCGGTGGGCTGGTTGGTGATGGAAGACATACTGTCAGTGCTGATCCTGGTGCTCATGCCCGCTTTGGTGCAGAACTCAGCGGGTTTTGATTGGAGATCCCTGGCTGTTACATTGTTGAAGGCAGCAGCGTTTGTCGCGATCATGTTTTTTGCCGGGGTGCGACTGATCCCCTGGCTGCTCGAACGCATTGCCCGCACTCGTTCTCGAGAATTGTTCATTTTGGCGATCCTCGCGATCACCTTAGGAACTGCCATGGGAGCTTCTGTACTGTTCGGAGTCTCCCTGGCGCTCGGCGCGTTTGTGGCCGGCGCAATCATCAGCCAGTCCCAACTGAGCCATCAGGTTGGCGCAGATGTGTTTTCTTTCCGAGAAGCATTTTCCGTCCTGTTCTTTGTCTCGGTGGGCATGCTGGTGAACCCGTCATTCTTATGGCAAAACTTAGGCCAGGTGACCGCTTTGACCTTCCTGGTTGTGGTCGGCAAACTGATCATCGTCATCTTGATGGGATTGTTGTTCCCGCGGCCGGCGCGAACATTTTTAGTCGTTGCAGTGGGGCTAAGCCAGATTGGTGAATTTTCTTTCATTCTTGGGCAAGGGGGCTTATCGCTCAATCTGCTGAATTTAAACCAGTATTCCCTGATCCTGGCCGCGTCCCTGATCTCGATAACTGCCAATCCGTTCATGTACAGGCTGCTGCCCGGACTCGAGAGATTGCTGCAGCGAGATCCGGGATTTTGGAAAAAACTGGAGGCGAACAAGCCCTTACCTGAGATCGACGAGCAGCAGTTGATCGACCATGTGGTGATTATCGGGTATGGCCGGGTCGGGAAGCACCTGGTAGACGTCCTTATGTCGCTCACCATACCCCTACTGGTCATTGAATCAGACGTCGAACGGGTTGAAACGTTAAACACACATAATATTGCCACCTTATACGGGGATGCTGCGAATTCGGAGGTGATTACCCATGCTCATTTGGAAAGGGCGCGGGCGCTCGTTGTAACCGTCCCCGAAGAGACCGCGGCAGCCATGATCGTTGCCTCAGCCAGAAATCTGAACCCGGATTTACCCATCATTGTCCGGGCTGCGACGGAGGAAGGAGTGGATCATTTCGTAGCGCTAGGAGCCAACCATGTTGTCCATCCGGAATTGGAGGGCGGGCTGGAGATGGTGCACCATACGCTGCTGCAGCTGGGTTTCCCGCTGCGGGAAGTCCATGAATATTCAGAAGCTGTCCGCAGGGACCGGTATAACATCGAGATCAGCTCAAGCGATGAACACCGCTCCTTACACGATCTTTTGATCGCAACCGACAGTATTGAGATTACCTGGTTTAAATTGGGGGAGGAAAGCCCTTTAGTCGGACAAACACTCATGGAAGCAAATATCCGTTCTCAGACGGGAGCATCGGTGGTAGCTTTGATCCGAGACAACCACCTCATTGCAAACCCCAAATCATTGACGGTCTTCAAAGCCGGAGATCGAGTGGGCCTAATTGGAGAAAAAGAACAAATTGAAACCGCACGAAACCGGTTGTTCGCCGACCGGCACGAGCCTTCCTATCCACGCTAATCCGCGCTCGTTGGCGTCAAGCGCCCGGCGGGCTTAAACCTTAAACCGCGAAGACCGCGAAGAGACGCTAAGTTTTTAATTAGGAATTCCCTCACTCTTTATCGGACCGCCGGTCTAAACGCCGTTCGATCTGGTTGATTTTCTGGTAGATCAGGATCAAGAGGATCAGGCCCGCCGCGGGAACGGCCAGAAAAAGCAGGCCTAACACCAGCACGAAGAGGATCTCTACACCGCCGAGTGACATTTACAAATCCTTTAGCCGATAACTGAGACTGCGCCGCTGCGCTTAGCGTGCGCCAGATGTGCTTTGTAGGGCGGGGTAGGCAGCGAGATGGTTGGCGCTATCTTTACTGTTCTACCCCGTTTCCGTTCCTTACGCCAGATTGTACTGTAACAGAGCGGGTCTCACTGGCCAGGCATGGATACCTTGCCCGCATCGGGCCGTTTCCGGCATAAGGGCCTTTGCTCGCCCGGCAGACCCGCCCCTACGCGGTATATCCGAGGGTGCGGCTGCGCTTATACGCACAGTTCGCTCGCAACGACATGGTGGACAGGTTCGTCTGGACGACCCGCTCAGGGATCTACCTGGATCCCCTCTCCCGGCACGACCTCGCCGATCCCCCACAGCACCTGGCCCACCTGGGCGGCGCGTTCCATGAGCGGGTCCATCTTCTCGGGCGGCACCGAAAGCAGCAGCCCGCCGCTGGTCTGCGCGTCGAAGGCCAGCATCTGCTCGGCCTCCTCGATCCCGGGCGCGAAGCGGACGTGCGGGCCAAAGTAGTGCCGGTTGTCCAGCGACCCGCCGGGAAAGATCCACTCCTGGGCATAGCGGTGCGCTCCCCGGATGAAGGGCAGGCTCCCGAAGGACAGGCGCAGCCCGACGCCGGAGGCCCAGGCCATCTCGAAAGCGTGGCCCAACAGGCCAAAGCCGGTGACGTCCGTGCCCCCGTGGACATTGAACTCCACCGCCAGCTCGGAGGCGACCCGATTCAGGCGTTTCATCCAGCCGACCGCCTCGGAGACGTCGGTCGGGTCGGCTTTGCCCTGCTTGAGAGCGGTGGTGGTCACGCCAAAGCCGAGCGGCTTGGTGAGCACCAGCACGTCGCCAGCCCGGGCGCCGCCCTTGGTCATCATCCGGTCCGGAGCGACGAACCCGAGGGCGACCAGGCCGTACTTGGGCTCTTTATCCTGGATGGTGTGCCCGCCGGCGATCACCACCCCGGCCTCTTTGGCCTTCTCTGCACCGCCGCGCAAGATCTCGCCGACGAAGTCGGCCGGCAGGTCTGGGGGCAGGGCGGCGATGTTGAGCGCCAGGAAGGGCACCCCGCCCATGGCGTACACGTCCGAAAGGCTGTTGGCCGCGGCGATCGCCCCGAAGTCGTAAGGGTTGTCGACCACCGGGGTGAAGAAGTCGGTGGTGACGACCAGGGCGCGATCGTCGTCCAGGCGCCAGACGGCCGCGTCGTCCGGGTCCCCCAGGCCAACCAGCAGGTCCGGGTGATCGCCGGGCTGGAACATGTTCTCGATCGGGCGCAGCACCTGCGCCAGCGCTTCGGCGCCTAATTTAGACGCTCAACCCGCGCAGCTGGAAAGGCTGGTCAGGCGGATCTCGCGTCCGGAAAGGTGTACGTCGCTCATAAAGTTCCTGATCTCACGGTTACGGGCTCGTCTCCGGCGTTGGCAGGGGGGTAGGCTCCGGTTCCGGAGAGGGCAGCGGGCTCGGGCTGCTGGTCTCAGCCGATTCCAGCGTGGGCAGCGGCAGCAGATACGGGGCGTTGTTGGGCACCAGCATCACCTGCACGCCCGGGGCCAGCTTGGTGATGTACTGGTAGGTCAGCAGGTCGGGATTGTCCTCCAGGGCCGAGGCGATCAGTTCAAGCGCCTGTTTCTCGGCTTCGGCTTCGAGGATACGCGCACGGGCCTGGCCCTCTGCCCGGATGGCCGCGGCGTCTGCCGCACCCTCGGCGACCTGGCGGGCCTGTTCGGCCTCCTGCCGGCGCTGCTCGACGACGAAAGCCGCCTGCTGGGCCAGCTGCTCGGCGATCTGCTTCTGCTCCACCGAGGCGGCATACTCGGGCGAGAACGTGATGTTGCGCAGCACGAATTCCGCCAGGGTGATGCCGTTCGGCTGCAGTTTCAGCGTCATGCTCTCTTTGATCTGGTCTACCAGCTCGAAGCGATTGGTGCTGTAGACCTCCTCCACGCCAAACTGCGATACGGCGTCTCGGATGATCCCGCGCGCCAGCGGGCGCACCAGCTCCAGGGTGTAGCGGTCCTGCCAGTCAATGTGCAGCTGCACTACCTGGACCGGGTCGATAGCATAGATCACCGAGGCGTCCACGAAGATCTCCTGTCCATCCGAAGTGCGGGCGGCCACCGAATCGTCGCCCTGCACCTGTCCTTCTATGGCCGCGATCGACATGGTGTAGGTCTGCCGGGAGATCGGATAGCGCTCCACACTTTCAAAGTAAGGGATGATCCAGCGCAGCCCCGGCTGGAGAGCCTGCTCCCGGTATCCCTTCGGTTCCAGGGCCGAGATGACCACGCCGCGTTCCTCTGGGCGGATAAAGACCAGGCCGGCGCTGACCGTCGTCAGGACGACGGCGAGGATGGCCGTGACCAGGATAGTCGTGGACAGCGCCTTGACCTTCTGGCCGCGCGAGGCCCGCAGCACGGCCAGGCCGATCAAGACGACCACGACCAACCATAAAAGGGCAACCAAGCCCCGCAAAGCAGTAGCGAAATCCATGGTGTCTCCTCCGTTGATGCAAGTCGTTGTACTGGGCTGATTATACTCCATCGGAATCCGGCGACTGAAGTCGCGGCTACAAGAGCGCCGAATTGATTTAAACAAGTATGGTGAGCTTTGGGAGGACATTTTTGATACACTCATTGCCCAAGCTCGAGCCGATGAGCCACGAGAAACCTTGGATGAAGTCAAGCAGAGACTGATCAGCCAAGGTAAGCTGAATGAATGATTA
>DASWHG010000092.1:0-11517 GCA_036393315.1 Anaerolineales bacterium | reverse complement strand
CACTATGATTTTATTCCTGGCCAGGCAGATTAGTCCTTACATCGGGCATAAGGGAACTTTAAGAGAACCTTATCAGAGGGGGGACCAAATAAAAAAAAGCTCTGAACTTTGAATTCCATTCAGAGCTTTTGGCATGAATGTGGATTATGGATTTGCCAGATTTTGAGCCACCAGGAAGTAAATTCTGTTCACCTGGTTCTGAGATTAATCGCCCTCCTCCTCATTCTCGTTCATCTCACTGCTCAACCCGGGTAGGCCCCGCAGCAAACTTTCTTTATCACTGGTGGACAGCCTGGCCGATGGGTGGAGCAAGATGTACTTTAGGGGAGGCATTTCCCCTTCTCGGATCACCTCTGCTATTTCATCCATCTCCTGCTCGCCTCGCCCCCATACCGAGAAATTCAGAACCCTTCGCCCTTCAAGGGTATCTCTCTGGATCAGCCAGGACAACGGCGCGATGTTACTGTACCATGGCCAGGTAGTCTCGTTACTGTGGCAATCGTAGCAAGCGCGCTGGGCGATCGCATGCGCATCGGCGGAGTTCCAAGGCGCGTCCTGGACCACCGGTGGGTTGCTGTGATCGCGCCCAAAAGGCAGGACCTGGATGAACAGGAAAATGGCCAGGCCGGCCAGGAAAAATACTCCAAGTATTTTCTTGATCATGTTTTCTCCAATCCTATGATAAATCTGGTTTGGGGAAGCCAGATCGTAAACTCACTGCCAAATCCAGGGGTGCTTTCGATTTCGATCCTGCCTCCATGGGCAGCGATCAGATCCCTTGTGATGCTCAAGCCGAGCCCCATCCCTTGCGGGAAACGCTTTCCGTGGGCGCCCCGGTAGAAGGGTGTAAAGATTCTTTCCCTTTCTTCTGGAGCAATTCCCGGTCCCGTATCGCCGACTCGCACCCATACCCCCGCATCTTCGCTGCCAGCAGATACGGATACCTTCCCGCCCGCAGGAGTATACTTGATCGCGTTGCTCACCAGGTTGCCAATCGCTTGCGCAAGTCGGTCCGGATCAGCGCGTATGGCGGGTAAGCTGGCAGGGATGTCTACCTCCCAATGCAGCCAGGCCTCATGCGCCTCTTCCTGCCACGGACGCAAGACCCGCGCCAGCCACTCAGCCAGGCAAATCTGCTGATAGTCCAGCTCTAAGGTCCCCAGCACCTGTTCGTACAGCTCGGCAAGGTCTTCGGTAAGGCGTTGCAAGCGCATCGTTTCTTCATCCATCCCCAGCAGCAGTTCATCCAGCAGTTGAGGGTCAGCCTTGGCCCCGCGCAGGAGCGCCTGGATCGCGGCGCGCAGTGCTCCCATCGGCCGCCCCAGCTCATGCACCAGGTTTGCCAGCAGCTTGCGCCGCGATTCCTCCAGCGTGTGCAGGCGTTCTAACAAGTGATTGGCCGCCCGCTGCAACTGCCTGACCTCTTCCGGCCCTTTCTCTGGGATCGGTTCGCTGCGTTTCCCGCTCGCCAGGTCATAGACGGCCTGGGTCACCCGCCGGATCGGATTGCCGATGTTCAGCGCCAGGATGGAACCGAGGCTGACGCCGATGAGCAGACCGAAGAGCAGGATACCCCCGATGAGATAGCGGAGCCGTGAGAACTCTTCATAGAATGTGTCGTAGCGGTAGGTCAGCCGGACGATGCCCACCACCTGTGTGTCGGCCCCAAACACCGGGGCGACTACATCAATCACCTCCCCCCGCAAACGCTGGCTGTGGCTCAGGCTCGAGACCACCTGGCCTCTCAACACCTCCGGCAAGTTGGGGATTTCGATCACCTGGTCCAGCCTCTCAGCATCGGTAGGATCGGTGGATGCCAGCAGGTAGCCCTGTGGGGATAACAGTAGGATGCGCTCGGCCTGGTCCGGTTCGAGCCGATCGAGCAGGTCCTGCACTAAGCGGGGGTTCTCCCAAAACTCAGGATGAGCGCCAACGAGGTCCGCGATCAGGCGGGCATCCCCTTCCAGGTTTCTGGTGAGACCGGGGATCAAATATTGCGTTTCCAATACATAGATGAGCAGGATCCCCATGATGGGGACGATGATGAGCAGTGGCAGGGCGTGGCTCAGGATCAGCCGGTTCCGCAATGTTCTAAGCATTCCTCACCCCTGGGGTCGCAATTTATAGCCAACCCCGCGCACCGACAGGATCCGCAGGGGATGGTTCGGATCACTCTCGATCTTTTCTCTCAACCAGCGGATGTGGACATAGACGACTTGCGGCTGTCCCACGAACTCAGCGCCCCAGACCCGGTCCAGCAGCTCATCGACTGGAATCACCCGATTTGGCTCCATAACCAAAGTGTGCAAAAGGTCAAACTCTCGAGGTGTCAGCTCGACCGGGTGCCCCGCGATCGTTACGGTATGAGCGACCGGGTCGATCACCAGATCTCCAACCTGTACTGGAGATGGCAGAGCGGGCAGAACCACTGGGCGCTCCGCACGACGAAGGACCGCTTTAATATGTGCCAGGAGTACGTCGACGTCAAAGGGCTTAGTGATGTAATCGTCGGCGCCCAGCTCCAGGCCTAATACTTGATCCAGGTTCCGGCGACGGGCAGTCAGAAAGATCACAGGCACCCCCAGCTGCTCCTTGAAGTGGCGCAAGGCGTCCAGCCCATCCATGCCGGGTAGCCCAATATCCAGCAAAACCAGGTCCGGAGGATCTCGCCGGGCTTTGGCAATCGCGTCTTCTGCATTCACAGTGCTGCTCACGCGGTAGCCAGCCTGCTCCAAGTTGAATGCCAGGCTGCGACGCATCAGAGCGTCATCATCGACTAAGAGAAGATGCCTGGCCATACTCGATTTGCCTCATTTAAAAAAATTCCGTTACAGAAAAAAGGCTCTTCCATTTTATACGGGAAGGGGTTCATCCGGTTGATAACCGGAGAACCAGGAAGAATTTGCAACCAAAAGTAGTGTAGCATAGAAAGATCTGTTTGGAATCATCTCGCGTCCAGTTTAAAGTTATGATAAGGTTGCCTTTATTTTCTGATAAATATAATCCGGCCGTAGAGGTGGTATGATGGAACTAGGGATGCGTAAAATAGACCGGCCCGCGAGTTCATACCAGCCCCACTTTTGAACTATATGAAGGAAAGGGTGTAGAATTATCCTCATGTTCGATATAGGACCACCTGAGGTAATCATCATCCTGCTCATCGTAATCCTGCTTTTTGGTGTTGGCCGCATCAGTAAGTTCGCCTGGGAATTGGGCAGCGGCATACGCGCTTTTCGAGAAGGGTTAAGTGGCTCGGATACACCAGAACAGCAGAGTACGTCGGATGAAAACAATCGTTGAGCTGTCGCATCGTCAGGCAAGTCCGAGCTCAGGGAGGTATCGGAGCAGGCTCTCGACCTCCGCAAGCTGTACCCGAAGAGAACGATCCTCTTCGTGAAGCAAGTTGTAGAAACACAAATATCGTATGCCGGTTTCTTCTACTCAACCCTTATCTGAATTCGATGTTCGCCTCCACCCCGTCCCTGATGTGCTGTGGAAAGCCATCAACCAGGGCAAGTTTGCCAGCCGTGAGTTATACGAACTGCGTTTACAGGCTGAGCTTGCCATCCTGGTGGGCGGCTTCGATGAGTTGATCTGCCTCGAATCGCTCGAATTCGCCCCTTTCGATTACCAAGTTCGCGCGGCTCAGATTGTCTTGCGGCGCTTTCGTGGGCGGGGTATGTTGTGCGATGAAGTCGGCCTGGGCAAGACAATCGAAGCAGGGCTGGTGCTCAAGGAGTACCTGGCCCGGAACATCATCCAACGCGTTCTCATTGTCACTCCTCCCGGACTGGTAGAGCAGTGGTGCGAGGAACTGCACGCAAAATTCGACCTGGTCGATTTCGTCACCACTTCCGACCCCGAATTCCGCGCTGCTGGTCCCCAGGCATGGGAACGCTTCCCGCGCCTGGTGGCCTCGCTTGCTACTGCTCGCCGCGCCGAACACCGCGCCCGTATCGCCCGGATACCCTATGACCTGGTTATCGTGGACGAAGCCCACCATCTCAAGAACCGCTCCAGCGCGTCGTGGAAATTCATCAATGACTTGCAGCGCAAATATATCTTGTTGCTTACCGCAACACCGGTGGAAAACGACCTCGACGAGCTTTATAACCTGATCACCCTGCTTAAGCCCGGTCAACTCAAGACCCCGCGCGAGTTTCGCCGCCAGTTCGTGGTGCGTGGCGACCCGCGCCAACCGAAGAATCGCGGCCAATTGCGCGAGCTGCTTGGCGACGTGATGGTGCGCCACAGCCGCGGTCAAGTCAATATCGATCTGCCGCCGCGCCAGGCCAGTACGATCCGCCTGAAACCTACCCACGAAGAAGCCGAACTCTACAACGCCGTCAGCAACTTCGTCAAAGCGCAGCTTCGCCCCCCGACACCCGCCTCCCGTTTTCCAGGTGACAAGGTTGAAGAGGGCGTCCGCCAAATCGACCGCTTCGCCTTGCTCACCCTCCAGCGCGAGATCGGCAGCAGTTCTCACGCCGTAGTACCGACATTAAGATTGCTGGCCGACCGCGCTCGCGAGCTGAACCAACGCCAGACGCTCCTCTCTCTGGCCGACCAGGCTACTAATCTCACTGCCTGGGCTAAAGTCAACGCTCTAGAAAGGCTTCTGCACACTCTATTCCAGGCCGATCCATCCGAAAAAGTCCTGCTCTTCACCCATTTCCGCCGTACACTCGATCTCCTGGCAGGGCGATTACAGGAGATGGGCGTGGATTTCGTCGTTTACCATGGTGAGTTGGATATTCGGGCTAAGCAGCAGGCAATTGAAGATTTCCAGAATCGTGCCCAGGTGTTGCTCTCTACCGAGGCGGCCGGCGAAGGCCGCAACTTGCAATTCTCTCGCACGATGATCAATTTCGACATTCCCTGGAACCCCATGCGCATTGAGCAACGTGTCGGGCGCATTCATCGTGTCGGCCAAACCCGCGAAGTTCGCATCTACAATCTGTCTGCCCGCGGCACAGTAGAAGATTACCTGCTGCAAATCCTCGACCAGAAGCTCAACATGTTCGAGCTCGTTATCGGCGAGGTAGACATGATTCTCGGCCATATGTTCGAAGAACGCGACTTCGAAATCCTGTTGCTCGATATATGGGTACAGAGCCAGACTGATGCCGATCTCCAGACAGGCTTTGACCAGCTCGGCGAGACCCTGCTCCAGGCTCGCCAGGCCTACCAGGAGGCGCGCGAATATGACGAAGTACTCTTTGGCGAGGATTTCTCGGCGGAATAACCCATGGCCCAGGATACTTCCCTCAAAGTCATGATCGTGGGTTACTGCAGGCAAGTGGGCGGGTTGGTGGAAGGTCCTGCCTATGGGGTTTACGAGGTGCTGCTTCCAGATGACGTTGCCGCCCGCTTGCGAATCGACCCCCACCAAAAGTTCGTTTTCTCTTCCAGGGATGAGATTGCTCCCATCGAAGGTCAACCAGAAAACGGGGAAAATACGCTCACCTTGCTGCATTACGGTCACCCGTTGGTTGATACCGTGGTCGAAGATCTGCGCCGCCAGATGGCCATTGGGCTGTTCTTCATCAACAATGTCCGCCTCGAAAAGCCGGGGTTATACGCAGTCATCGAAAAAACCCTGCAATTCCCTAACGCCAGGCTCTTCCCTGTCAAAGGAGCGATGGAGCGACGGCGGTTGTTCCATATCGTGCGCTTCAACTTCAAAGCCAGCCTGATCGCAGATGAGAAGCGCGAATTGATCTTGCCGGTATGGATGCACCTGCAAGGCGGTTACGCCGTCAGAGGCGATGAGATCGAGCGCCTGGCAACGCTGGATATCGAAAACAGCTTTCCACATCTTGACCCGGCTGAACCACACTGGCTACCCAATCCCCCGCCGCAACCCATCTCGGAGGAAATATTGCGTCCCTTGTTGGAGCGCGCCCGCCAGGCGGCTCAGCATGAGCTGGGTGATACCCTTAAAAGCTTACAGGCACGTCTGCAGCGTTTCCTGGAACTGGACGTGGCGCGATTGCAGCAGTACTACGATGACTTGAAGAAAGACGTTCAGAAGCGCTTACAAAAAGCCGATGGAACTCGCCGACCAGCGCTGGAAGCCAAACTCACTGCTATAGAGAATGAGCACCGGTCCAAGCTGGAAGACGTGGCTCAAAAATACCATCTGCGCGTGGAACTGGAACTGCTTAATATGGCAGTGATCGCCCAGCCTAAGCTTGATTTGCTTATCGAGGTCAAAAAACGCACGGCAGCGACAAGACGTCTGGTGGTGTGGGATGGGCTTCGCCACACTGTAGAGCCACTCGTCTGCGGTGTGTGCGGTCAACCAGGCGAGACCCTGTATCTGTGCGAGCAAGGCCACCTGGCGCACGCGGAGTGTCTGGCTCCACAGTGCGTGGAATGCAAGCGAACTTTCTGCCAGAAATGTGCCGCGAGCGTGCAAGCATGCGCCGTTTGCGACCGGCCGGTTTGCGTCCATAGCCTGGCGCTCTGCCCGGATTGCCAGCGTGTCACGTGTCACGCGCACATTGGCCTATGCCATGCAGTGAACGGCGAACCGGAACGGTTGCAACCTGTGGATAGTGCGCCCCCATCCAAGAACGCCGCTCTCCCTGTGGCCGCCACTCCCCCTCTCACCAAGCCTGTGGCCACCGGCCGGAAATCCTCCCGGAAACAAGAATCTGCCAAAGCTAGGACATCCCCCCAGAAAACCAGAGCTACACCCAGTTCTGCCACTACCGCTGATCGTATCGAAGTCTACTCCGACCCTGCGCATGACACGATAAGCGCCTTCGTGCTTGTGAAGAAGCGCGAGCTGGCCACGCGCGTCTGGGAACTAACCGACAGCGGGATTTCTGTGAGGTGCTTCTGCGAGAAGGAGCAGGGCTGCCGCGCCCACGGCTACATTCACCGCCCGGCTGGCCCCGAACAAATCGAGGCGCAGATGGCGCACTTTCTCTACCTGTTGCGTAGCGAGTACCAGGTACCGGAGAATAAGGTGCGCTATTACCACTTACGACAGGAGCAGGCATTCGATGAGCGCAAACTCAAAATTCCCGCCCGATGGAAAAATCCTGAGGTGCTGGCGCAGGCAAACGAAGGCTTTGACAGACTGAGGTGAAGATGAAAATCACCTTTTTAGGAGGTGCAGACGAGGTGGGTGCCAGCTGCACCCTGATCGAAATCGCCGGTAAACATATTTTGGTGGATGCCGGTATACGTCCCTCACCGAAGGCACGTTGGGGGCTGGCAGGCGACGCGTTGCCCGACCTGAGCCAGATTGATGCCCAGGGTAGTCTGGACGCCATCCTGGTCACCCATGCTCACACCGATCACACCGGGGCTCTGGAGCTGGTCACCAGCCGCTTTCCCGGCGTGCCGGCCTATGCTACCCCACTCACCATTGCCCTGGTCCGCGTGCTGCACCAGGACGCCCGGCGCATCATGCAGACCCGTCTGGACGAGGAGGGTGAGCTGCCCTTGTTCGACGATGTGGCGGTGCAGGGTCTGATGGCAGCCTTCACCCCCGTGCCTTTCCACACCCGCGTCCCGCTTGGTGAAGGGGTCGCGGTGACCTTTTTCCCTGCCGGGCACATTGCCGGAGCGGCCATGCTGGGTTTGGAAAGCGACGAAGGGCGGGTGCTGCTGACCGGCGACCTGTCGATCTCTCCCCAGCGCACGGTGGACGGAGCCAGGCCACCCGCCTTTCATCCCGACCTGGTCGTTTTGGAGAGCACCTACGGCGGGCGGTTGCACGCCAACCGCGCCGTGCAGGAGCGTAAACTGGTCGAGACCGTTGCCCAGGTGATCGGGGAGGGCGGCAAGGTGCTCATCCCCGCCTTCGCCCTGGGACGCGCTCAGGAGGTCTTGCTCATCCTGGGCGAATTCCAGCGCCGCGGCGAGTTGCCAGCTGTGCCGATGTGGGCTGATGGCATGGTGCGGGCGATCTGCCAGGCCTATAGCAGTTTCCCGGAAGTCCTGCCGCTCGCATTGCAGGAGCGTGACGCCCAATTCTTCGGTGGGCTGATCCGCCCGGTTGAATCCCAGGCGCAGCGCCAGGCGTTGGTTTGGGAAGCCGCGCCGGCGATGATCGTCGCCAGCTCGGGCATGCTGGCGGGGGGGCCATCGGTGGAGTATGCCCGCGCCCTGGCAGGCAGCCCCCAGCACGCCATCCTGCTCACCGGCTACCAGGATGAAGAGTCGCCGGGCCGCCATTTACAGAGACTGGCAGAACGCGGCCACGGTGCGCTGCGTCTGGGCAAATCCAGAGTCGACGTGCAGTGCCATTTGGGGACCTACGCGCTCTCAGCCCACGCCGATGAAGGGGAGCTCATCAGCCTGATTGAGACGCTCGATCCCCACCACATCCTGTTGGTGCACGGCGACGATACTGCGCGCGCCAGCCTGGAAGGCGCCTTGAGCGCCCGCGGGCGTATCGTGCACCTGCCGCGCGCCGGCCAGTCGCTGGAATTTCACTTTGACCTGCGCCGGCCGTTGCGGGCCAAAACGGCCAAAGCGCCTGCCCCCCTGGATCTCGCCACGCTGTGGCAGGAGATCAACGCTCAGGCTGGCGGCCTCTACTCGCTGGAAGATCTGGCACTGGCCTGGTGGGGGGAGGCAACAGCCGATCGCCTGGCCGCGCTGAACGCAGCCCTGGCCTCCGACGATCTCTACTTTCAGGCCAATTCGCTCCGTCCGGGGGTCTATCGCGCCCGCACCGCGGCCCAGGTCGAGCTGATCAAGCGTCGCCGCCAGCAAATGGCAGCCCTTCCGGAGCTGGCGGGGCGCTGGCTGGTACTGCGCCAGCCAGGGGGCGGGATTCACGCTGCCCTGTGTACGGCGGTTGCCCGTGACCACTTCTTCGTACAGGCTGGCGATGCGCCGCAGCAAATCGCATATCCCGAGGATTTGCTCGGCATTCTGGGCGAGAGCCCACCGGCGGAGGCTGACTTGCAGGCCTACCGCCCGCAGCCTGCCGCGCCGGTGGTGATGGAACCCAACCAGGCGATTGCATACGCAAGGCAGCGCTTTCCCCCTGAAGCCAGGCTGCGCAAAGTCGGCTACCGACTGGCGGAACAAAGCCTGGTGCTGAACTTTGATTTTCCCGATGCGGCTCGCCAGCAATTTGCCGAGCTGATCGACGACATCCGGAAAGCTACCGGCTGGCAGGTGGAGCTGGACCCTGAAGCGAACCAGGCTGCTCTCAACGCACTGGTGCGCGAGGTGCTGCCCGAGGATTGGCATATCTCCGGGTCACCAGCCATTTACCGGGAGCAAAAACGCGTTGAAGCAGTGGTGAGCGCACCACCTGCGGTGGATGAGGCTGGCTTTGCCCGGGCCAGCCAGGCGGCCGCCCGCTTCCAGGAGATCAGTGGTTACGAACTGGCTCTTTCGCGAGCTGTGACGTCGCCTGCGCCCGCCAGGTTGGCGGCTTCCACTACCCCCACCACATCCGTTGCCTCCACGAACGCCGGCGAACGTATGGAGATCAACGCCGCCTACGCCCTGCTCAAAAGCGCCCTGGCCGGCAGCAGCCTGTACCGCACCAGCCTGAAAGGTGATGAAATTGTGCTGAGTTTTATCTCCTCGCAGGTGGGCGAGCGCTACCGAGCTGAGATCGAAATGCTTGCCCGGCAAACCGGATGGCCGTTGAGCATCTCACCACAAGCCAACCAGGGAGCGATCCTCGAAGTAGCCCGCGCCCTGCTGGTCCAGGCTGGCTGGCATGTCGTCAAAGGACCCGGAATCTACCCGGAGCGGGATGAGGTGAGCGTGACCGTCGACGCCGAGCCGCAAGCGGAGGAGCTCGCCGAACTCCAGGAGGATTTTGCGCAAAAGACCGGGTTTCGGCTGGTCCTCAACACCCGGCAGGCGCCAACCGTTCCACAAAAGCCCGATTACCAGGACGTGGTCGAAATCCCCCTTGAGCGCGTTCGCCTGCGGCCCTACCAGCAAAGCCTGGCGCTCGACCCGGATAAGCTGCACAAGGCGGTTGAGCGCGCCCGCCGTATGGGCATCTCCCCACCCATCCAGGTACGCCGGCTGGCGGATGGCTACCTGTTGCTCGACGGCCTCTACCGCCTGCGCGCCGCCCAGGCGGTGGGGCTGGCGCTCATCCCAGCGATAGTAGAATAGCTGAAGACAGTGGATCTGAAAGTCTTTATCACCTCGATCGAGAATTGCACCTTCATTGATGCCTGGTTGGATGCATTTCACGACAATTTTGAAAGATTCAGCCAGTTCTATTTGGACAAATGACCCCTCTGGAAAACTTATGAATGACAAAATCCCCAAGAAACTGCAACCGCGCTTCGAGGAAATCGCATCGATCACAAACTCCGTCTGCCAAAAACACTTGAATAAAGAATACGCGGAAATGAGCCGAAAAATGGCGGCTGCTCTCGCCCGCAAACGCCCTTCCCCGCTCGCCAGTGGTCGAGCCAGTGTCTGGGCGTGCGGCATCGTTTATACGATCGGATTTGTTAATTTTCTGTTCGATAAATCCTTCCCCCCCTACATGAGCGCGGAAGATTTGTGCGCTGCCTTTGGAGTTGCTAAGAGCACCGGCTACAACAAGTCTAAAGAAATCCGTGACCTGTTCGACCTCATGCAGTTCGACCCGCGCTGGACGCTTTCCAGCCTGATGGACGAGAATCCGATGGCCTGGATGATCTCTGTCAATGGATTAATTGTGGATGTGCGCCATGCTCCCCGACCCATCCAGGAAGAAGCGTTTCGCAAAGGATTGATCCCTTACCTGCCAACCCAGGGAGAATCTTCTCCACCCCAACCTGGTGAAACAACCTTACCTTTCAAGGTGGGCGATTCCGTCGTGGTGAAGGAAGGCGTTCAAGACCCGGACTTTGGCGATGATATGAGTGGTTGGCAAGGCAGAATAACCGAAATAGATACCCGACCTCCAGACCCGCCTCTCGTCACTATTCTTTGGGATAGCGTCACCTTACGGAACATACCCCGCGCGACGATTGCCCGCGCTGAGAAAGAGGGCCTGGATTGGAGCACGATGGGTCTTTATGCATCCGAGGTGGGGCTTGCTGCTTCTCGAGACACGCTTGAGGATGTGGATTCAACGCTCACCGAAATCGCCAGCCATGTGGCCTGGCTGCACCTGGACGAGGAGGGTCAACGTATACAAGAGGTGTTGGACAAGGTCGACCCGGATGATGAAGACGCCTGTCTGGAGGCCTGGTTTAAACACCTTGAGAAGACATTGATCTTCCCGTTCGAGGCTAAACTTGTTGAATCGGAGTCTTACGGCCCTATCCGCCAAGGAGATAGCGTGCGTGTGATTGCGCTAAATGACGTTTTCGAGGATTATGGCATCCTGGTGGATGTGAAGAAAGACCGGCAGACCTACCAGCTCCCCCTGGCTGACCTGGAAGTAAAAGACAAAAACGGCCCGCAATACCAAACCGTGAAGGATTACGCTGTGTGGTTTGCTAATCGCTCATGATGGCTGCCCCTGTCTCGCACGATCTTGTAACTCAGGTCTGGCAGGAAATGAGTGTCCTTTCCATA
>DASWHG010000091.1:0-2700 GCA_036393315.1 Anaerolineales bacterium | reverse complement strand
TTGTGCCCGCCGGGATGCTCGTAGAAGCGGACGTCGTAGCCGCGCTCAGCCAGCAGGGAAACGATTTCCCGGTTTGAAGGAAGGATCGTTTCAAACTTCCCGACATGCCCATCACAGCCTGCGCCCCTGGGAGGATGGCATGGTCGACCAGCTCGAGCTGCCGGCAGGCGAAGGGCAGCAGCGAGTCTTTCAAGTAAACCAGGCTGCTCTCGCTGCAAGAATACTCTGCCAGGCGCGCCGGGCCTCCACTTGTAACCAGCGCCAGCGCGAGAGGGCGGATGCGTTCCTGGTCGATGAGGTTGTCCACGATCTGGACGATCTTCCCGCGGCGCAGGTAATCCGGGCCGTCGAGGACAACCAGAAGGGGGCTGGGTTCGGTGGAAGGCGGCCGGTACAGGTGGACGGTGCGTCGCACGCCGCTGACCATCCCCCCGGTGGGGATCGCGTGGCGGGTGACCACCCCGCGGGCCACGCCTCGACGCCGGCGGATCAGATCCGTCGGGTGAGCCTCCGGCATATAGAAGTAATTGTTGAACTCGCCGTAACCGTTTGGGGTTGTCCGGAAGTTAAATGGGTCAATGAAGCGCGCTTCACTTACCGGGTCCAGGAAAGCATACTCCAGGTAAGCGTTGCGCGGCAACCGCAAGGAATGGATCCAGGCATTCTTCGCGACCTTTTGAAGAGAAACCGGATGGCTCAACCAGCTGGTGAAATCTGCGACCAAATCCGGGGCCCGCTTCCCCTGCCAGACGAAGGCCACGGTTTCTCCATCAATCAGGGGCGTGCCCTCCTGGCGGGCGAGTTCCAGGACGTCCTCCATCCTTATTCCCAGGGATTCAGCATCGTCTGGATCAGGATGGGGGTGCCGATCTTGATATTCGCTCGGCGGGTCAGCAGCCAGAGGACCAAATCGGCGATATCCTCCGGGTAGAGGCATTTGCTGTGGTCCAGCCCGGGTGAATTCTCGGTCATCTCGCTGACTACCATCCCGGGGCAGATCGTGTTCACCCGGATGCCGAATTCCTGGTTTTCCCGCTGGATGTATTCGCCGAGTGAATTCAGGGCGTGCTTCGAGACGCCGTAGGCGCCGTCCCCTGGGTAGAACTCCAGTCCGGATTCGGAACTGATGTTGATGATGTGACCGCTGCGCTGGGCGCGCATATGGGGGAGGGCGGCGCGGGTGAGCAGGTACGGGCCTCGCAGGTTAACGGCCAAGACGTCATCCCAATCCTCGACACCCTGCCTGTGGATCACGTCGCCTCCGCCGATCCCTGCGTTGTTGACCAGGATATCCAGCCTGCCAAAGGACTGGAGCGTGGCTTCCACTAGCCGCTCCACTTCTGCCACGTTCGAGACGTCTGCCTGCACGGCCAGCGCCTCGCCGCCCGATTCCCGAACTGCCGCGGCGGTTTCTTCCAGGGGCTCGGGGCGGCGGCCGCACAGCACCACCTTCGCACCCGCGCTGCCAAGGGCCAGCGCGATACCCCGGCCGATGCCCGTCCCGCCGCCGGTGATGATGGCTACCTGGCCTTCGATATTCGTCATGCCGGACACCTCCCTCTAAAAGTATCACCGATAGGCAAGCGGCACCCGCCGCTAACTGCATGCAATTCTGCAATCTCGTCTACAGCCTGCGATCAAGCCTCCATCAGCGCGGCGGCATTCACGCCCTGCACCTGCGGGAGGATTGGCTGCCAATCCAGGTCGCCAAGGAAGGAAGCCAGTAACGCGCCGTTCGAGAGTACTGCCAGCAGCTGGTCGCCGGCCGGGGAAAAACGCTCGACCATGTGGCGGCGCCACGGGACGGAGAGCTCGCCGGAAGCCGGTTCCCAGGTTCGCCCGCCATCCCGGGTCTCCTCGATGCGGCCGTTGAAGTCGACGCCGTCTGCCGGGCCGAGGATCATGTGGTTCATATCCTGGGGGTCCAGCCAGACAGCGCGGGTGTAGCTGTTTTTATAGATATTTGTCCAGGTCATCCCGCCATCGGCAGAGGTATAGAAGCCCCCACCGGTTGGGGCAGCGACCAGGTCAGGCGAGGCCGGGTGCACCTCGATCGAATGGACGTCGGAATGCACAAAAACTCCGCCGGGGTGGTGGTCCGACCTGCCCCGGCTGCCGGCCGCCAGCTGCCATGTCTCGCCGGAATCGTTCGACACCAGTACACAGCCATCCTCGACGGCAGCGTAGCCGCGCGTACCCAGGAAAGCGAACCCGCGCACGCAGCCGGCTTCGGGTGAGTAAGGCAGCGACCAACCGTGCCTCTGCCGCAGTTCGACCACTTCGGGGCAGATCCGCCACTGGCCGCCGCTGTCATCCGAGACGAAGATGCCGGCCGGTTCGGTGCCGGCAAATACACGCTCGGGCAGGTCAGGATGGCCGGCCAGCCAGCGGATGAGACGGATCGAAAGGCCGGAGTTCGCTTCTTCCCAGCGATGGCCCCCATCCACCGATCGATAGATTCCGTCCCGCGCCCCTGCCAGGATCACCCCACCCCGCGCCAGCAGGCTGTTGACGCGGCGGTTCTCCAGCCCGCGCCGGGCTTCTCGCCAGCCCTGGGCGTCCCGCTCGCAGACGACCACGCCGGCCTCGGTTGCCAGCAATAGTAAGGTACCCATTTATCCTCCTACCAACAACGCTAAATCCGATCGAACGCTCTCAGGATCAATAAATTTTGGACCGTCACCCAGCCGCGCCAGTGAG
>DASWHG010000090.1:0-28380 GCA_036393315.1 Anaerolineales bacterium | reverse complement strand
CTCGCTTTGAAGCCACTTACCCCGGGGTAACAGTGAATGTAGAAGACCACCAGGCTACCTTCCAGGATGATCTGCGGAATGCGTTTGCGGCCAACCAGGCCCCAGATGTCATCAACCTGTCCATTTCAGAAGGGTGGGTCTCCGACTACGCGACCCAGGGTCTGCTGCTCGAGCTCGACGACCTTGTACCTCAGGAAGTGGTGGATCAGTATTTCCCCAACCTGTGGGACCAGCAGCTGGTCGACGGCAAGCACTACCAGTTCCCGTGGTACCAGGGCATCCAGGTTGAGCTGATCAACCGCCAGATCTACGATCAAACCGGTCTGACCATCGAAGATTTCCCCACGACCGTGGACGGTTTGCCGGCCCTGTGCCAGACGATCAAAGATACGACCGGGACCCTGTGCGACATCCGTCTGACGACCAATGACCTGCTGGCGCAGATGACCTACGAAGGCGGCGTCCAGGTGATCAACGAGGCCGGCACGGAGTTCACCTTCGATTCACCGGAAGCCGTCGAGTGGCTTCAAATGTACGTCGACATGGTGCAAGCCGGGACCGTGGACAGGACTGTACTGGTCACCGACCAGGACCGCGCCGGGCTGGATCTCTTCACCACCGGCCAGGCTGCGTTCTACAACACCGGCCCCAACCTGATCCGCGAAGTGCGCGCCAACAACCCCGGCCTATATGGCTATCTGGCCGTCGTGAATGCGCCTGTGGGTAAGTCGGGTGTGAACGGAAAAGGACTCATGGCCATCTCGGTGAAAGCGGACACGCCCTACCCGATGGCGTCGATCGCCCTGGCCCAGTTCTTCACCAACCCGCAAAGCATGCTCGAGTTCGCCAAGGTCGTTTCAATCTACCCCTCGACCCCGGCATCGTATGATGACCCGTTCTTCTCCACCCCGCCGGTTGCGATCGAGGATAGCGCCAAGCCTTACGCCAAAGAGGCTGTCTCCCAGCTGGCCGACATCCTGCCTACCATTCCTCATAAGGCCGAGGTAAATGACATCGTTTTGCAGGCTATCCAGCAGGCGCTCTTTAACAACGTTGACCCTCAGACGGCCCTGTCTGGTGCGGTCGAACAGGCAAACGCCTTACTACCTTAAGCCAGTACAATAGATCTTCACAGCCCTCCCCCATTTTGGGGGAGGGCTGGCCCAGGCGGAGACCTATTTTGACCAATCGATTTTCGATTACTCCCTACCTGTTTCTCGCTCCCGCCTTGATCGTGATCGCGGTCTTCCTTTTGTACCCGATTGGGGCCGTGGTCTACTACAGCTTTACAGACTATAACATCGTGAGACCGCCCGTGTGGGCCGGCCTTGAGAACTACCAATGGTTGGCGAAAGACCCGATCTTCCGGCAGGCACTGAAGCACTCCTTTGCCTACCTGCTCGTGACCCCCGTGCTGATCGTCCTTTCCACCGTGCTCGCCATCGTCGTCAACCGGAAGCTGCCCGGTATCAATGCCTATCGGGCGTTGTTTTTCATCCCGGTTGTCAGCGGGACGATCGCCGTCGGCATCGCCTGGCGGATGATGTTCGACACCAACGGAATCATCAATGGGATCCTCTTAACCCTGGGTCTGCTTAAAGAGCCCATCCAGTGGCTGGCGGAGCCGGCTTTCACGCTCCCGATTGCGATGATGCTGACCACCTGGCTGGGCCTCGGTTATTACATGATGATCTTGCTCGCCGGGCTGCAAAACATCCCGGAAGAGCTGTACGATGCTGCGGCCATCGACGGCTGCAACGGCTGGCAGAAGCACTGGCACGTCAGCATACCCGGGCTGCGCCCGCAGATCACCTTCGTCGCCGTCATCTCGAGCCTGGCTGCGCTGCAGGTATTCAACGAAATATTCATTCTTACAGGAGGGCTCGGTGGCATTCTGAACAGCGGGGTGACCATGGTTTTCTACCTGTGGCAGCAGGCGTTCAGGTTGAACCATGCCGGGCGGGCTTCTGCCATTGCACTCGTGCTGTTGGTCATTACGCTGCTCTTTTCGATCATGAACATTCGCCTGCTCGAACGTGGAACGGAGGCAGAGTGATGGAGCTCACCCAACCCAGGCTGCGGCACGTAAGGCGGGCGACCGGCGTCCGCCGGCATATCCTGGAAAATATTTTCTGGTACGTCGTGTTGAGCCTGGTAGCCATCGTAACCATCTTCCCGTTTGTGTGGGTTTTATTCACCTCTTTCAAAGGTCCAACCGACCCGGTCTTTTCGGTTCCGCCCCAACTGATCCCGAACGATCCTACGATTGAAAATTATCTGCGGGTATGGCGGCAGCTGCCGGTTGCGCGGTTTTACTTGAACAGCATCGGCGCAACATTCAGCGTGGTGATCTTCAACACGCTCTTCACCTCAGCCGCCGCGTATCCCCTGGCAAAGATGAAATTCAAGGGGCGGGATGCGATTTTCTACCTGCTACTGGCGACATACATCGTGCCGCCGGTTCTCACCTCCATCCCCAGCTACATTCTGGCAGTCAAAGTCTTTCATTATTACGACCAGCTGCGCTCGGTGATTTTTCCCTATCTTGCCAGTGTGTTGAGCATCTTCCTCATGCGGCAGGCGTTCAGAGGCGTCCCCGACGACCTGCTGGATGCCGGCCGGATGGATGGGGCAAACGAATTCCGCATCTGGTGGTCTATCTTGCTGCCGGTCGTTCGTCCCTCGCTGGCCACCGTTGCGATTATCACCTTCGTCGAACAGTGGAACAATTTCTTCTGGCCATCGCTGATGCTGCAAACGATGGAGCACAAAACCCTGCAGGTCGGGCTGGTCGCGCTGCAGGGCGCTTTCTTCAACGACCAGCGCGGCATTGCCGCGGGCGTGGTCATGACGGTCGTGCCGATGATCCTGTTTTTCGCTGCACTGCAGGGCCACTTCGTGCGCGGCCTGACCGGCGCCGTCAAAGGATAATCACGCGCCGCTCTTAATGACATGACCCTTGTATGTCGCGGCGAGCGAATTGTGCGAAGCCGTCTCAGCTCTTGACATGGAGAGGAGATTGCTTCGCAAAGATCGCTCGCAACGACATGGAGGGCGAGCGCTTACGAGTACATCGCCTGTCATTTCCGCAAGAAAAGCGCTGGCGCGGTGGAGTTACTCGCAAAGGCAACCTGATGCTTCTTCAAAATAAATCCTTGTCGATCGAGCAGGCCACCGGTCAAAAACTGATGCTCGCTTTCAAAGGCAAAGATGGCCTGTCCATTGAAGTTCGCGAGGCGATACGAAAGTACCGGCCGGCCGGGTTCACGCTTTTCCGTGCGTTCAATATCGAAAGTCCGGAGCAGGTCCACACGCTCACCCAGACGCTCCAGCAGGCGGCCAGGGAGCAAGGCCTGCCGGCCTTCCTGATCGCAGCGGACCAGGAAGGGGGTCAGTTGATGTCTGCCGGCGAGGGAGCCACGCCCTTGCCCGGGAACCTGGCCCTGGGAGCAGCCGGCTCAGCGGAGCTGGCTCGCCGGGCCGGCGAGGTGTTGGGGCGCGAGCTGGCTGCGATGGGTATCAACGTTAATTATGCTCCCAGCTGCGATGTCAACATCAACCCGCAGAACCCGGTGATCGGGACACGCTCTTTCGGAGAGGATCCGCAAAGCGTGGCTGAGCTGGCTGCCGCAGTAACTGCCGGCATCCAGGCCGGGGGTGTGGCCGCGACCGCCAAGCATTTCCCAGGGCACGGCGACACGGCCAGCGACTCGCACCACGAAGTCCCGGCGGTGCCGCATGCCCTGGACAGGCTGTGGGAGGTCGAATTTCCGCCTTTCCAGGCGGCGATCCGAGCAGGCGCCCGGCTGGTCATGACCGCCCACCTGGCTTTACCCGCCGTAACCGGTCGAGAGGACCTTCCCAGCACGCTTTCGCCCGCAGTCCTGAAAGGCCTGCTGCGTAAAGAGCTTGGCTTCGATGGCGTGATCGTCTCGGATGCACTGGACATGAAAGCCATCCAGCAAGGTGAAGGGTTAGGAGAGGAGGCCGTCCACGCGGCTGAGGCGGGTTGCGACTTGCTCCTCTTGACGTCTGACCCTGCCGATCATGCCCGGGTTTACCAAAGTTTGCTCGAGGCAATCCAGGGCAGCCGTCTAGACTCCGCCGAGGTGGTCGTCTCTGCAGGGCGCGTCCTGGCCTTGAAAGAATGGCTGGCCACCCGGCCGCCCCCGCCTGACTTGAGTGTGGTCGGCAGCGCCAGCCACCAGGAGGTCGCGGCTGAGATCGCGGCGAAATCCGTCACGTTGGTCCGGGATAGGGCTCACAGCCTCCCGCTCCACCTGGATGACGGGCAGCACCTGGCGGTTATCCTGCCCCAACCGGTCGACCTGACCCCCGCCGATACCTCTTCGCACGTGACCCCGACCCTGGCTCAGGCCTTGCGACGCTACCACCCACAAGTGGACGAGTTCATCCTGCCTCACAACCCACACGACGAGGATATTGCCGCGGTCCTGGAGCAGATCCGGGGATGCCAGGCCGTGGTCCTGGGCACGATAAACGCTTTCAGCCAGCCCGGGCAGGTTGCCGGGCAGGTGACCCTGGTCCAGGCTGTGCTGAGAACAGGCCTTCCAACGATCTGTGTCGCCCTGCGCATGCCCTACGACCTGGCTGCTTTCCCGGAAGCGCAGACTTACCTGTGCACCTACAGCATCTTAGAGCCTTGCATGCACGCCCTGGCGCGGGTGCTGTTCGGCGAAACCAGCGCGAGCGGGCGCCTGCCCGTCTCGATCCCCGGTATCTACCCGCGTGGCTACCGGGAGGAGCAATAATGAATATGCTTTCCGAATCCTTCACTTACCGCGAAATCCACCAGCAGCCGGAGGTCATCGGCCGGCTTCTAAAAAACCAAAGGAAGGTGATCGAAGAACTGGCGCGGACCATCCAGGCGAGTGATGTGAATCATATGGTCATTGCCGCCCGCGGGACGAGCGACAACGCCGGCCGCTATGCCCAATACCTCTTGGGGGCGAATGGGTTAAGCGTGGGCCTGGCAACCCCAAGCCTTTTTTCGATCTACCAGCGCCCGCCAAAATTTGGCAAAGCCCTGGTCATGGGGATCAGCCAGAGCGGGAAAAGCCCGGATATCGTGGCCGTCCTGGCCGAAGCACGGCGCCAGGGCGCTCTGACCGCGGTAATCACCAATGCGCCCCAATCCGACCTGGCCGGCTACGGCGATATCGTCATAGACCTGGGGGCAGGCCCGGAGAAAGCCGTGGCGGCCACGAAAACCTACACGGCCGAACTCGGCGCGATCGCGCTCCTGGGAGCGGCCCTGGCCGGGGATGCGCAAATGATAGAGGCCTTGCACGCCATCCCAGAAGCCATGGCATCGACTCTAAATATGGATGCGACCATCGCCCAGATCGCCCCCCGCTACCGCTACATGGAGCGCTCTGTCGTCATCGGGCGCGGCTACAACTACGCTACGGCCTTCGAGCTGGCCTTGAAGCTGAAGGAGCTGACATACTCGATCGTCGAGCCCTACAGCAGCGCCGATTTCTTGCACGGGCCGCTGGCAATGATCGAGCGGGGCTTTCCGGTGATCGTAATCGCTCCCAGCGGGAAAATGCAGCCCGGCATGCAGGAGCTGGTCCATACCCTGCGCGAGCGCGAGGCGGAGATCATCTCGATCAGTGATGTGCCCACAATACTGTCTGGAAGCCGGATTCCGTTGTCTCTACCCGTCTCGGTCCCGGAGTGGCTCTCCCCCATGACCAGCATCCTGCCGGGCCAGTTGCTCGCCATGCACATCGCCAGCGTCCGCGATTTCGACGTCGATTCGCCTCGGGGATTGAAGAAAGTGACCGAAACGCACTAAACTAAATTGCCTTCGAACCGGGGGCAGGATGCCCGAACGGAACCGAAAGCAGTCCCCACCTCAACCTAGCCGTTCGCTGACATTTAACGATCTCCCCTGGATTCAAGTCTGCTGCCGCCGGAGAGCTGCTGAGAGACCTGCGGCCTGCCGAAGTAATCCAGTTGGGCTCCACCGCTGAGATCGGCTTCCAGAGACTCGTTCACCCAAACGGTAGCCCGCCCGCCGCCCGTCATCCGTACGTCCGTTTCCTGGCTTTCCAGGTCGCCGGCCTGATAATCGACCCCGCCGCTCAATGAAATCGTCTGCTCGATCACGCTGCCAGCAACGTCCACATCTCCGCCGCCCGTCACCTCCAGTTCGAGACTCTCGCCTCGGAAGGCCTGGATCGAGGCTCTACTCCCGCCGCTCAGATCCAACATTAAACTGCCGACCTGCAGGTCCTGGGCTGAGAATCTACCGCCGCCCGATACTTCGACTTCCAGGTTGTCAGCAGCCAGCGCGTCCAGCTCTGCTCTACTGCCGCCCCTCAAATCGAGACTCACCTGGTCGCTTCCAACCGGCCCTGCCTCCAGGCTGCCCCCGCCCGATACGCCCAGGCCGCGGATCTCGATCGCGCTCACAGTGATGCGCACCGGACTGTTCAGCCGGTAGCTCTTCAAACCGCCTGGGTTATCGAAACGAACGCTCAGCCGGCTTCCGATCACCTCGCTGACGATCTCCGGTAGGATGTTATCCTCCGCTTCGATCTCTAAAGATTCGGTCTGCCCCTGGGAAAGGATGAGTTGCATCCCGCAGCACACCTCGATCTCGTCGAATCCGCTGGCCTGGCGCCTCTCGGTAGCAACCCTGCCTGAGCCTCGGATCACATTCCCCGGCGCCAGACTGCAGGCAGAAATGAACAGGACGGCTGGCCCAAAGCCGTACGACCACAACCAGGGTTTGGCCATTTCTTAGATCTCCCTTCCGGTCCGGAACCATTCCGACAGCCGGCTTTCAAATTTATCACCATCCCAATCCCGGACGTCAAAGCGCGGGAGAAGAAAAGGGTTGGCGCCCCCGTGGAGGCTGAGCGCCACCACCGTGCAGGCACTCTGAAAGCCCGCCTCCTGGACGAGTGCCACGGTTTCCGGGGTATATTCCCCATGCGGGTAAGCGAAGCTGCTCACCGCTGAACCCAGCAGATCCTCCAGCAGGGTCTTCCCCTGGCGGATTTCCTCTTGCTGTGCAGCCCTCGAGAGAGCGGATAAGGAGGCATGCGTTGCAGTGTGTGCGCCCACCTCTACCAATCCTCCCTGCTGTAAACGGACCACTTCATCCGATTTCATGACCCGGTGAGAGGAACGTGGAAGGTTCTCGGTGCCTGACCAGGCGGCGATCTGGTCTAACGCGTTTTTCCTCTTCACCTCCGCCAGCGGCAGTAACTGCTGCCAGACTGAATAGAAAAAAGCCAGCCGCGAACCCGCAGGGGCCTCCCACGGGTTCCGATCCCGGTCCTCCCTCCTGTCCTCTTCAACATAGATCGAAGCCTGGCCTAATTGCCATTCAACCGGTTGGCCGTCCAGGCTCAGGGTTAAAGTCTCCGGCAGGCGGTCAGGCTGAAGCAGCAGCCGTTCGAGCTCGTCCCACCAGAACTCGCTTTCCTTTCCCACGGCATCGGCTACGACGAAGACGGTACCGGGAACATCGTAGCGCTCGAGGGCCGGTTTGGCGAAGTAGAGGTTATCGGCATATCCATCGTCGAAGGTGACCACGATCGTACGGTCTGGCAGGTGCCCCGTTTTGAGCCCCTCGACCAGCCTGTTCAGCGAAGCAGGGCGCCCCAGCCTGGTCATCACTTCCAGGTGTTCGGCGAAATGGTCCGGGGTAACGCACAACAACCACGGGTCCGATTCCAATTCCACCACTCGATGGTACATTAAGATAACCGCCTTCGCCAGGAGGCGGTTTTTGATGCGGCCATAAGTTCGAAGCGCCAGGTTCATCCCAATCATGATGAGCTCAAGGGGGATTCGCCCATATCCCCGTTCTAGTCACCGCCATACTGCCGGCAGTGCACCAACCTGGGATATTCTACCGTAAACCGCCTGGCAACGGCGGTACTGCCGCCGAACGAGCCGGCTCTACCTGTAACTGCTCTCAATCTGGGAAGTTCTTGGCGAAGATGCTCTCGACCGCCTCGCCGATAAGCAGCCCTCAATCCTTTGTTAAATTACCGGATTTAGGATCGAAAAGATAAACCCTCATTTTGAAGATTCTGGCGTGAACGGTCACGTCAAAATTGGCCATGAGCCGGGAGTTCTCTTTAACCCACTTTGCTTTCTGCGGGTAGAGCTCGTCGACTACCATGTCTTCCACAATCCAGACCCGGTTGGTGGACGCGATAGCCTGATCGGATTCAAGCCATTTGAATGGCAGTGGTCGATCTTGAAGGTAATATTCCCCGATGGATCTATCGCTCGTTATAACCACGTCCCCCGGCTGTCTGCGTTCCTGGATAAACTCAAAGGCTTCCCTCCAGTCTGGACGGTTGCCGTTTTGATATTGGTAGTACAAGAAGTTCTCGCCTGCGGAAGACAGCATGAGTACAGCCAGGACTCCCAGGGCGAGCAGCCTGCCCTCCTGCTTCAAGCGGGTAAACAGCTCGGCTACTGTCATGCCAGCCAGAATCAGCCAGCTGGTCAAAGACACGAAAACATAACGGTTCGCAGAGTAAAGAAAAACGGACGCGGCCATAATCCCGATGAGGGGGATACCGGCCCCCAGAACAAAGAAGAGCGCGGCCCGGCTGCGCCGGAGGAGGAAGAAAACTGCGCCAAAGGCGGCCACGCACACAATCGCAATTCCGATATAGTAGACCACCCCGGAGAAAATCCAAAACGGGTTGTTGTTGGTCCTGCCAAAGCCCGCTAACATTTGGGAGAAGGCTAAGAGGTATGGACCTGCAAGGATGAAGCCAAGAATGACCATCGGGGAAAAAATCAGGATAAAGTTGCGCGGTCGAAAGCCCGACGGGCGCTCGAAAGGCAGGACGAGCAGCAGGAGCAGATAGCTCAAGATCGTGGGAATAAAAAACAAAGCGACCAGGCGCTCCCTGGCTCCCAGGCCCATGAACAGGAGCGAAAGCACCAGCAGGAAGGGCCGGTCGTTCTCGAGGCCTAAATAGAAGGTCAGCAGGGCGAGGCTGTAGAACAGGAGCAGCAGAGAGTAGAACCTGGCGTTTTGAGACCAGTAGAGGTGCCAGGGCGAGACTGCCAGCAGGGCTGCGGCGGTTAGCGCGGTCGGCGTTCCTAATGCCTTTCGGACCAGGAAATAGAGGATCGGGATCGAAATGACGCCGATCATGGCGGGGACCAGCCTGGCGCTCCATTCGTTGGTCCCCAAAGCAGCTGTAGCTGCATGGATGAGATCGATAGCCAGGGACCTTCTCCATATGGAGTAGTTGAAGCCGTCTTCCTTGAAACTGATCGAAAAGACTTCATCTCCCCAAAAACTCCACTCACCCAGTTTGTAGAATCGAAGGAAGATCGCGATCAGCGTGATAGAGAAAAGAAGCGCAAATTCAAGTGCCCGTTGGTCGATGAGGGAGTAGAGTGAAACCCTGGTTCGTTGAAACGCTTTTTGATTTAGCACAATATAGGAAAATACTGCTCAGGTGGGTATATTCCATCTTTCGTTGTTATCAACCCAATTAACGAACTTCCGTTGTCTTTGTTACAACTACGGTGGAATCTGCAAGGAGGCTGCGTTGGTCGGCGCGGGCTCAGGAGTGGGAGAGATGAAAATCTCAGCCCGTGGGCAGCGTTGCCGGCTGCCATCGCGGGCGCGCACGATCACGAAAGCCGGGCACGGGTCATAGCAGACGAACCAGACCGGGAGAACCGCCGGTTCTCCACAGGGGACTGGACGCTCTATCCGCAAATAGGCCGCGCCCGGCTCTAGAGTAACCGGGCGCAGTAGGTCAGGTTTAGTTCTCATCGCTACCCTCCGCTGGTGGTGGACCGTTTCTGGTCCCAGGGTAGCACAGGAAGGTTATGGATGCAATCCCCGATCGGGTGAATCAGGGGGGAGGGTTGGGGTAACCCGAGGGTGGATCCGTTTATCAGTCAGTGTACCCAGATACGGAGGCTTCATCTCGGACAGGCAGGCTGGCCGGTAGCCTTGCAGGCAGCCCTTCATCAACATACTGCAGCCAGCCCTGGGAGCGCGGGTTGCGTCCGTGCACGGTATCGTGGAAGGCTTTCTGGATCGCGCGCGTCACCGGGCCGGTCCTGCCATCGCCGATCTCGCGGAAGTCGATCTCGCACAGGGCAATGCACTCCGCTGCGGTGCCGCTGACGAAAACCTCGTCGGCGATGTAGAGCTGGTCGCGTGAGACGGGAGTCTCCACCACCCGGTAGCCCAGGTCGGCAGCCAGGGTCATTACCGTATCGCGGGTGATCCCTTCCAACACCGGTGCGCTGGGGGGCGTGTAGATCACCCCTTCCCTCACCAGGAACAGGTTCTCCCCGGTACACTCGGCGATGTAGCCCTGGGTGTCCAGCATGATGGCTTCGTCGAAACCCAGGCGCATGGATTCGGTCTTGGCCAGCACGCTGTTAGCGTAGTTGCCGGTGATCTTGGCCTTGGTCATCATCACGTTCGGATGGTGGCGGGTGAACGAGGTGACGTTGGCGCGGATGCCCTTCTCGAAGGCCTCTTTCCCCAGGTAATCTTTCCACTCCCACACCGCGATGCCGACCCCCGGCCGCCCGGCATCGACGGTCAGGTTCCATCCCCCATCGGTCAGGTAGACCAGCGGGCGAACGTAGCACTCGGCGAAGCCGTTGACCGAGATCGTCAGGCAGACCGCCTCGGCCAGCTGCTCCCAGGTGTAGGGAAAGTCCCGGAACCCCAGCACCCTGGCCGATTTAACCAGGCGCTGGATGTGCTCCCGCAGCCGGAAAACTGCCGGGCCGCGCTCGCTGGCATAACAGCGAATCCCTTCGAATACGCCCACACCGTAATGCACCGCCGGTGTCAGGAAATGCAGGGTGGCCTTCTCGAACTCCACCAGTTCGCCGTTCATCCAGATGTACTTGGATTGCATGCTCATGATTGCTTCTCCTCACTTCGAAGATGAATTTCCAATAACCGGATGACGTTCGCTTTCCGGTCTTTGCAGCTTTTCAACGATCGTTTCTGTCATGGCCCTGGTCGGTAAATCCCCATCCAGGTCACGAGTGCGTTGCCCGCCCACCAGCGCCTCTTCGACAGCCGCCTCAACTGCGCGGGCTTCGGCCTCTAACCCCAGTGAATGGCGCAGCAGCAGGGCCGCGGAGAGGATGGCGCCGGCCGGGTTTGCGATGCCTTTACCGGCGATGTCGGGGGCTGAGCCGTGGATGGGCTCGTACAGGCCGCGCGGCAGCCCCAGCGAGTTCAACCCATCGCCCAGCGAAGCGGACGGAAGCAGGCCCATCGATCCGGAGAGCACTGAAGTTTCGTCGGTCAGGATGTCGCCGAACAGGTTGCCGGTCAGGAGCACGTCGAAGGAAGCCGGGCGGGTGAGCAGGAACATGGCAGCCGCATCCACAAGCAGGTGTTCGAGCTGCACGTCCGAGTACTCGCCGGCGACCCGAGTGACCACCTGCCGCCACAAGCGCGAAGATTCCAGTACGTTCGCTTTGTCAACCGAGGTCACTTTCCTGCGCCGGCCGCGGGCCAGCCGGAAAGCCAGGTGGGCGACCCGGCGGACCTCGCCCTCCGTGTACGACATGGTATCGATGGCCTGTTCTTCGGCCTCGCCCTGGCCGTTCGTTACCTGGCGGCGCAGGCGCGGCTCGCCGAAATAGACGTCCCCGGTCAGCTCCCGGACCACCAGCAGGTCAACCCCTGCCAGGAACTCGGGGCGCAGGGGCGAGGCCCCGGCCAGCTCCGGGTAGGGGCGGACCGGTCGCAGGTTGCCGAACAGGTCCAGCGCCTTGCGCAGGCCGAGCAGGCCTTGTTCGGGGCGCACAGGCGCGGCCGGGTTGTCCCACCGCGGGCCGCCGACCGCGCCCAGCAGGATCGCGTCGGCCTGGCGGCAGGCGGCCAGAGTCTCCTCGGGCAGCGCCGTGCCGTGCGCATCGATGGCGTTCCCTCCGATCGCGTAAGACGCCATCCGGAAGGTGTGGTTAAATTGCCCGGAAACCGCTTCAAGCACCGTTCGGGCCGCGGCCACCACCTCCGGCCCGATCCCATCTCCGGGAAGGAGGACGATCTCAGCCGAACGGCTGTTTCCATTCATTGCGCCTGGCTGCATTGTTCTCACTCCGGTTGCAGCTGGATGGCCGAGCCGTTCAGCAGGGCATATTCCAGGCTGTCTGCCATGGCCCGCCAGCTGGCCTCGATGATATTGGTGCTGGCGCCGACCGTGCTCCAGCGGCGAGTGCCGTTCTTGGTATCGACCAGGACGCGCACCGCCGCGCCGGTGCCATTCTCACTGTCCAGGATGCGCACCTTGTAATCGTCCAGGCGGACGTTCGCCAGCGCGGGGTAGACATCCAGCAGGGCTTTGCGCAGGGCCGCATCCAGCGCGCTGACCGGGCCGTTGCCCTCCGCAGCCGTGTGGATGGTGCGCTCGCCGACTCGCACCTTGACCGTCGCCTCCGCCAGGATGCCGCGCCCCTGGCGGTGCTCGACGACCACCACGAAGTCGATCAGCTCGAACGGCGGCGTGTAGCCCGGCTGCAGCCGCTGCAGCATGACGCTGATCGAGGCCTCAGCGCTCTCGAAGGTGAACCCCTGGGCTTCCAGCGCTTTGATCTGGGCTACCACCTCGCGGGCCTGCTCTCCGCTGACGTCCAGCCCGAACTCGCGGGACTTATCCAGGACGTTGCCGCGCCCGGAAAGCTCCGAGACGACCGTCCGGCGCTGGTTGCCGACCAGGGTTGGGTCAATGTGCTGGTAGGACGCTTCATTCTTCAGGACCGCGGCTACGTGGATGCCACCCTTGTGAGCGAATGCGCTGGCGCCTACGAACGGCAGGTGCCGGTCAGGGGGCAGATTGGCGATCTCGGCCACGAAATTGGAGAGCTCAGTCAGGTGGGCCAGGTTTCCTGGCGGCAAGCAGCGCTTCCCCATTTTCAGCTCCAGGTTGGGGATAATGGTGCACAGATTCGCGTTGCCCACTCGCTCGCCATAGCCGTTAATGGTGCCCTGAACGTGAACAGCACCGGCGCGCACCGCAACCAGTGCGTTCGCGATGCCACACCCACCATCGTCGTGGGTGTGGATGCCGATTGGGGTGTCGAACTCCGCCAGGACGACCTGGACGATGGCCTCTACCTCCCAGGGGAGCGCGCCGCCGTTGGTCTCGCACAAGACCAGCACGTCCGCCCCTGCGCCCGCTGCAGCCCTCAGCGTGGCCAGCGCGTAAGCAGGTGCGGCTTTGTACCCATCGAAGAAGTGTTCGGCATCATAGATCACTTCCTTACCGCGGGCTTTGAAATAGGCCACGCTCCTGGCGATCATCTCCAGGTTGCTCTCGGGCGTTGTCTCCAGCACTTCGAGAACGTGCAGGTCCCAGCTCTTCCCGACCAGGGTGACGACCGGCGTTCCGGCGGCCAGCAAAGCCTGCAGGTTCGGATCGCTTTCCGGTTGGCTGCCCTTCTTCATGGTGGATCCGAAGGCAGCGATCCTGGCGTTCTTGAGGGGGAGCTGGCGGGCGCGCTCGAAGAAGGCCGCGTCTTTTGGGTTCGAGCCCGGCCAGCCCCCCTCGATATAATGCACGCCGAACTCGTCTAACCGCCTGGCGATCTTGAGCTTATCGTCGACCGAATACGAGATCCCTTCACGCTGGGACCCATCCCGCAAGGTTGTGTCGTAAAGGAAAACGTCATCCATCTTATGCACCCTCGTAATGCCTTTCGAACGCCTCGATCTGGGGGACGTGCTTGAGCAGGTACCCAAGCGGGTCCAGGCCTTCCAGCAGGCAGAGCTTGCTGAAAGGGTCGATAGGGAAACGGACCCGGCCGCCAGGGAAGGACAGGGTCTGGGAGGCCAGGTCGACGGTCACCTGGGCCTGGGGGTGTTCCTCCACCAACCGGCACAGCTGCCCCTGGGTCTCCGGATCGACGATCACGGGCAGCAGGCCGTTCTTCAAGGCATTGCTGCGGAAGATATCGGCGAAGGAGGTGCCGACGATTGCCCGGAAACCCCAGCCGGCCAGTGCCCAGGGAGCGTGCTCGCGGGACGACCCACAACCGAAATTGTCTCCGACCAGCAGGATCTGGCAGCCGGTGCACTCGGGCCAGTTCAGCGGGAATTCCGGGTTGGGACCCCCGTCCGGGAGGTAGCGCCAGCCAGCAAACAGCCCTTCTGCCAGGCCGGCTTTGTCCGTGACCTTGAGATAGCTGGCCGGGATGATCTGGTCGGTATCGACGTTGTCAACCGGAAGGGGTAAAAGGCGGGAAGTGAGAGTCTGGAAAGGCTGCGTCATGATGGTTAGGTCCGGCTGCGTATAGATTAATGTAAATTGTCTAACAGCGTTCGTGGATCCGTGACCTTGCCGGAGACCGCGGCCGCCGCCGCGGTCAGCGGGCTGGCCAGGAAAGTCCGGCCTCCCTTTCCCTGCCGGCCCTCGAAATTCCGGTTGCTGGTGCTCACTGCGTACTGGCCGGGCTGCAGCGCATCGCCGTTCATGGCGATGCACATACTGCAGCCTGAAAAGCGCCAGTCCCCGCCGGCTTCGCGGAAGACCCGGTCCAGTCCTTCGGCTTCGGCCTGCCGGCGGACTTTTTCCGACCCGGGGACGACCACCAGGCGCACTCCCGCCGCAACCCGGCGCCCGCGCAGGAGCGCAGCGGCCTGGCGCAGGTCCGAGATGCGGGCGTTCGTACAGCTGCCGATAAAGACGACGTCGACCGGATGTCCCAGGAGAGGTCGGCCGGGTAGAAGGTCCATGTAGCGAAGGGCCTTCTCCATGGCCGCGCGCCGGGCGCTATCGGTCTCCGCGGCCGGGTCCGGTACAGGCTGGCTGATCGGGATGCCCATCCCGGGGTTGGTGCCGTACGTGATCATCGGCTCTAAGCGGGAGACGTCCAGGGTGAACGATTTATGGTAGGCTGCGCCCGGGTCAGACTGAAGGCCCTGCCAGCGCTCCAGAGCGGCCTCCCAGGCTGCGCCCTGGGGAGCGAACTCCCGCCCGGCCAGGTACTCATAAGTGGTGTCGTCCGGCGCGATCATGCCGGCCCGCGCGCCGGCCTCGATCGTCATGTTGCACAGGGTCATGCGTTCTTCCATGCTCAAGGCCCGCACGGCCGGGCCTCCGTACTCGAACACGTGCCCGGTTCCTCCGCCGACCCCGGTGGCTGCAATCAGCGCCAGGATCATGTCCTTGGCGCCCACGCCACCCGGCCGGCGCCCTTCGAAGTTGACCTGGTAGGTCTTGGGTCGCTCCTGCAGCAGGCACTGGGTCGCCAGTACGTGTTCGACCTCGCTGGTTCCGATGCCGAAGGCCAGCGCACCAAAGGCGCCGTGGGTAGCGGTGTGGCTGTCGCCGCACACGATCGTCAGGCCGGGCTGGGTGAGCCCCAGCTCCGGGCCGATCACGTGCACGATGCCGCGCGCCGGGCTCTCCAGGTCGTATAGGGGTATGCCGTACTCCTGGCAGTTGGTCTGCAGCTGGCGCAGCTGCCGGGCGGCCATTTCGTCTGCGAGATCCAGAGACAGGCCGGTGGTCGGCGTCGAGTGGTCCATCGTCGCCAGCGTGCGGTCCGGCCGGCGGACCCGCAAGCCTTTTTCGCGCAGCCCATTGAAGGCCTGGGGTGAGGTAACTTCGTGGACCAGGTGCAGGTCGATGTAAATCACGTCCGGCGCGTTTTCTCCCTGGGATACCCGGTGGCGATCCCAGATTTTATCCATCAGGGTGCGCGGTGATTGCATCAGCGGTCCGGGTGATTCGATGACGGGCTTTCGCTCGCCTGCCGGGATTCGCCGTCTTTCGACAGAACTACCGGATCCACCAGACTGGACAGGTCCCAGAGTGCCGGGATGGTGCGAGGTTCGGCGTATTCGTCGAACGCCAGTGCGTATGGAGAGAACGCGTGGTTGGCGGCCTGGGGAAAGCCCGCTCGAGCTGAATCGGGTTGTGCGATTGTGTTAGGTTCCATTAGAGATCTCCTAGTCAGTTTCATTTAAGTGGCCTCGAGCGCTCGTGCGCTTCACGCGTCGACCTGGATCTTCGTCTTAACCTCCGCCGTAACACCCTGCTGGCGGTAAGAACCGGCTGTGGGACCAGTGGAGGCGCCTGTGGCGAAGAGCAGCTTGTTGAGCGCGGACAGGTAGGCCTTTGCGGCCGCGACCAGGATGTCGGTGTCGGCTCCGTAACCACCGAAGGTGCGCTGGCGCAGCTGGCCGTTCTGCGGAGAGGTGCGCAGGGGGATCGAGCCGTCGTCGACCTGCAGGCGCACGGTGACTTCTCCTAGGGCGTCGATACCCTCCGTGACGGCGTGCACGTTGAACTCCAGCAGGGTGTTGGGGACGCCGACGATCGCATCGATGGCCCGGTAAGCGGCGTGGACCGGACCGGTGCCCACAGCAGCGTGGACGTGCAGCGCGCCGTCCGAGTCGCGCAGCCGCACCGTCGCAGTAGGCATACCCATGGTCCCCGAGGTCACCTGCAGTCCGTCCAGGCTGAAGACCTCCTCGGACTGGTAAGCCTGATCCTCCACCAATGCTTCCAGATCGGCGTTGGTGATCACCTTCTTCTTGTCGGCCAGCTGCTTGTAGCGTTCGAAAGCGCGATCGATCTCTTCCTGAGAGAGATCGTAGCCCAGCTCCTCCAGGCGCACCTTGAGGGCGTGCCGCCCGGAATGTTTCCCCATCACCAGCCGGGAGCGGCTCACGCCTACCGTCTCCGGGCGCATGATCTCGTACGTTTCCTGGTTTTTCAGCATGCCATCCTGGTGAATGCCTGCCTCGTGTGCAAAGGCGTTCGCCCCGACGATGGCCTTGTTGGGCTGGACCGGGATGCCGGTGTAGTTGGAAACCATCCGGCTGGTCCGGGCGATCTGGGTGGTGTCGATCCCGGTTTCGAGGCCGAAAACCGCCCGGCGGGTGTGCAAAGCCATCACCACCTCCTCGAGGGAGGTGTTCCCAGCCCTCTCGCCGATGCCGTTAACGGTCACCTCGGCCTGGCGCGCGCCCGCCCGGATGCCCGCCAGGGTGTTGGCGGTCGCAAGTCCCAGGTCGTCGTGGCAGTGTACCGAGACGATCGCCTTTTCGATACCCGGCGTGTGTGCCATGATCCCTGCGATCAGCCCGCCGAACTCCTCGGGGGTGGTATAGCCGACCGTATCGGGGATGTTCAGGGTGGTCGCCCCGGCCTGGATGGCTTCTCCCAGCACGGAGTACAGGAACTCCGGCTCGCTGCGACCGGCATCCTCCGGTGAGAACTCCACATCCGGGCACAGGCTGCGGGCGTACGCCACCATCTCGCGCACCCGGTCGACCACTTCGGCCGGTTCCAGGCGCAGCTTATAGCGCATGTGGATGGGTGAGGTGGCCAGGAAGGTGTGGATGCGCGGGCGGGCTGCGTGCTGGACCGCCTGCCAGGCGGCGTCGATGTCGCCGCGGTCGGCGCGCGCCAGTCCGCAGATGATGGGGACCTGCCGGGAGGGCTCGACTTCCCCCGGGAGCCGCCGGCCGACCTCCAGGGCGATCCGCCGGACCCCTTCGAGGTCGTCGGGCGAGGCGGCCGGGAAGCCGGCTTCGATCACGTCTACCCCCATGCGGGCCAGGGCGCGGGCGATCTCCAACTTCTCCGCCGAGGTCAGGCTGGCGCCCGGGGACTGTTCGCCGTCACGCAGGGTGGTGTCGAAAATATGCACGTAATTTGGGTTCATCTTTACTCTCCTGGCATGATCGCCACCGGGTTGATGAACGGCATCATCTCCCGCAGCCGGGCGCCGACCTTCTCGATCAGGTGGGTCTGGTTCTGGCGGCGCTGCTCGCTGAACCAGGGCCGGCCCTGGTTGTTCTCCTCGATCCAGCCTTCGGCATAGCTGCCGTCCTGGATATCCTTCAGCAGCTGCCACATGGCATACTTGGTCTCTTCAGTAATAATTTTTGGCCCGGCGCTGTAATCGCCATGTTCTGCGGTATCGGAGACCGAATAGCGCATGTAGTTCATCCCGCCGCGGTACATCAGGTCGACGATCAGTTTGAGCTCGTGCAGGCACTCGAAGTAAGCCACTTCCGGCTGGTAGCCGGCTTCCACGAGGATCTCGAACCCGGCCTTGACCAGGGCGGTGACCCCACCGCACAGCACCGCCTGCTCCCCGAACAGGTCGGTCTCGGTCTCCTCGGAAAAAGTGGTCTCCAGCACGCCGGCCCGCGTGGCGCCCAGTGCATAAGCGTAGGAGAGCGCCTCAGCCCTGGCCTGGCCGCTGGCATCCTGGTAGACGGCGAGCAGGGAGGGCGTACCACCGCCCTCTACGTAAACTTCACGCACCCGGTGTCCCGGCGCTTTCGGCGCCACCATGCTAACATCCACCCCGGCGGGTGGCTCGATCGTCCCGTAGCGGATGTTGAACCCGTGAGCGAACATCAGGGTCTTGCCAGGGCGCAGGTGGGGTGCGATCTCGTTGGTATACAGCATGGGCTGGGCGGTGTCGGGCGCCAGGATCATGATCACGTCAGCCCATTCGGCCGCGGCCTCCACCTTGTCTACCACCAGGCCTTCCCCGGCTGCCTTCTCCCAGGATTTGCTCCCGGCGCGCAATCCAACCTTGACGGAAACCCCACTGTCGCTCAGGTTCAGCGCATGGGCATGCCCTTGCGAGCCGTACCCGATGATGGCGACATTCTTACTGCGGATCAGCCGGGGGTCTGCATCCCGGTCGTAATAAATCTTTGCCATAATCACTTCCTCCGAATCATGCTCATCTCTGATTCCCGGCGGGCGGCCATAAAGCCTCGCTCGGGGTTATCCATGGGCTTGCTTTGTAAACCCCAACCACGGGTTAATAACGGTTGTACCCGTTGGCGCCGGGGGTGTGGCGGACGCCCAGGTTGAAACCGCGCATCATCGCCACCTGCCCGGTACGGACCATCTCCAGGATGCCGATCGGCCGGAGAAGTTCGAGCAGGCCCTCGATCTTATCTTCGGTGCCGGTGATCTCGACGATCACGGTATCGGGACAGACGTCGACGATCTTGGCACGGAAAATCGATGCCAGGTTGGATACTTCTGCCCGCTGCTCAGGGCCGGCCTTGACCTTGATCAGGGCCAGGTCACGGGTGACGACGGGCTGGTTGGTGACGTCCTGCACGTCGATCACGTTGACCAACTTGTACAGGTTGGCCTCGGCCTTGCGGGCATCCAGCGCTTCGCTGTCCATCACGATGGTCATGCGTGAGATTGCCGGATTCTCTGTCTGGCCGACGTTGAGGGATTCGATGTTAAAGTTGCGCCGCCGGAACAAGGACGCCACCCGGTTCAGCACCCCCGGCTTATTCTCGACCAGGGCGATCAGGGTATGTTGCATAGAGTTCTCCTCTCCTTGTTGGTCTTGCCGCAGATGGTCTGCGGGACGATAATGCTGATCACGTGCCTCGGAGGTGTTCAGCCTGCCGGCTGCGGCTGGCGCAGCGGACGCCGGATCATGGCGTCCAGGTCGGCGCCTGCCGGCACCATAGGGTAGACCGCTTCTTCCTTCTCGACCTTGAACTCGATCAGCACCGGGCCGGGCGTCTGCCGGGCGAATTCGATGGCTGGCAACACTTCTGCGGGCTGGGTAACCCGGCGGGCGACCATGCCATGGGCCTCAGCGATCTTTACAAAGTCAGGATTCTGCAGCTCGACCGCGCAGTAGCGCCGCTCGAAGAAGAACTCCTGCCACTGGCGCACCATCCCCAGGAAGTTGTTGTTCATGATCGCGATCTTGATATTGGCGCCCTCCTGGACGGCCGTGGAGAGCTCCGCCTGGGTCATCTGGAAGCCGCCGTCGCCAACAATCGCCCAAATCTCCCGCTCGGGGAAGGCGAACCAGGCGCCGATGGCAGAAGGCACGCCGAACCCCATGGTGCCGGCGCCGCCGGAGGTGATCAGACGGAAGGGCCGTTCCAGGGGGTAGTACTGGGCGGTCCACATCTGGTGCTGCCCGACGTCTGTGGTGATGATGGCGTCACCAGCGGTCGCTTCCCAAATCTCACGCACCAGGTGCGCTACGTACAGTTTGCCATCTTCCGGCCAGGATTGGATGTCGCGTTCTTCCGTCTCGGCGCGCCAGGCGCCGATCTCGGCCATCCAGAGCTCGTGGTCGTATTCGTCGACCAGCGGGATCAGGTCGGCGAGAACGGTCTTCAAATCCCCGATCAGGGATACGTCGACCGGGACGTTCTTGTGGACTTCGGAGGGGTCGATCTCGACGTGGATCTTGCGGGCGCGCGGCGCGTACGTGCGCAGGTTGCCGGTCACCCGGTCGTCGAAGCGCATCCCAAAGGCCAGGATCAGGTCAGATTTCTGGATCGCCTGGTTGCAGTAAGCTTCCCCGTGCATTCCCATCATACCCAGGCTCAAGGGATGGGATGCCGGGAAAGCCCCCAGCCCGAGCAGGGTGCTGGCTACCGGGGTGTTGGTCTTGACCGCCAATATGCCCAGTTCTTCCATCGCGCCGGAGATGAGCACGCCATGCCCTGCCAGGATGACCGGGCGCTCGGCCTGCTCCAGCAGCTCCACGGCGCGCTTCAGATCGGCCACAGGGGCGTGGGCCGGTGGGCGGTAGCCGGGCAGGGAAAGGTTCTCGGGATAGACGAAGTCCGTCTTTTCGATCTGGGCGTTCTTGCAGATGTCGATCAAGACGGGCCCCGGGCGGCCGCTGCGGGCGATGTAAAATGCCTCCCGCACCACTTCGGCGACTTCGTCGGCGCGGGTCACCAGGTAGTTGTGCTTGGTGATCGGCAGGGTGATGCCGGTCACGTCCGTCTCCTGGAACGCGTCGCCGCCGATCAGGTGGGCGTGCACCTGCCCGGTGATGCAAACCATAGGGGAGGAGTCCATCATCGCGGTGGCGATTCCTGTTACCAGGTTGGTTGCCCCGGGGCCGGAGGTCGCCATCGCCACGCCGACCTTACCCGAAGCGCGAGCGTACCCGTCGGCCATATGCGCCGCCCCTTGTTCGTGCCGGACCAGGACGTGGTGGACCGGGTAGTTCAGCATGGCATCGTAGATCGGCATGTTCGCCCCGCCGGGATAACCGAACACGACCTCCACCCCTTCCCGGACCATGCACTCCCAGAGAATTTCCGCACCTGCTTTTTTCATACGATTGCTCCTCCTTGCTAAGATAAGCTCCAGTGATCTATAACAGCACCGCTCCCTGGCTTGCGCTGGTCACCATGCGAGCATAGCGGCTCAGCCAGGAACTCTCGGTGCGGGGTTCGAAGGGCGGCAGGGCTGCCAACCGGTCCTGGATCTGCTCCGGGCTCAGGCGTACGTTGAGCGAGCGGGCATCCAGGTCGATCTCGATCGGGTCGCCGTCCTGCAGGGCTGCGATGGGACCGCGGGCGGCGGCTTCCGGGCTGACGTGACCGATGCACACCCCGCGGGTGCCTCCGGAAAAGCGGCCATCGGTGATCAGCGCTACTTTTTCGCCAAGCCCCATACCCATGATGGCCGAGGTGGGGGAGAGCATCTCCTGCATCCCCGGGCCACCGCGCGGCCCTTCGTAGCGGATGACCACCACGTCACCGGGCTGGACCTGGCGGTCCAGGATCCCCAGCATGGCCTGTTCCTGGCTCTCGTAGATGCGCGCCGGACCTTCGTGTCTGCGGATGTGGGCGGCGACGCCCCCGGCTTTGATGATGGCCCCTTCAGGCGCAAGGTTCCCAAAGAGAACCGCCAGGCCGCCGACCGGACTGTGCGGGTTCTCGAGCGGGCGGATGACGTCGTGATCCGTAACCGTCATCCCCGCGATGGATTCACGTAAGGTAAACCCCGAAACGGTGGGGCGGTCCAGGTGCAGTGTGTTCCCGGAGCGGGCGATCTCGTTCAGGATGGCGGGGATTCCGCCGGCGCGGTGCACGTCCTCCATGTGCCAGGGACCTGAAGGGCTGACTTTACTCAGGTAGGGCACCCGGTCGGCGACCGCATTGATGCGTTCCAAAGGGTAGGAAATCCCGGCTTCGTGGGCGAAGGCGAGCGTGTGAAGCACTGTGTTGGTGCTCCCGCCCATAGCCATGTCGAGGGCGAAAGCATCGTCGATGACTTCAGCGCTGACCAGCTGGCGCGGGGTCAGGCCGGTCTCGATCAGGGAAAATATCTGCCGGGCTGCAGCCTGGGCGAGATCTTCGCGTTCTGCCGTCAAGGCCAGTGCAGAGCCGTTGAAAGGCAAGGCCAGGCCAAGGACCTCCAGCAGGCAGTTCATCGAGTTGGCGGTGAACAGGCCGGAGCAAGAACCGCAGGAGGGGCAGGCGAACTCTTCGAGGGTCTTGAGCCGGGCCGCGTCGATCGCCCCGGCTTTGTAGGCCCCCACGCCTTCGAACACCGAGATCAGGTCGATGGTCTCACCCTCCGGGGTCTTGCCGGCAGCCATCGGGCCGCCGGAGATGAAAATAGCCGGGATATCCACGCGCAGCGCCGCCATGATCATGCCGGGCACGATCTTGTCGCAGTTGGGGATGCAGACCATGCCATCGAACTGGTGGGCCTGGATCATGGTCTCCACGCTGTCCGCGATCAGCTCCCGGGAGGGCAGGCTGAACTTCATTCCGGCGTGGCCCATGGCGATGCCGTCGTCCACCCCGATGGTGTTGAACTCGAAGGGCACGCCCCCGGCAGCGCGCACGGCTGCCTTGATCCGCCGGCCGAAATCCTGCAGGTGTACGTGCCCCGGGACGATGTCCACGTAGGAATTCACGATCGCGATGAAAGGCTTGGAAAAATCCTCTTCCTTCACTCCGGTCGCCCTGAGCAGGGCACGGTGAGGAGCTCGTTCGAAACCTTTTTTGATCCGGTCTGAGCGCATTTCGTCCTCTCTGTATAACGGTGACTGAGTGACCTTCGGCGGTTTGCCAATGCCGGTCGAGCCAGCGCCAGAATAAAAAACGGGGCTGCCTTTGGTGGGCAGCCCCGTCAACTTCACTGGGTTTTTCGCCTTTTTCCTATCCTCCCAGTAGGGCTCTGGCTGCCCGAACGCGAATTGGGTTCTCAATCCCAAGGATGAGGACCAGGATGACAACCAGAATAAGGATAGAAAATTGAGGGTTCATTGGTTCAGATACTTTTCATTCGCAAGTTAAGTTGATCTATTTTACAGAATTCAATGGGAGTTGTCTACCGTCAATATCCACAAAATATCCCCGCCTGGATTTGTGCAGATTGACGAATCAAGTGACAAAACCGCCGGGCGAGGAGACCTGTGTATTGAGCCAGCCCTCGTCTACGGCTTCAGGATAAACACAGCGGTGGTCGCGCGCAAATCCTTATCGAATCGATCTGGGATAGTGCGCTTGCCCTGGAGGTAAATTGCGCCGGCGCTCGCGAATCCCTGCCGGTCACAGAACTCCTCGAAATCCCGGATGGTCAGGGGCCGGGCGCGAGGCGCGGCATCCCAGGCCTGGGGCAGCCCGGGCGCCTGAGGAATCCGCCCGGTAAGCAACAGGCTCAGCCGGCAGCGCCAGTGGCCCCAATTCGGTATGGTGACGATCGCCCGGCTGCCCACCCGCAGCATTTCCTTGATGATGAAACTCGGATCGTTAAGATAAGGGATTGTCTGGCTGAGGATGACGGAGTCGAAAGAGCCGGCCGGGTAATCGCGCAGCCCTTCTTGCAGGTTCCCCTGCCGGACGCTGATCCCGAGGCGGACGCAGGCGAGGACGCTGCTCTCCAGCAGCTCGATGCCGCGCCCTACGACCTGGCGGTTGTCTTGCAGGTAGCGGAGCAGGTCCCCTTCGCCGCAGCCGAGGTCTAATACTTTTTCTCCGGGCTGGATCAGGCTGGCAATCGCGAGTAAATCGGGGCGCAGGCCGGTTGAGCGGTTGGCGAGCTGCCCTATTCTGAGCCGGGATGAAAGGTTCGAAGCAGTCATTTGTTTTCAGGCCGGTCTCATCCGACCCGCTCCAGGAAGTTGGAGATCAAGCCAGTCAGGGTTTCCACTTCGAGGAGAAAGGCGTCGTGCCCCCAACTGGACTGGATGTTGCAGTACGTCACGTCAGCTCCAGCGGAAGTCAGTGCCCCGACCAGGTCTTTCGAGTGGTAAGCCGGGTACAACCAATCGGAGGAGAACGAGACCACCAGATAACGGATCCCGGTGCTGTTCGAAAAAGCTTGCGCCAGGTTGGCGTGACCGTTGCACAAATCGAAATAATCCATTGCTTTCGTAATGTACAGGTAGCTGTTTGCGTCGAAGCGGCCGGTGAAGCCGTTTCCGCGAGCGCGCAGGTAGCCCTCGACTGCAAAGTCCGTGTCAAAGTCGAAGCCGAAGCGCTCACGGGCTTGTAACCGCCGGCCGAACTTGTGGTGCATCGACTCCTCGCTCAGGTAGGTGATATGGCCGATCATGCGCGCCAGGGCCAGCCCTGTGTTGGGCCGCGGGCCGGCGTAGTAATTTCCCTCGTTCCAGTGTGGATCGGCGTAGATAGCCTGGCGGCCGACCTCACTGAAGGCGATCAGCATCGGGGAGTGACGTGCACTGGTCGCAATGGGCAGCGCCGCCCGGATGCGGTCCGGGTAGCGCACTGCCCATTGCAGGACCTGCATCCCGCCCATGCTCCCGCCGGCGACCGCCAGCAGTTTTTCGATGCCCAGATCGTCGACCAGATAACGTTGGGCGTCTACCATATCTGCAACCGTCACGAATGGAAAAGACAACCCGTAATGCCGGCCGGTGCGGGGGTTAATCGAGCTCGGGCCGGTCGAGCCCTGGCAGCCGCCCAGGATATTCGAGCAGATGACGAAGTACTTGTTTGTATCGAATGCTTTGCCCGGACCGATGCAGTCATCCCACCAACCGGGGGTATGATCAGTGGTGGAATGGAAACCTGCGGCGTGGGCGTCGCCAGAGAGCGCGTGCAGGATGAGGATGGCGTTGCTGCGGCCAGCATTCAACTGCCCGTAAGTTTCAAAAGCCAGCGTGACCGGCCCGAGCGATTCCCCGCTTTCAAGATTCATGGGGATCTCACCGGCAAAGGTGAAGAATTGAGTTTCAACCAGGCCAACAGAACGGTCTATGTTGGGGAGCGTTTTTTCGACAATCATCATCACTTTAAGAAAGTGCCTGGTCCAAATCCCAGAGCAAGTCTTCCAGATCCTCGAGGCCAACGCTCAGGCGGACGAAATCAGGCGTGACCCCCGCCTGAGCCTGGTCTGCCGGACTCAGCTGCGAGTGTGTGGTGCTGGCCGGGTGGATGGCCAGGCTCTTGGCATCGCCAACATTCGCCAGGTGGCTGAAGAGCTGCAGGTGGTCGATAAAACGCCGGCCCGCCTCCAGCCCGCCTTTAACTCCAAAGCCAAGGATGGCGCCCGGGCCTTTCGGAAGGTACTTTCTGGCTGCGTGATAATCCGTGTGGCTCGGCAGGCCAGGATAGGTGACCCAGGATACGGCTGGATGGCCCTCTAACCAACTGGCAACGGCCTGGGCATTCTGCACGTGGCGGTCCATCCGTAAGCTGAGGGTCTCCAGGCCTTGCACGAAAAGCCAGGAATTCAGGGGCGCCTGGCAAGCCCCGATATCTCGCAGGATCTGCACGCGGGTTTTGAGGATAAAGGCGGGTGCGCCCAGGCTGGAATAGACCAGGCCGTGGTAGCTCTCGTCGGGCGTGTTGAAGTTCGGGAAGCGCGGGTTGCCGGCCCACTCGAAGCTGCCGCCGTCGACGATAATCCCGCCGATGGCCGTGCCATGCCCCCCGATAAACTTGGTGGTCGAGTGGATGATGATGTTCGCACCCCACTCGAAGGGGCGACACAGATAAGGCGTGGCGAAAGTGTTGTCGATGACCAGCGGGATCTCAAAGTCCCGGGCGATTGCCGCTACCTCCTCGAAGGGGAAGACATTGATAAGTGGGTTCCCCAGGGTCTCGCCGAATAGAAGCTTGGTGTTTGGGCGGATCGCCCGGCGGAAGTTCTGCGGGTCGCTGGGGTCGACGAAGGTTACCTCGATGCCGATGCGCGGGAAGGTGTACTTGAACTGGTTGAAGGTTCCGCCGTAGAGCGTGCAGGCCGAAACGATATGGTCGCCCGCGCCGCATAAGGCCAGGATGGCCAGGGCCTGGGCGGCATGGCCGGAGCTGGTCGCGAGCGCGCCTACGCCGCCTTCAAGATCCGCCAAGCGTTGTTCGAGCACGTCATTGGTCGGGTTCATGATTCGAGTATAGATATTCCCCGTCTCCTGCAAGGAGAAAAGCCGGGCGGCATGGTCTGTGTCTTTAAACACATAAGAAGTAGTCTGGTAGATGGGCACAGCCCGAGAGCCGGTGCTGGGATCCGGCTCCTGGCCGGCGTGCAACTGGCGGGTCGTAAAGCCGAACTGGTGGGTCAGTTCCTGTGTGAACGTCATCTCTGCCTCCTTGGCCTGCATGAATAATAGTCGAGAGAACAAAAAAACCTCTTCTGGGAGAAGAGGTTAACCGAGACGAAACGGGCCTCTCATCTTCCAGAAATTACTTCTGCCGGAATTGGCACCTTGGCTTCGTCCGTTATGCAACGCCTGTAAAGAGCATCTGGGTCTGGTCGACCTTCGATCCACTCCACGCAAGCGCTGCCGAACTCATTGCCAGGTTGCCGAGGCTTCACAGGGCCGGTCCCTCCGCCTCTCTGGATAAGAGTAATCCACAGCTATTCAGTTACGCCTGTCACATCGGGTTCAGGCTGGTTAAAAGTTTACACCAGTCTGGGATACCTGGCTATTGTAAAAACTAAACAAAAGATTCGCAGGATTTCTTGTAGGTTCTGCACAAAAAAGGGGCGTTCTCTAGCCAGGCTTCGATCCCATCATCCGGTAGATCCGCAAGGCGAGCTGGATTGCCAGCCGGTTTTCCGGATTGTCCAGATCGAGATTGGTGATGGCGGCGATGCGCTCCATGCGGTAGATCAACGTGTTGCGGTGGATGAAGAGCGCCTCGGCGGTTTGAGAGAGGTTGCCGTTATGTTCGAAATAGGTTTCGAGCGTGTGAAGCAGTTCGGCAGAACCTTCGTAATCGAGCAGCGGGCCGATGGTCTCTTCCTGGAAAGCGATCACCTCTGGGCTGTGTTCGAGCTGGAACAGCAGCCGGTAGACAGAGAGATCGCCATAATAGAGCGGCTTACGAACCGATAGGCGGCGGGCCAGTTCGAGCGCCTGGCCGGCGTGGCGGAGAGAGGTCCGCCAGTCCTCGAGGGCGGGGGCGATGGACCCGACACCGCAGCGGCCGGGGATATCCGGGTACTCCTGGGCTTCCTGGTCCAGCACCGCCTGGGCGAAGGCCAGGGCCAGCTCGGGGCGGTTCTCGTTGGTGGGGATCTGGCAGAAGCAGATGATCTCAGCCTCCATCGGGCTGACGATGACCTGCAATCCCAGGCGAGAGACTTCACCGTTGACGAGCGTCTCCAACCTGCGCCGGGATGGTGAAGCAGGGCCGTCCCAGGCGAAGCGCAGAGCGATGTGAGCCTGGGTAAGATCGAATCCCATAGCCTGGACCCACAGGCGGGCTTCCCGCGGGGAGAGGTTATCCTGGATGAGGGCCGTTAGCAGGTCCCCTTTCAGACGCTTCTCAGCCTCCCGGACTGCTTTGTTCCTGGCCATCTCGACGGCGCACACCAGCCCACCTTGTTCGGCCACCAGGTGATCCAGTTCGTCCAGTTCGCCATCTAACCCCACCAGGGATAGGTAGCCGCGCGCTACCTCCCCGACCGTGATCGGGGCGATCAGGCGGTCCAGGCCGCCGGGGATTTTCTGGATGACGATCCCCGGTTGGCTGCCGGCTCGCCGGCGGTCGACCAGGGATTCCGGCAGGCTTTCCAGGCCTCCCAGTTGTTCGAGCACGTCTCCCCAGATGGCGAGCAGCGTGGAAGAGGGGTGCTGGGCGAGGACCCTGCCGCGTTTATCCTGGATCAGGACGCCCCGGCCGGAGATCTCGGACATGGCTTTCGCCAGGCCACTCAATCCCCTGCCCTCAGCCTCTAGCTGCGAGAGCTGGGCGTGCAGGCGTACGCCGCGCTCCATCAGCGCGGCGCGCTGGTTGATCAACAGGGTCAGCATCAAGCGCTGGACGGTGCGGATCTCCCCGGCGGACACGGGTACGGCAACCACCGGCAGGCTGTCAGGGAGGTTGACCTCTGGAATGGAGCCCGATCCGAACAGCAGCAGCGCGGCGAATTGCTGCTGCCTGGCATGTGCGACCAGTTCTATGCTCAGGCTTTCCGAAGGCAGGAGCAGGATATCCCCGGGCCGGGCTTCCTCCGGCGAGGCGGCGACCCACTGGACGGGGCGGTCCTCGAACCCCTCTCCGCAGAGCCAGAGGACGGGTTCAGAAAAAGACAACCGTAGCAGGTCTTTTAGACCGAGAGGATGGGTGGCCATAGTGGTTAAATTGTGCCATTATAGCATGGCACCATCCGGAATCGG
>DASWHG010000089.1:0-4115 GCA_036393315.1 Anaerolineales bacterium | reverse complement strand
CAAAACACACTATTCTTTGTTCCCTCTTCCCGCTGGGAAGGGGGTAGGGGGATGGGCGTCCAACGGTATTTGAGTGCTTCTCAGCGGTTGGCGTCGAGCCAGGATTAGGACAGAAAAAGGGAACATCCAAAATGGCAGAATTGAATCTCAAGCAGCTCAGGGAAGATATCCACAAGCTCTACCGGCAGGAGCACGAGGCGCTCGGCGAGGCCGGCACCTACCGCCTGCTGGATGAAGCCCGGCAGTGGGACCTATCCGGGACGCTTTCGGCCGGCGGGGTGGTGGTCTTCCCGCACGCCGGTGTCGCCGACTGTGGGCACCAGATCGCCTCGGCGGTGCACGCCTGCCTGGACAGCGGCGCAGACCGGGTTCTGGTGGTCAGCGTGCAGCACGCCTTCACCGATGAAATGGAGCAAGCCCGCCGCAGGGTTGCCGGCGGCGGGGATGTGACCCAGGAAAAGACCTGGAGGATCCAGGGGCCCGGGCTCCCGGGCGGCCAGGGATGGGCTCAGGATCACGTGCTGATCAGCTTCCGTCACTTCTGGCAGGCCGAGACGAAGCGGCGCGGCATCGCCGGCCCGCAGGTGATCGAGCGCTACCCTTACCTGGCCGGCGGCAGGCCGGAAGTCCTGCCGGGGATCGAGGAGCTGCAGCGCATCGCCCGGGACGCGGTGATCGTCTCGACGGCCGACCCGTTCCACCACGGCATCGGTTATGGGGACTCGCCGGAGGATTCGTTTCACCCGCACGAAGGCGGCTTGGAGCTGGCTCGCCAAAAGATCGAAGAGGGCATCGCCCTGCTCGGGCGCGGCGACTACTGGGCATACAACCAGCACTGCGTGAAAGCCAAGAGCGATGCACGCGATGCCGGACAGGTGTTCAGGTACTTGCGGGGGCCGCTGAAGGGAAGGATCGTCGATCTCACCTACAGCGACGCGGCCGAGCTGTACCAGGCGCCTCCACCCACCTGGGTGGCAACCGCCCTGTTCGATTGGCAGCCGGCTTCCGGGAATTTTCACCGCTGAGCCGGGGGCAGATTCCAGGCCGGGATGGCAATAAAAAAAATAGACGAGCTCCTGCAGGAGCTCGTCTATTTTCTATCGAACGGATCCGACTTCTCACAATTGAACAACCGGCTCGGCTATCATCTCTTCCAGGATCATCTCAAGAGCCATGGTGTGGCTGCAGCGCCCACGGGATCGGAAGAAGGCACAGTCGCAGTGCCACTCTCCATTCTGGAAATGAACGTTATGGGGATTGTTTTCACCCTCGAAGGAAACCATGAACGATTCGAAATGGATGCGATCGCGCTGCATTGCATAGCGCTTCGCTTTGTCAATCTTTCCGATCATCCCATAATCCATTTTCACTTCTCCTTTCGAATTGAGATGAAAAAAAGGCACGCGCCAATGGCGTGCCTCAGAAACCTAGTTGAATGTCGAATCTGGTTCCGAATGAAACCTCTCGCATCATTTTCTCCAGTTGTATTCAGTATAAGCCGAGTCGGATAGAAAGTCAACTGGGAAAATGCGATATTAATCCTTTTATTACTTTTTCCGGCGCCGCTGGCGGCTCTCGTCCCGCAAAACGACGCTCAGGGCAATGCTCACGACGCTCACGACGATCGCCCCTAACAGGGCTGCCCAGAAGCTATTGACCACGTAACCCACGTTGAAGAAGGTGCCCAACCAGCCCACCAGGTAGAACAAGAATGTGTTGATCACCAGCGTGAATAGACCCAGCGTGAGGATGATCAGCGGGCAGGTGAGAAAAGCGAGCAGGGGCCGGACCAAAGCGTTGATCAGGCCGAAAATCAGCCCCAACCAGACGTAGGACTGCCAGGTCGGGTTTTGCAGGTTTATACCCCCGGGGATGACGCTGTTCGTCACCACGATGGCGGCGTACAGCGCCAGGGCGTTGATCGCCCAACGGATGATGAAGCGGTTCATTTGGAATCTCCTTTTTTGATGAATCTCTACTCATCATTACGCGTGGTGCGCGGAGATTGCGGCGGAGCCGTAACTCTCCAAGCGCCCAGCCCTTATTTGATGAATCTCTGCTTATTATTACGCGTGGTGCGCGGAGATTGCGGCGGAGCCGCAACTCTCCAAGCGCCCAGCCCTTTCCGGTGAACCCTCGTTGTATTGATTATATATGCTTCAACCTTTTTCACGTCGCCGGTTTACCTTCCGGGTCACTTTGGAAAGAGCCCTTTCGAACCTGCGTGACCAGCCGGTGGGCCAGGCGTGCCGGCTCCGGCAAGCGGTAGCCCCGCGAGCAGGCCAGGATCACCTCGAGGGCGAAGCCCAGGTCCACCTTGTTACCGATAGAGATGTAAACCGGCTTTACGTTCTGCCGGGTTCGCACTGCCAGGCCCAGGACTTCGTCCCCGTCAAGCAGTTCGGCGGTGCTGCCGGCCGCTCCTCCCAGGCTGCCCACCTCTCCCACCAGGATCGATTTCGCGCAGCCGATCGTCGGGAGACCCGTCAGAACGCCCAGGTGGCAGGCAATGCCGAAGCGGCGTGGGTGCGCCAGCCCGTGCCCATCTACTATTAATACGTCCGGCTGGGATTTAAGTCGCGCCAGCGCCTCCAGCGAAGCCGGCGCTTCCCTGAACGAGAGCAGCCCCGGGATGTAGGGGAAGGCCACAGGCGCTTGATAGGCGGCCTGGTCGACCAGCCGGAGGCCGGGGAAATCTAAAAGCACCACACCGGCGTATACCTGCCCGCCCCCGAAACTGGCGTCGACGCCCGCCACGGTCTGCACCCGTTCGAGGCGGATTGGCTCGACCCGGACCTGCCCGCGCAGTTCTTGTTGCACGGCCCTTGCTTCCTGTGGTGTGAGATCCCAGCGGTGCCGGAGATTCGCTGGCCTGGGGGACATACTTAACCTAAAAGGTGGAAAGGCTGCCGGTGCGCCGGGCGTGGTCCTCCGCCCGCCGGTAAAGGGAATAGCCCACGAACGGCATGAGCAGGCCAAACAAGGTGACGATCACGATCTCCGTCTGGATGGGCGCCAGCTCCGGGAAACCCGGAGGGTAGCCCATCAGGGTCGAACGAAAGGCATCCACCGCATAGGCGGTCGGGAGCAGCCGGGAGACTGCCCGCACGACCGGGGGCAGGGCGGAAAAGGGGAAGAAATTCGCCGAAAAGACCAGGAAGGCGAACTGCAGCAGGTTGGCCATCGTCTGAGCCGTTTCGCGGATGCGCAGGGTGAGCGCGGCGAAAGCGAAGCCGATCCCAAAGGTGCCGGACAGGCTCAGGACCAGCAGGTAGGTGCCCAGCAAGGGGTTTTCGACCGGCAGCCGGCCGATCATCAGGGCCATCAAGGCGCTCGCCGCCAGGCTCAACAGGCCGGTCCACAGCAGGGTGTTGGCCACCCGCGAGACCAGGCTGGCGAACTTGCTGGCCGGACTCAGGTAGAGCTGTTCCAGCGTGCCTTGCACCTGCTCGTGCCGGACGTTGTAACCGATGGTCCACAGGGTGTCGCTGAGGAACATGAACAGGATGAAGCCATAGATCACGATGCCGGAAGTGGAGCCCATATCCACCGCGCCTCCGGGCTCGCCGGCCGGTGGGCTGAAGGTGCGCCCGCCCAGGGTGAAGATCGCCACGATCAGGAAGATCTGCCCAAAGGAGGCGATGAAATTGACCGGATAGCGGGCCATCACCACCAATTCCTTGCGAACCATGGCCTGGAAAGCGTCCCATCCGGAGCGCAGGTTCTGTACCCAGGACGAGTTGGAGGCAATAGCCGCAGGGACAGCGCCGCCGCCGGTTCGCTGTCCTTGCCCTTCGCCTGTCAGATTTCTTCGCAATCGTTTCATGAAACGATCCCTTGATGTTTAGCCGAAAGTATTCGTCACAAGTCTACCGATTATTTCGATTTTTCAGCGTTTTTCCGTGCTCGTCCGCGTCCAATCTCCTGGGCTCTCATCCAACCCGAACTCATGTTAATCTACATTCGGCGGTTTGTCTAAAACTGCCCGACGCCTTCGTTGCTGCGGACATTGGCTTCCACCCGGCTGAAGACCCAATAGCCGAAGAGGGGAGCGAAAAGCACGAAGACCCAAAGCACGGCCAGGTCCAGGTACCACTGCTGGAAGAAGAAGCCCA
>DASWHG010000088.1:0-2034 GCA_036393315.1 Anaerolineales bacterium | reverse complement strand
AGCGGAAATTGAACGGCAGGTTCAGGCCCTTCCCCTCGACCCCATAGTACTTGACCCAGCGAGGTAGTTCGTACCAGATCTCGCCGATGGAGCAGCGCTGGTCGTAAGTATCCAGCACCCGGCGGAATTCCTGGATGATCTCGTGGACCTCGTCCAGGTCCTGGTTGTAAATGTTGAGCTGCCTTCCGTATATATCTGCTTCTGGCAGGTCAGGCGGGGCGTTTGGGTGCGGCGGGTTGTCCCGCAGGTCCGGGTCTTTCAGGATCATCCCAACCACGTCCATGCGGAAGCCGTCCACACCCCGGTCGAGCCAGAAGCGCAGCACGTCCATCATCGCCTCCCGCAGCTCAGGGTTGCGCCAGTTCAGGTCGGGTTGTTCCTTCAGGAACTGGTGGAAGTAATACTGCCCGGTGCGTTCGTCCCACTTCCAGGCCGGTCCGCCGAACACGGATCCCCAGTTGTTCGGCGGGGACCCATCCGGCTTCGCATCGACCCACAGGTACCAATCTCGCTTCGGGTTGTCCCGGCTGGACTGCGATTCCAAGAACCAGGGGTGCTGGTCCGAGGTGTGGTTGGGAACGTAGTCGATGATCACCTTGATCCCACGTTGGTGGGCGGCTGCGACCAGCCGGTCGAACGTTTCCAGGTCGCCGAACATCGGGTGGACGTCGCAGTAGTCCGCCACGTCGTAGCCGAAATCGGCCATTGGGGAAGGGTAAAAAGGGCTGAGCCAGATGGCCTCCACGCCGAGGGAGGTGGGATCACCCGCCGGGGAGGAACCGGGGGCGTCGACAGGCGAACCGTCGTTAAGGTAATCGAGCCGCTCGATGATGCCCTGCAAGTCCCCCACGCCGTCGCCGTCCGTGTCCTTGAAGCTGCGCGGGTAGATCTGGTAGACGACCCCGCGCTGCCACCACACCAGTTCTTCTTCAGAATAAATTCGGACCATAACCGCCTCCCTTATTCGCCTTCCAGGCGCTGCAGGACCCGCTCGACCTCCGCCAGCGTGGGGGTCGCCTCCGTCCCGTAGGCCGTCGTCGACAGCCCACCGCAGATATTCCCGTATCGCAGGCTGGTCTCTAACGAGTCTCCTCGCAGGTGGCTGTAAAGGAAGCCGGCGTTGAAACAATCCCCGGCCCCGGTCGTATCCAGCACCGCTACAGGCAGTGCCGGCGAGTGTACCTGGCAGTCGCCGGCCTGGGCCAATGCCCCACGCGCGCCCAGCTTGATCACCACCAGGGGCGTGTATGCCGCCAGGATTTCGGCGGCTTGTTCTGCGCTGCAGGCGCCCGTCAGCTGGCAGGCCTCGCTCTCATTGGGGAGGAAAACGTCGACCGCCTGCAGGGCTACGACCAGGCCGGGCGTATCCAGGTCCAGGTTGGTGGATTGGCAGTCCAGGCACAGGAGGCCGCCGTGCTGGTGAACGGTCGGTGCCAATTCGAGCAGGGCTGGCCTGTCCCCCAGGTCGTGCAGCAGCACGCAGCGCGGGCGGTAATTATCAATATAAGGGAGCCGGGGATAGCGCTCCATCTGGTCCATGTAGCTGATGAACCCGCGGTCATCGGAGAACGAGAAGGCCAGGCTGAAGGCCCGTACCGGGCGGTCTTGCAGGCGGAGCAGGCCGGTGTCCACCCCCTCCTTGCGCACTTCGGCCAGGACGAACTGGCTGAAGAGGTCGTTCCCGAAGTCGCAGGCCCAGCCGACCTGCAGCCCAAGGCGGTGAAGGGCGCGCACGACGTTGAACGTCCCCCCGGCGGTGATCCCCATTCCGGTACCGAACAGGTCGGCGCCCAGCCGCGGCGGTTCCGGCAGGCCCGTGACGATCAGGTCGCAGAAGTAGCCATCGAAAAGCAGGACGTCGTAGCAAGGAAGATCGCTCATTAAGGTCAAACCGGTGGTTGGTGCTGGCAAGAGGCCCTGATTATATCAAATCGGGCGAGGATGTGACGTGCGCCAGGATCACATCCCCATGGTTTTCTCAAAAATGGGGTTTGGGGTGGGAGAAGGCGGCAAAGCCGCCTTCTCCCACCCCAA
>DASWHG010000087.1:0-4206 GCA_036393315.1 Anaerolineales bacterium | reverse complement strand
CACATGAAAAAGGAGCCAACCCTACGCCTCGACCTGCTGGCATTGGTCCTGGCGATTACCGGCCTGGTGCTGTTGGGTTTCTGGATGCATAAGCAGGTCAACCTGGTGGTCAACGGGAGAACGTACACCCGGAACACTTTTGCGATCACCGTAGGCCAATTCCTCAGCGACGAGCAGATCTACTTAAAGGACCAGGATGTCATCCTGCCCGCCACGGGCAGGATGCTGCGAGATGGCGAAACCGTTTCCATCGAACGAGCCGCGCAAGTTTCCATCCAGGTCGATGGAGAGATTCACTCGCTGCTGACCCCGGAGCGGCTGCCAGCCAACCTGCTTGCCGAGGCAGGGATCCCCCTCTACCCTGGCGACCGGCTGATCGCCGATGGAGAGAGCATCGCCGTAGACGATGAATTAAGCCGTTCTCCTACCCACAGCCTGCAGGTCCGGCGCGCCCACCCGATCACGTTGGTGATCGGTTCAGAGCTCAGAACCTTTATCTCGAGCGCGACGACGCTCGGGCAGGCGCTCTGGGAAGCGGGTATCCAGCTGCGCGCCGGCGACCGGCTCTCGCCGCCTCCGGAGACACCCATCGATGGCCCGCTGAAAGCCGGACTCAAAATCGCACAGCCAGTAGAAATCCGTTCGCCTGCCGGGCGGCTGCGCCTGCTCACCGCCGCCGCGACCGTCGGAGAAGCGCTGGCAGAGGCCGGCCTGTCCCTGCAGGCCTCGGACTACAGCCTTCCGAGGGCAGGCGATCCCCTCCCTGCGAACGGCAGGATCCGGCTGGTCAGGGTGCAGGAACGTGTTTCCTTAGAGACGGAGCCGCTGCCCTTCGAGACCCAGACCCAGCCGGTCTCTGACCTCGAGATCGACAGCCAGCGGGTCGTGCAGCCGGGCGCATATGGCCTGACCGCCCGCCGGATCAGGGTCCGCTATGAAGACGGTGTTGAAGTTTCCCGGCAGGTCGAAGCAGAATACACCGCCCAGGAACCTCAGCCGCGCGTCCTGGGCTATGGTACGCGGATCGTTCCACTCACCCTGGAAGTCCCCGGCGGGGAACTGACCTACTGGCGAGCCTTGAACATGTATGCGGTCTCATACAACCCGACCAGCGCAGGCGGCACCATCACCGCTTCCGGGTTACCGCTGGCAAAAGGGGTGGCCGCGGTTGACCCGAATTACATCCCATTGGGCACCCGCCTTTACGTACCCGGATACGGGGAGGCCATCGCCGCGGATACAGGCGGAGGCGTCATCGGGCGGATGATCGACCTGGGCTACAGCGACGCCGATTACGTGTCCTGGCATCAGTGGGTGACCGTTTACTTCTTGTGGCCGCCCCCGGTTAACGTGGCCTGGGTCATCCCATGAGCCTGCCCTCCCTCGACGTCCCCGCTCTCTTGCGCCAATACGGTCTGCGCCCGGATAAGAAGCTGGGGCAGAATTTCCTGATCGACCCGGTCGCTCTCGAGCAGGTGGTCGCAGCCGCCGGGGAGCTGGCAGGCGAAGTCGTCCTGGAGGTTGGCCCCGGCCTGGGGAGCCTCACCCGCCTGCTGGCCGCGCGGGCACGGCGAGTCGTCGCCGTCGAGCTGGACGCCGGCCTGATCCCGCCGCTCGAGCGCGTGCTGAGCAAATTAGAGAATGTAAGCATCGTCGGAGGCGATATCCTCGATCTGGACCCGGCAGACCTGGTGGGGCAGCCCGACTACTGCGTCGTGGCGAACATACCCTATTACATCACCTCCGCGCTCCTCCGCCACCTTTTGGAAGCCGAGGCGCGCCCAGACCGGATGGTCCTGACCGTGCAGCGGGAAGTCGCCGCCCGCATCTGCGCCTCCCCCGGGGAGATGAGCCTGTTGGCCCTCAGCGTGCAGGTCTACGGGCAACCCCAGGTAACGGCTCACATCCCGGCCGGGGCCTTCTACCCGGCCCCGAAGGTCGACTCAGCCGTCGTGCGCGTCGATTTCTACCCCGAACCTCGCATCCCTACGCCGGAACTCGAGGCCTTCTTCCGGCTGGCGAAAGCCGGCTTCAGTCAGAAGCGCAAGACCTTGCGGAACGCGCTGGCCGCGGGGTTAGGTTGGCCTGCCAACAGCGTCGAGCAGATGTTGAATACGGCGAACGTGGATTCCCGCCGCAGGGCAGAGACTCTGGATTTAGATGAATGGCACAGGCTGGTGAGTGCTTACCTGAGTGGGATCCCCCAACAATCAGACGTGGCTTAGGCGGGCCAGATCGCGGTATTCGTAAAGCATCTGCCAGACCCGCCGGGCTGCTTCCACTTGAATGGCAAACGACATTTTTGAAGTTCCCCAACGCCGGTCAGCAAAATAAAACGGCACTTCGATGAACTTATAACCCATGCGGCAGGCGATATAGGCCGTCTCGACCTGGAAGGCATACCCGTTGGACCGCACTCGCTCCAAGGGGACGCCCAGCAACGCCTCCCGCCGCCAGACCCGAAAGCCGCCGGTCGCGTCCCGGATCGGCAGGTTCAAGATCGTCCGGGCGTAGAAATTCCCGAACGCGGACAGGCCTTTCCTCCACAGCGGCCAGTGCTCGTCCAGATTTCCACCGGGGATGTAGCGCGAACCCATGGCGATATCGCAATCCTCCAATACGTCCAATAACTCGACCAGCTTCATGGGTGGGTGGGAAAAATCCGCGTCCATCTGGGCCACCGCGCCCGCACCGGCTTCCAGCGCATGGCGGAAGCCGGCGAGATACGCCGATCCCAACCCCATCTTCCGAGGTCGGTGAAGCACGGAGAGGCAGCCTGGATAGCGCCCCACCAGCTGGTTAGCCAGGTCACCGGTCCCGTCCGGGCTGTCGTCGTCGACGACGAGCACCTTGAGGCCCTGTACCGGCAAAGAGAACAAAGCCGAGATCAAGGTGGGTAGATTCTCGGCCTCGTTATAAGTAGGGACGACGACGGTGAGCTGCAAAGGATTGCCTCATAAGTCAGCGGCTGACTTATCAGCGCTGGAAAAGCTCTCTAAATCACGGGCATTTTATGAATGAGAAAACTGCACGCTTCTGCGCCCATCGCCAGGCAGTCTGACTCATGGATCTGGAAATCATGGCCTCCGGAGATCCATTTCACGCCTTCTTCGAGCAGGCCGACGACGCTGAAGCAGACCGGGTGGTCCGGCGACTGCCTTCCCCAGCACACCGGACAGCGATGGATGGTGTAGACATAGAATTCGTCTCGTTCTTCGACAGTGCAGAGCTGGTCGCTGATGGCGGAAAAGATCTTCGCCAGGGCGGGCAATCCCACCCGTAGTTTGGCCTGCACCGGCAGCATCTGGAACTCCTGGTCGCTGGTCCCGGCCAGCGCCCCAAAGCTGCGCAGTTCCTCGTCAAAGGTGGCACGTCCTGCCCGGAGTGCCAGGCCACGCCCGCCTCGCTCCCCGTACATTTCCCCGACGGCCTGGTTGATTGCAGAAACATCGGCAAAGTCAAACTCTTTAGCCAGGTTCTTGGGCGGGTAATGGTCGATCAAATTCGATAAATTTGCCAAATTCAATACGGCGTTCAGGCCGTTCTTGCCAACCACGTCTTCCAGGGCCTCGAGCATGATCAGGGCAAATTTATTCGCGTAGAAGTAACCGCTTTTGGGGATAGGTTCCATTTTCATTTTCCGGTGTCAGATCAGCTTCGCCAGCGCTTCGGTCGCCCTACGCATATCCAGGAAAATCAAGCCGAGCTTCGCCTGCTCCCGCGCCAGAGCCGTCAGTACGGCTTCTTCCCCCACCGACATCAGGATCACGTAACCCTTTTCGCCTTTGATATAGACCTGGTCCAGAGAGCCACGTCCCAATTCGGAGGCGATGCGCTCGCCCAGGGAAAGCATTGCGGCCGACATTGCCGATACTCGATCTTCTTCCACACCTTGAGGCAGCGCAGAGGCGATGCTCAACCCATCCACGCTCACGATCGCCGAGGCTTCGATTTCCGGAGATGAGGCCTGGAGGTCCCGCAAACGTTCCACCATCAGTTGAGAGCGAGATTTGGTCAAATCTGACCTCCTGCTGCGATGTCCTTCTGTATTGTGAGATCTGATGCACTCATGATATTCGTTCGGCTGGCAGCAAATGTAGCATAGTGGGGAGGTTGTGTCAAGCCAGGGGAGTTTGTAAATTTGAAAGCCATCGGTTCTATGGGGCAGACGCATGGCTTTCTCAAAGTCGAAAGCCCTGCTTTTCA
>DASWHG010000086.1:0-9372 GCA_036393315.1 Anaerolineales bacterium | reverse complement strand
TCCAGGATCAGGACGAGGGGATCTTCTGCTCGTTTCTCCGCCAGATCGAGCATATCCGGCAGGGCAGAATAAGTGTATTCGCCGGTTTCCAGGGCGACTCCTTGCGTATCGGCCCCCAGCGCCTCCAGGCGCTGGCGCTGCACTCGCTCGACCGGCAGTTTCCTGGCAACGGTAAGGCGCAAGATATCGGCCAGCCGGCCTTTCTCCTGGGTTCCCTGAGCCACCTGCAGCCGGGAGGCCTGCCGCCGGCCGGCCCGCAGCACTTCGTAGACCGGGTTGCGCCCGACGATCCACTCTCGCATAATCCGCCTCGCTAACGCTTCCCCCTTTCGCTCACCGGTCTATTTCCAGCGCCAGGATGTACCGTCTTTGTTGTCTTCGAGGATGACACCCAATTCCACCAGGCGGTCCCGAACCAGGTCGGAGAGAGACCATAGCTTCTGCTGGCGCAGCTCCCGCCGAACTTCGATCAACAGTTCGATGAAGGGAGCAGCCTGGGCGCCTTCATCTTCTCGTTCCAGGCGCAGGCCCAACACGCCGGCCAGCGATCTCAGCAAATCCTGAGCCGGGGCTAATGCGGCAGCATCTGCCCCGGCATCGCGCGCCTGATTGATCGAACGGACCAGGTCGAACAGGTGACCCAGCGCCCCGGCCGTGTTAAAATCGTCGTCCATTGCTTCTTGGAATCCCTGGCGTGCCGCTTCCATCTGTGCTTGCAGCGACACGGGAGCCTCTCCCGGAGGCTGTTCTGAAGCCGGCAGGGATGGGCGCAGCCCCGAGCGTAAGCGCTCCAGAGCCCGCTCTGCCTGGCCGACCACCTCGTCGTTAAACGTCAGCGGCCCCCGGTAGCTGGAGTTCAGGATCATCAGGCGCAACACGTCAGCCTCATGTTTCGAGAGAAAGTCTTCGATCGTCACCAGGTTTCCGAGGGATTTGGACATTTTTTCCCCGGACAGCTGCAGCATGCCGTTGTGAACCCAATAACGCACGAAAGGCTTCCCGGTCAGGCTTTCCGTCTGGGCGATCTCGTTCTCGTGGTGCGGAAAAATCAAATCATTTCCCCCGCCGTGGATATCGATCTGCTCTCCCAGGTGGTGCAGGTTCATTGCAGAGCACTCGATATGCCAGCCCGGTCGACCGGGCCCCCAGGGGCTCTCCCAGGCCGGCTCGCCCGGCTTCGAGGACTTCCACAGGGCAAAGTCCATCGGGTGCTCTTTACGCTCATCGATGTCGACGCGCGCGCCGGCCTGCATGTCTTCCAGCCGGCGCCCCGATAGCTTTCCATAATCCTCTTTACTGTTCACCCTGAAAAAAACGTCTCCGTCGACGACATAGGCGTGCCCGCGCTCGATCAGGCCTCGAACCATTTCGATGATGTTGGTGATTTCTTCGGTCGCGCGGGGGTATATACTGGCAGGCAAGATGTTCAAATCGTCCAGGTGCTGCCGGAACTGGTCGATGTAGCTCTCAGCCAGCCGTACGGGATCCACGCCCAGCTGGTTGGCGCGCTGGATGATCTTATCGTCTACGTCTGTGTAGTTCATCACGCTGCGGACGTTAAATCCGCGGTACCGCAGGTAGCGGTGAATGATATCGAAGACCAAAGCAGACATGGCGTGGCCAACGTGCGCCTTGTCGTATACCGTGGGTCCGCAGACGTACATGGAGACTTCACCCGGGCGAAGCGACTCGAATTTCTCTTTTCGGCGGGTCAGGGTATTGTAAACTCGCAGATTCATTCGACTTCTTCCTTGAGTTTAGTTGTCGCGTTCGCTCAACCGGGCAAAGATCATGCGACCGGCAGCGGTCTGCAGGACCTTGGTTACGATTACCGTAACTTCTTCGCTCAAGCGGTTACGGCCATCCTCAATGACCACCATCGTTCCATCGTCGAGGTAGCCTACCCCTTGCCCGGACTCTTTCCCCTCCTGGATCACGACGACCACCAATGGTTCGCCGGGCAGGAGCACGGACTTAACCGCGTTGGCGAGCTCGTTGACGTTCAGCACAGACACGCCCTGGAGTTCGGCTACCCGGTTGAGGTTGTAGTCGTTGGTCAGGATGGGGGAGCGCAGCTGGCGGGCCAGGATAACCAGCTTATCGTCCACTTCCCGCACCCCCTCCACATCGATATCGCTGATGCGCACCGGGACTTTGGTTTCTTTTTGAAGCTCCGAGAGCACTTCCATGCCTCGCCGGCCTCGCTGGCGGCGCAGACTGTCCGCCGAATCGGCTATGTATTGGAGCTCATTCAGCACGAAGCGGGGAATGAGCAAAGTCCCGACCAGGAACCCGGTCCGGGCGATGTCGGCGATGCGGCCGTCGATGATGACGCTCGTATCCAGCAAGATCGTGTGGTTGTTCTCTTTGGCTTCTTCCTTCGCTTCGCTGCTTTTTCCCGGCAGCGAAAAGCGCAGCCCAGAGAAAATGTCGTGTTGCCGCGTGACGAAAACGGCGACGCCAAGATAACTGAACAGCAGCACCCCGATAAATGGCAGCACATCTCCAAAGGGGAATGGCAGCAGCGAGATCGGGTAGGCCAGCAGGGCTGCGATGATCAGGCCCGCCATCAAACCCGCCAGCCCGGACAGGAGAGTCTGGGAGGAGACTCTCCCCAGCAATGCTCGCAAGGAGCGCACCGGGCGGGTGGTGATGAAAGGCGTCAGCACCAACCCGATGAGCGCTCCAACCAGGCCGAGGATGACTGCGTATAACTCCGTTTGAGCATCCGTGATGTTTCCGATGTAAACGCCCCAATACACGCCGAGAACTGCAAAAAGCACCATGCCAACTAAACGAGCAATAAAATCTGCGCTCATGGATAACTCCTGCGACAATAAAGAATGATGGAAAAGTGCAAGAGGATGAATCTGCACTCCACTCGAGTGTGTCCTGGTTCAAGGACCATGACCCCCACCTTCAGATTCCTGTCAGCTCTAAATCGGGAAAGAAGAATGATCAGAATAAGAGCAGGCTACACGAACAGCAGGCGCAGACAGGCTGAAGAGCGGGGCAAACTAGTAATCTTCCTACTCTTTCTTGTACTAACCACTACTATTATACTATAATGCAGTACCCGGCCTGCAAAGGCCTGATTTCTTCCAGATGGGCGCCATCTTGTCCCTTTTTCTCTCTGCGATAATCATACATTTACCTCGATCGTATCACCAATTCCGAAAGGCAGGATTTCGCCCGCCGGGATCCTGACACCCTATTCCGAGTTACGCATTTTCATTGAGGAGTGAAAATGGCAACACAGACCATCCCGGCAGTTGCAGTCATCGAAGAGCAGGTATACAAAAGGCGGATTTGGGCATGGACGATGTACGATTGGGCCAATTCGGCCTTTGCCACCACCATCCTGGCGGCGGTGCTGCCGATCTATTACAGCCAGGTGGCCGGTTCCACTCTGCCCAGCGCGGCCGTTGCAACCGCTTATTGGAGCGCCGGCCTGAGCATCTCTCTGCTCATCGCCGCAATCATCTCCCCGATTCTGGGGACGGTTTCCGATATCATGCGCGGCAAGAAGCGCTTCCTGGCGATCTTCGCCGGCATCGGGATCGTGGGTACGGCTTTCCTGGTGTTCGTGCAAACCGGCGACTGGGTGCTGGCTTCGATCCTGGGCATCATTGGCCGGATCGGGTTCAACGGGGCCAACGTCTTTTACGATGCCCTGCTCCCTCACGTCGCCCGCGAGGAGGATCGCGACCGGGTCTCGACGCGTGGCTACGCGATGGGCTATCTGGGCGGGGGCGTCCTGCTGGCGATCAACGTGGTCATGATCCAGGCCTTCCCAGACACCTGGGGCGCTCGCCTCTCTTTCCTCAGCGTCGCCATCTGGTGGGCGGTCTTTTCTATCCCGCTCTTCCTCAGCGTCCCCGAGCCCCCCTCGGCCACCGGCAGCCTTCAGCCCGGCAAGAGCGTGCTCGCGCTCAGCTTCAAGCGCATCGCCGAGACCCTGCGGGATATCCGCCAGTATCGCGAGCTGTTCAAGTTCCTGATCGCCTTTCTGATCTACATCGACGGGATCGGGACGATCATTGGGGTGGCTGCCATCTACGGCGCCGAGCTCGGCTTCGGCAGCCTCGAACTGATCCTGGCGCTCCTGCTGGTGCAGTTCGTCGGGATACCTTACAGCCTGATCTTCGGAAGTCTGCCCAGCCGGAATGAGACGCGGCAGCGCTCCGCTTACCGGCGCCCATTTTTCCTGGCTTTTGTGCTCTTCAACCTGGTGGCGCTGCCTCTGGCCGGGATTGCCGGAGCGCGGCTGCTCCCATCGACGATCACCGGCACGCCCCCGCCGCGCTTCCAGGAGACGGCGACTGCCGCCGGCCAGGGCCTGCTCCCCGCCTCGGATGCCCGGATCGCCTATATAGGGGATTGGGAAAGGGTAACCGTATCGGGGGAGCAGCTGGGCGGCGGGGCTGATGTCGACTATTTCGTCGCCACGCAGCCCGGGGCCGGCTACAGCCTCACCTTTAACGGGCAGCAGGTGCAGATCGGCTACAGCACCGGGCCCGACCATGGGATCTGGGCGGTTGAGATGGACGGTCGCCCACTGCTGGACGAGGACAGCGGGGCTCCCTTTACCATCGAGGCCTATCACCCTACGAACCGCTACGGATCGACCGAGACCTTCCTGGCAGCCTCTCCCGGTGAACATACCCTGACACTCAGAAACACAGGAGAAAAGAATCCCGCAGCGCAGGGCACCGTGATCTCGCTGGCGGAGATCGAGATCCTGCCTCCGCTGCGGGTGAGCAACCTGGGCGCCATCATCGGGTTGATCGCCGGCGTGCAGCTGCTCGGCCTGTTGCTGGCCCTGGCTCTGGGAAAGCACCTTTTCTCCGGGTTGGCGGAGACCATCGATACCAAGCGCAGCATCCTGCTGGCCCTGGCCATTTACACGATGATTGCGATCTGGGGTTATTTCCTGGATTCTGTGTTCGAGTTCTGGTTCCTGGCCTGGATGGTGGCTGTCGTGCAGGGTGGCAGCCAGGCATTGAGCCGTAGCCTGTTCTGTGCCATGTCCCCGTCCAGTAAAAGCGGCGAGTTTTTTGGCCTTTTTGGCGTGATGGAGAAGTTCGCAGGCATCCTCGGCCCGCTCATCTTTGCGTTCGCCGCTGCCACTTTCAGCAACAGCCGTCCGGCGGTGTTGAGCATTGTCGCCTTCTTTATCATCGGCGGCTATCTGCTCTCCAGGGTGGATGTAAGTGAAGGCTGGCGCGTGGCGCAGGCAGAAGATGCCGCCCTGCTCGGGCAAGGGGTGGTCGAAGATTGAAATGGCCAACCTGAGCCAGGCCGAGCGAGCCCGCTACGTGCAGGGGATGTTCGGCCGCATCGCCCACCGCTATGATCTGATGAACCGCCTGATGACGGCCGGGCAGGACGTCCGCTGGCGCCGGGAAGTCATCCGCAGGGCGAGTCTGCCTTCGCAGGCTCGCCTGCTCGACCTGGGCGCCGGGACGGGCGACCTGGCCCAGGAAGCGCTGCGGCAGAGACCGGACTGCCGGCCCGTCGCCGCCGATTTCACCATGCAGATGATGCGGGTCGGCCGGCAGCGCCCCGGATCCTCTCGCCTGGACTGGTCCTCGGCGGACGCCCTGCACCTGCCGTTCGCAGGGGAGACGTTCGATGCGGTCGTGTCCGGGTTTCTCCTGCGCAACGTCATAGACCTCGAGCTTGCCCTCCGGGAACAGCACCGCGTGCTCAAACCGGGCGGTTGGATGGTTGCTCTGGATACCACCCGCCCGCCACGCGGCCTGCTCTCGCCTCTTATAAACTTCCACCTGCACTCGGTGATCCCTACCCTCGGGCGGCTGGTTACCGGGGAAGGGGATGCGTACAGCTACCTGCCAGACTCGACCGAAGGCTTTCTCGGGGCCGAATCGCTCGCTGCCCGGATCGCATCAGCCGGTTTCCAGGAGGCCGGTTTCCACCGGCTCATGTTCGGCACGGTTGCGATCCATTGGGGCCGCAGAACCTCTTGATCGGTTCGCCGCTCGGGTGAAAGGTCCTCGTTTCAAAGCCGGATCAACCCGACCAACCGGTCTCAAGGGAAAGATCAGGATAGGATGATAAGATGAGCGCTGAAAACCCTCGCCTGGTGGTTGGGATTACGGGCGCCTCCGGCGTGATCCTCGGCATCCGTTTGCTGGAAGTGCTCCGGAAGGCGCCGGTCGAGACGCACCTGGTGCTCTCCCCGGCAGCCCGTGCGACGATTTCCCAGGAGACAAGCTGGAAGATCAGCGACGTCCTGGCGCTGGCCGGGGTCGTTCACAACCACGCCGACATCGGCGCGTCAATCGCCTCGGGTTCGTTTCAAACCCTTGGAATGGTGATCATCCCCTGCTCGATCAAGACGCTCTCTGCTGTCGCCAATTCGTATGCCGAGGACTTGATCGGGCGCAGCGCGGACGTGACCTTGAAGGAGGGGCGGCCTTTATTGCTGGTCGTGCGCGAGACGCCATTGCACCGCGGCCACCTGCGCTTGATGAGCCTGGCTGCCGAGGTTGGGGCGGTCATCTTCCCACCGGTCCCGGCTTTCTACGCCCACCCGCAAAGCCTCGACGACGTCATCGACAACACTGTCGGGCGAGTGCTGGCCCGGCTGGGGGTCGAGAATGATCTTTACCGCGAGTGGGGAGGGATGGGTGCGTAGGTCCATCGAGGATCTGCTCCAGATCACGACGATGGCCCTCGCTACGGCCGGCGAGAATGGCGAGCCGCATTCCGCCTCCGTTTATTTCGCTGCCGACGAGCAGCTGAACCTGCATTTCTTCTCGGATCCCGGCAGCCAGCACGGAGTGGATCTCGCCCGCGATCCGCGCGCCGCGGTGGCTTTCTATCCGGAGAGCCAGCGCTGGCAGGATATCCGCGGTCTCCAGATGCGCGGCGAGATATTCCCCACCGGGCGCGGGCCGGATTGGGAACGCGCCTGGGAAACCTACGCAGCCAAGTTCCCTTTTGTAACCGAGCTCAAACACGTGGTTGCCCAGAACCAATTCTACGTATTCGTCCCACACTGGATCCGCCTGGTCGACAACCGGCGAGGGTTCGGATATAAAGTGGAGTGGGTGCGCAACGAGGAGACTGGTCCGGAAGACGCTGGTCTGCTCTGGCAGAGGGTCAGGCCAGAAGGAGGCGCACCGGTCAATAGCGGAGGGGAGGATGCGTGAGCGCGACCTCGAAAAAGCAGCCCTGCGCGGCGAGCCTTCGTACGTCTGGCGGGCCGGGCAGGAGCGGCGCCTGCAGATGATCCGCCAGGCCGCCGGGGAGCGCCTCAAAGGGTGTGTGTTGGAGAATGGCTGCGGAGTAGGCGCCTATATCGAGCGCCTGGCCCCGCTCGGTGGGAAAGTGATCGGGCTCGAATACGATTCTGAGCGCGCTCGGGAAGCCCTGGCGCACTCCGAACACATCCTCCAGGCCGAAGGGGAAGCGCTGCCTTTCCCAGCCGGGGCGTTTGATGCCATATTGAGCCACGAAGTCCTGGAACACGTCCAGGACGACCGGGCTACCGTCCGCGAGATGGTGCGGGCGCTGCGCCCGGGAGGCCGCCTGGTCCTCTTTGTCCCCAACCGCGGCTACCCGTTCGAGACGCACGGGATCTACTGGCGGGGGCGCTATCGCTTCGGGAACGTCCCCCTGGTGAACTACCTGCCGCGCAGCCTGCGGGACCGCCTTGCGCCCCACGTGCGGGTTTACTCTCGCCGCGATCTCGAGCGCCTCTTTGCCGGCCTGCCGGTCAGGTTTGTGGAACGCAGGGTGATTTTCGGCGCCTACGATAACATCATCGCCCGCTGGCCGGGGTTTGGCCGGCTGCTCCGGGCGGTGCTCCAGGGCCTGGAGGCGACCCCGGCGCGAGCCCTCGGCCTGTCGCATTTCTGGGTGGTGGAGAAAACACAAGGGGAAACGCAGCAGCAGGCGGGCGGCGGAACCGGCGCCCGCTAAACTCGGAAATCGTAAATCCCCCCCCGCAAATCGTAAACCCGCCCGCAGGCCGGGCATCGTACCGCCTCAGGCTGTTCCTGAAGCGGGGAGTGCTCGCAATCCGGGCAGCGGAAAAACGCGCCCGGCGCAGCCAGTGGCGTATCCCCTTGGGCACGGGCTCGCAGGAATACGCTCGGCGTGACCTGCCACCAGTTCCCGGTCAGTTGGGCAAGTGCGTCCATCCGGACCAGTAATCCCAGAGGCAGCCAGCGCTTGAGCGGGCTCAGCCGGAAGTGCGAGACGGTCAGCTGGCGTTCGACCGAGAAACCGCAGGCCCGCAGCCAGCCTCGCACGGCCTTCGGGTGGAAGTCGAAGTTCAGCCGGGCGAATTCAACCGGCTCGAGGGTGAAAGGGTTCCAGGATTGCCGGCGAAAGGCATACCGTAAGATTGCTTTCAGGTTCTGCTTGTTAGCATATTCCAGGACAAACGTACCCTGGGGCTGGAGGACCTGGCGGATCTGGTCCAGTGCCCGCACCGGGTCGGCCATATGGTGCAGGGTGCGGATCATGGTAGCAGCGTCGAACAGGCCGGGAACGAAGGGTAGTCGGTAGGCGTCGGCTGCGACATAAATATACTTCCTGCTCTGCCCCAGGTGCTCCTGGGCCTGCTCGAGCTGGGTGCGAGAATAATCCAGGAGCACGATCCGTTCGAAACTGCTGTAGCGAGGGGTGTTCCGGCCGGCCCCGGCGCCTACCTCCAACAATAGCTTTCCTTCCCTGGGCAGCAGGCGCTGCAAGGCGATGGCTTCCACCCGGTCTTCGTAGGCGCGCTCCCCCTGCCCCCAGAACGAAGCCTGGTAGTCTGAACCTTCGTAATCACAAATGGGAGGGCGTTCCGCCTGCATCTTTCCCTGGAGAAGGGAAATCGGGCAGAAAGGTGCTCCCTCCATGCCCGGATCCTCTTCGAAAACTATGGTCTTCAGAAACTTTCAGAGAACCAGATCGTGATCCTGCTCTTGACGAACCTATGCGATCGTCGTGATCACTTCGGGTTCGACGGCGCCGTCCGTGCGAGCGCCGTTGTACCCCCTGCCGAAACCCCGGTAATTAAAGCCAAGTTTCTGCATCTTGTCCGGGTCGTACACATTGCGCCCATCAAAGAGCACGGGCTGCTTCATTGAGTCGCGCACCCGCTCCAGGTCGAGCTGCTTGAACTCGTTCCACTCAGTGATAACCATCAGCGCATCGCAGGCTTCGGCCAACTCATAGGGATCGGAAGCCATCGCGACTCCAGGCAGAAGCGGGGCCGCGACGGACATCGCCACCGGGTCATATGCCCTCACGCGGGCGCCCAGGTTCTGCAGCGATTTGGCGATGTCGATCGAGGGGGCATCGCGCATGTCGTCGGTATTCGGCTTGAAGGACAGGCCGAGCAGGCCTACC
>DASWHG010000085.1:0-7078 GCA_036393315.1 Anaerolineales bacterium | reverse complement strand
CGCGGTTGTAGATATGATCAGGAAGAGGATGTCCGCATCCATAGGTCAAGAGCTGAGACTGCTTCGCAAAGATCGCTCGCAGCGACATGCCGAACGACCGGTGCGCCGAGACGCGTCGCGCAGAAAGGAGGCAGCGACATGGGGGTCAAGGACTTTCGAGGACATCGAATGTCATTTCCGTTAGAAAAGCGCACTGCGCTGTGGAGTTACTCGCAACAACATGTTAGTCGTGGGAGGGGGTTGCGCCACTGCACTAATCATGCGCTGCCTCAACAGAAGGCTCGGATTGGCGACATTGATGCGAGATCCTTCGCAGGCAAACCCTGCCTGCTCAGGATGACAATGAGAGCGAGCGCCGCTACGCTTAGCGAGCGCCGCTACGCTTAGCGAGCGCCGCTGCGCTTATACGCGAAGAGCGCTCGCAGCGAAATGCCGATCGACCGGTGTGCCGAGACGGCGTCGCGCATAAAGGTGGCAGCGACATGCAAGAGTCAAAAGATGTGAACGGCCGAGCCCCGGGCGGTTTTCTCCACCTCGATCCGCATCGGGAAGGCGTCTTTGAGCTCGTCGATGTGGGTGATCACCAGGATCTTGGCAAAGTCCTGCCGCACCAGGTTGATGGCTTCGATCAGGCGCTGGCGGCCGTGGGCGTCCTGGCTGCCGAAGCCCTCGTCGATGACCAGGGTCTGCAGGCGGGCGCCGGCCCGCTGCGATAACACCTCAGAGAGCGCCAGGCGGATGGCGAAATTGACGCGGAAGGCTTCCCCGCCGCTGAACATTTCGTAGTCGCGCGTCCCGGCGCTGTCGCTGATCAGGATGTCCAGAGTCTCTTTCAAGTCGTCCCGGCGCTTATCCTTGTAGGCAGCCTGGGTGACGAAGCGGACGGACATATCGCCCAGGCTCAGCCGGTCGAGGATCTCGTTGGCCTTGGCCTCGATCTGCGGTAGGGCCTGCTCGATCAGCAAAGCCGGCACCCCATCTTTCCCAAAGGCGCGCTCGAGCTGCTTGTACTGGGAGACCTGGTGAGAGAGCTCACTGCGCTCCCCTTCCAGGGAGCGGCGGCGCGCCTTCAGGCCGTCCAGCACCGCGACTTTCTGGCTGGCGGCCCCGACCTCACGCAGCAGCAGATTCTCCTGTTCTTGCAAGCGGTAGAGTTCGCGTTCGGCGCCGTCCAGGTCGGGCGCCTGCGCCTGGGCGGCAGCCAGGTTGACGGCCGCCCGGTCGTACTCCGCCTGCTGGCGTTCGACTTCGGCGCGCAGGGCTTTCTCCTGGGTTTGCAATTCCGAAATTTCGCGGTCGAGCGGCTGGAGGGCAGCCTGGGCCCGTTCGAGGGCGCGCCTCTCCTCTCCAGCCGCGCGGCCCTCGGCCTCTACCCGGCGGTCGGCATCGTGGGCGGCTGCGTCGTACCCGATCGCCTTGAGCTCGGCGTCGACCTCCGCCAGCCGGGCCTGCGCCTCGGCAGCGTAATCCTCTTGCTCCAGGCTGAGGATGATTTCCACCCGGCGCGGCGCCAGGCGGCTCTCCCACTCGCTCTGCTGGAACCGCAGCAGGTCGAGGCGGCTGGTCAGCTGGACCAGGGCCTGGTTCTGCGTTCGCAGCTCACCCTCGGCCTGGGCCAGGCCGGCGATCTGCGCCTCGAGACTGCGGACCTGGTCGCCGGCCTGCTCGAGCAGGGCCTTGTTCGCCCGGTATTTATCGCCCATCTCTTTGCCCTGGGCAGCCAGCGACTCGATTAATGACTGGCGGTCTTCCGGGCTAAGGGGCTGCCCGCACAGCGGGCACAGGGCGCCTTCGGCCTGCGTGAGCTGGTCGATGCGCTCTTTGAGCTCGTCCATCTCGCCTTTCAGGCGCGGGTTCTCGGCCTTCGCCTCCGCCAGCTTCTGTTGGGCGGATTGCAGTTCTCCGGCCAATTCGGCGCGGCGCGCCAGTTGGGCCTCCGCCGCCTGGATCCCCTCCTCCACGGCGGCCAGCTGGGTTTGGAGCGCGGGGATCTGGGCATTCGCCGCTCCGGCATCTTGCTCCTGCTGTCCCAGTGTTTGCAGCTCTTGCTGCAGGGCGGCGCGGGCGGCGTTGATCTCGTCCAGCGGCCCCTGGCGGCGCTTCTCGTGCTCGCGGAAGCGGGCCGCAACGACCTCCCAATGTTCCAGCTTCACCCGGGCCTGCTCCCAGGCCGCGTAGGCAGCCTCGATCTCCTGAGCGCGAGCCAGGATCTGGGTGAAAGAGGCCCGCTCGCCTTCCCGGGCGGCGAGCCGGGCTTGAAGCTCGTCCAGCCCGCGGGCGGCGCCGTCCAGCTGCCGGCCCAAGGTATCGACCAGCTTCTCCTGCTCCGCCAGGGTGGCGGCGACCACCCGGATGCTCTCCAGGGCGGTCTCCTGGACAACCCGGGCCTGGGAGAGGTGGCCCAGGGTCTTCTGCAGCTCTTCCAGGTGCGCCCGGCGCGCCTTTTCCTCGGCCAGTTCGGTGTTGATCTCGTGCAGCCGGCCATCCAGAGAGCTGATCTGGGTCTCTGCCCCTTTACGTCGCTCGGCGGCCCGCTGCCGATAGGCATCCCAGACCTCCAGGCCCAGGATGCTGCTGAGGATGCGCTTGCGGTCGCCCGAGCGCTGCTGGGTGAACTGGTCGGCCTTGCCTTGCAGGAAGAAAGAGGCGTTGACGAAGGTCTCGTAATCGAGGCGCAGCGTCTGCTGGATGCGGGCCTCCGTATCGCGCAGGGTGCGCTCGGTGAGGGGCTTCCAGGTATTGGGTCCGGACGGGAGGGCGGTGGAACCGTTTCCCCCGCCGGGATCCTGCTGCAGGATGTGGAACTCGAGGAGCGCGGTCTTGTCGCGCGGCTTGACCCGCTGCACCCGGTAGACGTTGCCTTCGTAGCCGAAGGTAAAGCACACGTCGGCGGTGCTCGACTGGGCGTTGATCAAAGCGTCGTCCCGCTTGCGGGCCTGGCCGAACAGCGTCCAGGTAATGGCGTCCAGCAGGGAGGATTTGCCGGCCCCGTTTGGCCCGGCGATGCAGGCCAGGTCGAACGCGCCGAAATCGATCTCGACCGGGTCACAGTAAGAGAGGAAGCCAGCAATGGAGAGGTGGAGAGGGATCATGAGAGGTCAGCAGCAGGCAAACAGGAACCGATCTTGAGAAGGAGATAGCCAGGGGAGGAGGGCGCAGGCCGCAGCCACCGGCGGGTTGATTATAACAAATGTTCGGTGAAAGAAACACCCGGTCGGAGTAGAAAAGTATGGCTTTCTCAAAGTCGAAAGCCCTGCTTTTCCCCACCCCCTAACCCCCGCCCCTGGGCGGGGGCAAAGAGGAAATTGGGGTGGGAGAAGGCGGAAAAGCCGCCTTCTCCCACCCCAAACCCCATTTTTGAGAAAGCAATGGGTAGAAAAGCAAACACCCCGGGCGAAATGCCCGGGGTGTGGGCAGAGCTGACAGGATAATGGGTTACGGAACTTGGGTGATGCGGTTCTGTGGGCCGGGCGCCACCGGCGAGTTCGCTACGAAGTAAGCCTCCAGCGCGTCGGTGTCGACCGCGCCGCCCAGGCGATCCGTCCCCTGGACGAGCACGATGAAGCCATCGCCGCCATCGGCCAGGAAACTGTTGACGGTCACCCGGTAGGAGGCAGCCGGATCGACCGGTACACCGCCGATCATGATCGTCGTTGGGTCTACTTTGCTGCAGACAGGTGCGCCCAGGCTCCAGGAGTAGGTAAAGCCATTCGAGACCTGCAGGATGCGGTTGGCGGTCTGGCCATCACAGCCGATGAACTGCTGCTCGAGCAGCGTGTCGATCTGCGCTCCGGTCAGGGTCATCGTGACCAGGCTGTTGCCGAACGGCTGCACGGTGAATGCCTCGCCGTAGGTGACGTTGCCGTCCCCTTCACCGGCCGCACTGCTGGCGTAGGTCAGGTCGGCGCGGATGCCGCCCGAGTTCATGAAGGCCACCACGGCCTCCCCGAAGCCTGCAGGGGCGGTTGCTGCCAGCTGAGCGTCGGCGATCACGTCGCCCAGGGCCGATTCACCGGCCGCGTTGGTCGTTCGGGTGATGTCGGCTGTGATCGAGCCGATCACCCGGTTGGCCAGCGGCGCAGCGATGGCGTTGTACTTATCGATCAAGGCGGTCAGCAGGCTGTCCTTGGGGACATCGCGGGTGACGATGCGATTATCCGCAGTCATTGTGACGACTTCGCCGCTGGCGCGGTCGATCGTCAGGTCGACCTTGGTGACGAGCCGGCCGAAGGAGAAAGCGCTGGTAACGATCTTACCGTCGATCACGCAGTTGTAGGGCTGGTGGGTGTGGCCGCTGATCACCACGTCCACCTCGTCGTCAAAGTTATTCACGATATCGACAATCGGTCCGGAGATGCCGGAGCAACTGTTGATGGGGGAGGATGACGGCACCTGGAAACCACCCTCGTGGATCAGCACGACGATCGTCTCGATGCCCTGCTTCTTCAGCTGCGGAACCAGCGCATTGACCGTCTCAGCCTCGTCCAGGAAGCGCAGCCCGGCGACGCCGGAGGGGGTCACGATCGTCGGCGTTCCCTCCAGGGTCATGCCGATGAAGGCCACCTTGGCCCCTGCAAAGCTGCGAATCTTGTAGGCCGGGAAGATCGGTTTCCCGTTCTTCTCGTAGACCACGTTGGCGGCCAGGTAGCGGAAGTCCGCCCCGGCGAAGTCGTCGCCGTCCAGGCAGCCGTCGACCGGGTGGCAGCCGCCTTCTTGCATGCGGATCAGTTCGGCCGCGCCCTCGTCGAACTCGTGGTTGCCGACCGCGTTGTAGTCCAGGCCGATCAGGTTGAAGGCCTCGATGGTCGGCTCGTCGTGGAACAGGGCCGAGAGCAGCGGGCTGGCCCCGATCATGTCCCCGGCCGAGACGACCACCGTGTTGGGATTGAGCGCCCGGAGATTATTGATGTGGGTGGCCAGGTATTCGACCCCACCGGCGTCAATCGTCCCGACCCGGCCGGAGGAGCCACTGGGCGGCAACAGGTTGCCGTGGAAGTCGTTCAGGGCCAGGATCTGGACGTTCACCGACCCGGGCGGGGCTGCCAGCACCGATCCGAAGGCCGCGATCAGGATGGCGAGAGTCAGGAAGATTGCCAGCGTGCGGCGTTGTTTTTTCGACATCGTAGATCCCTTTCTTTTACAGCAAAACCGTAGATATGGGTTGAGATACCGTCGAGGAGGCCCAGAGTCCCTTCCAGCCCTCCCATATCCTGCATTTAGCCGATCAAAAGCGTTCAGGTGATGGACCCGTCCATGGCCGCCATCACCATTGGCATGTTAAGGGTTCACAGCCAGGGCGGCGTCGACCAAGTTAAAACCAGCACCTCCCCTCTTCGGACGGCAAACCGCTGACCGGGATGGCCTGATTCCCCGTCCCTTGCATCTTGATGTAAGAAAGTATATTCACAGGGTCGCTCCCCCCACAAAGGGTAAATTCATTGTAAATCGGAATTAACAAAAACGCAAGAATTTTTTACGTATCCCCTATTATTACAGCGCAAAGTTGGTATTTGTGGCCACTCAACGCCCATTCTTCAGACGCTGCCTGTTCTTCTGGCTCATTCCTTACCTGATCCTGGGCCGTCAACGAATGAAGAAAACGAATAACCGAATGGCCAGCCCTGGTTCTAGCTCTCTCAACTGCCGATTCGCCCTGCATAGACACTGGCCTGCCGGTCAGATTGGGTCTTTACCGTAATTAGTTTATTCGATGAACAATTCGTTGACAGCTCACCACCGGATAATCCATCTATTTAGCATTAAGTAGAATTAAGTTGTCCGACATTGCGCTGTAATATTAGCTATAAGGGTGAATTTTCCCGGAGCTCGCCCATCTGGGCCGTGCGCGGAGCCGAAAAGTCCCGCTGGTTTTTATCATCGATCGGAATTCCACTGATTTTATTCGTCTTAATCTCCTGCGCTTGCGGGTACCCCCACCGGTGTAGCTTCCATCGCCCGTACCGCCGGGCGGTGCCCAGCAGCGAGCCGCCGTAGGCCGATAGGATCATCCCGAAGGCCACCCCCTCTGCGAAGCGCAAGTCGGCCAGGATAGGGATGCCCACGATCACCGGCCCGTTGACCAGCGGGTTCGAGACCGGGATCAGCAGGAAGGAGCTGCGCAGGGGCGCGTCGTTCCACGCCACCTCCAACTGCGTATTTCGCTGAAGCTGAAATCGTACAATCAATCTCCGCTAACTCGGCCATGAGCAGGATATCCACCAGGTCCTTTACCCGAGAGCCTTCACTTGAAGGGTGGAAACGGGTTAATGCGTGCACCTTTTCGGCAATTTGCACGTCGAAATGCAGCCCCGCTGGTGTAATTCATGGTGATCCTTCACATTCAAGCGAATAGCGAATCACTCGGTCCACTTTCCCTCCGCGCAAGCTTGCTACTACAAGCAAGTCCTCACGGGTTACCAGCCCTCGCTGGAGTGCTTCGTCAACGGCATTTTTTATATGCTCATACGCTAAACCGCTGGCGATGACATCGGCTATGGTGCGCGGGACAGTGGTCACAATAGGCATGAAACCACTGCGGTTGCCAATTGTATTTTATTTCACAAATTTGACAAGCCATTATATTTGTGCTAATATGAACAATAAAGAGGGAAAGTTTTTTGGGTATGGGAATAGGTTTGTTGGTTTGTCTTTATCCTTTGGAAAGGACAATAGGAGGAAAACAATATATACAACCTTGTAACCTGTTAACCTAACTAACAATTTACCAGCAGGGTGGTGGCCTGCTGAAGTAATGTACAAAAGGCGAGCGGCTCACTGTGTGTTTTTATTTAACCTCAAAACGCTAATCGCATAACGCCTGCTCGCGTAACCGAGCAGGCATTTTTCTTAGAAGGAGGTGATACAAAGGTCAGATAGTTCAAGGGGTTGTGTTCGAAAAATTTGGCCTAGAAACTCGAAAGTGCTGGGCGCTCTCGGCGCACCACGCGTAAGGATGAATAGAGTTTCATCTTAAATAGGAGAAAAGCAATGAAAAGGAAAATGTTTCTTCTCGGATTGGTGATTATGGCAATGGCTCTGATTTTGGGGCCATTGGGATGGACTGCAAGCGCCCAGGATG
>DASWHG010000084.1:0-6859 GCA_036393315.1 Anaerolineales bacterium | reverse complement strand
GGGTGGGCGCAGAAACAGCCGCTGCGGACGCCGATCCCGAATTCGAAGCCCAGGATTGCCGCAGCCAAAAAGTGGGAGATACCTTCTAATTTAAAGGGAATTACCCCCAGGCGCTCTCGGGCGCGGCGCGGGTCGGGATCACCGAAGATCCTCAGGCCAGGAACTCGCGGCAGCCGCTCGAGCGCATAGGCGGTCAGCTCGGCCTCGTGCTCTGCAACGGTATCCATACCGATTTTCTCGAGCTGGCGGAGGGCTGTGGCCAGGGCGACGGCGCCGACGGTGTTCGGGCTGCCGGCTTCCTCCCGGTCGGGAGGCCCGGCCCAGACCACGCTCTCGAGGGTGACGATGTCCACGGTCCCGCCTCCGCTCAGGTCGGGGTCCCCCTGCTCGAACGTCTCGCGACGCCCGATCAAAGCTCCGGTGCCAAATGGGGCGTACAGCTTATGAGCCGATATGGAGACGTAATCCAGGTGAGCGGGGTCGTCTATAGGACGCATGTCGATCTTGCGGTGTGGGGCCAGCTGGGCGCAGTCAACGGCGATCTGCGCGCCGGCGGCGTGGGCCTTCTCGGCCAGGCGGTGGATCGGGTTCAGGTAGCCCGTCACGTTGCTGGCGCCGGTGATGGCGACTAAAGCGACCCGCTCCGAATGGCGAGCCAGCTGGGCGTCGAAATCGGCTTCGTCGAGCCGGCCCTCCGGTGTGAGTCGGACGTGGACGGTCTCGGCATTCGCTCGCCAGGGCAGGTCGTTCGAGTGATGCTCCATCCCGCTGGTGATGACGATGCGGCGTTCGCCGGTGAACGGGAAGCGGCGGGCCAGCTTGTTGATCGCCTCGGTGGTGTTCTTTCCGAAGATGCAGGTGTGGGCCTGCGGGTCGGCGCCGACGAATCGCATCACTGCCTGGCGGGCGGCTTCGTAAGCATGTGTGGACAGCTGGCTTTTAAAACCGGTGCCGCGGTGCACGCTGCTGTAATAAGCCATGAAGTCGTTCACCGCGGCCAGGGCCGGTTTCATAGAGGGAGTGGAAGCGGCGTTATCTAAGTTGATGTACGGGCGGTGGGCGCCGTCCATGGTGGGGACCTGGAGATCGATCCCGGAAAACAGTGACTCGTAATGATGGTCAGCTGGATGGTTGGTCATTGACCTCCTTATCGAACAGAAGCTGGTTCCGCAGAATGGGGAAAAATATTCAATTAAGTAGAAAACACTTGCGTTAAAGCAAATTTTGTTATACAATGTGTGTAATTGTGGGAGAAAGTGGAACAAAGTGGAGCGCCGGTACAACCGGCGTTCGCCCGTTAAACGAAGAGTAGAACATATGTTCCTGGGCCAGTACCAGCACACCATCGATAATAAGGGCCGTCTGACGATCCCGGCTCGTTACCGGGAGCTGTTGGATACCGAGGGCGCTTATATTACCCGAGGCTTCGACCACAACCTGGTTGTGCTGCCGGTCCCATATTTCAACCGTGTGTCGCAAGAGGCCAGCCGGATGAGCGTGACGAACCCGAGGGCTCGCCTGCTGAAACGCCTGCTTTACGGCAACGCCGGACTGGTCGAAATGGACCGGGCCGGGCGGATCCTCATCCCACAATTCCTGCGTGAACTTGTCGGCCTGGATGGCGAGGCCGTCGTCGTCGGCGTGGGCGAGTACTTTGAAGTCTGGTCGCCAGAGACGTGGGCCGATCAAACTCTACAGCTTCAAGAGGCCGAGACCGACGCGCAGCGATTCATGGACCTCGATCTCTCGGCCGGTTTGGAATAACCGCTTGCCTGTGTCATGAGAGAGACCCGGCCTCACCTGCCTGTCCTTTACCATGAAATTATACTCGCTTTACAGCCGCGCAGCACAGGTCTTTTTGTAGACTGTACCCTCGGAGCAGGCGGGCACGCTTTCGGAATCTTGGAGGCAAGCAAGCCGGATGGTCGCCTTTTGGGGATGGACGTCGATCCCCAGGCTTTGCAGCTGGCTCAGGAGCGCCTCGCTCCGTTCGGCGAGCGGGCCATCCTGGTGAAGGCCTCCTACGTAACCTTGCGAGCGCAGCTGGATGCTCTTGGGTGGGATTTGGTAAACGGCATTCTTCTTGATCTGGGGTTATCCTCGATGCAGCTGGATACCCCAGAAAGAGGTTTTTCGTTTCAAGTGGATGCACCTTTGGATATGCGGTTCGATCCGAGTCAACCAATCCTGGCAGCTGACCTGGTCAACACGCTGCCGGAGAAAGAACTGGCGAACTTGTTGTACGAGTACGGCGAAGAACGGCGCTCCCGCCAGGTAGCGCATGCCATCGTAAGAGCCCGTCCGGTTCACACGACCCGGCAGCTGGCCCAGGTCGTCGCCGGGGTCACGCGAAGCGGCAAGCCGGGAATCCATCCCGCGACCCGCACTTTTCAGGCGCTGCGGATCGCGGTCAACCGGGAGCTCGAGTCGTTGGAAGCTGTGCTCCCCCAGGCAGTTGCTTCGTTAGCGCCGGGAGGCAGGCTTGCGGTTATCGCCTTCCATTCGCTGGAGGACCGGATCGTCAAGCAGTTCTTTCGCCAGGAGAGCCGTGACTGTCTCTGTCCACCCCGGCAGCCCGTGTGCACCTGCGGGCACACGGCAACGATCAAGGAGATCACCCGCCGGCCTGTTCGCCCACAGGATGCGGAGATCCGGGACAACCCGCGCGCTCGCAGCGCCCGGCTGAGAGTGGCCGAGAGACTGGGGCAGGATGAACTGGCATAACACTTGCAAGTTGGTTGGAAGCGTTATTCACGCAGCGGCTGGGATGATTCTCGAGGAGATCACCAGCCGGTCTGCCCAATAAAGGAAGAGATGAACAGCGTACAACGCTTCACCCAAGCTTATAACCAGGCGCCCTGGCGAAAACAGCTGCAGCTGATCGGCCTGTTTCTGCTCGTGCTGATCATGGGCGCGCTCGTGGCGGGCATCTACCTCTCCGTAACCGCCCGAGCCTCCACCATTGGACGGGGCATCCAGGATATGCGCTCGGATATGGAGAAGATCGAGAGAGATATCGAGGACCTGGAGACGGAGCTGGCCTTCATCCTGTCGAACACGCATATGCAGAACCGGGCAATCGAATTGGGCTTCCGGCCGGCAGAGCCGGGCGAAGCCGTCTACGTCGTCGTGCCAGGATATACCAAACCAGAGGTCGTTTCTTTGGCGCAATCTTCCGGCCCGGCGATCCATCATTCCGCGCCGGCCCTTCCAGCGGATTACACCCAATCCCTTTTCGATTGGCTGCGTGAGCGGGTGTTCGAACCGGCGGCTCCTCTTATAAGGGAAAGATGATGGAACTGGAACAATCCTGGCGCTATACGACCCTTGGGATCTTGTTTTCTGCACTGGCTGCATTTGTCGTCCTGCAGATGGTGCGCATCCAGACCAGCCCGCAGGCTGAGGTATTCCGGAGCCAGGGTGAGGTCTATGCCGGCAACTGGCGGACTGTCAAGCCTGCTCGGGGGCAGATCTACGATCGCCTCGGCAACTTATTGGCCGGGAATATCACCGTATACGAAGTCGGCGTAGAACTGGCTTTTGTCGAGAACCCCTCCACTATTGCCCTGGCATTGAACGCTGTGACTGATGCAGACTACGAGGACGTGTTCGCAGCTGCAAGCAGAAAGCCGTCCAGCAATGCAGTGTTTGCGGTGCTGGCCAATAACGTGACCGAGGAACAGAAGCTCCGCCTGGAGCAGTTCACCGAGGAGATGAACCTCGCATACGGCGAAAGCAAGGATGAGAGCCGGCCCAGCCTGGCCGGGTTGGTCTTCACCCCCCAGCTGCAGCGCAGTTATCCTGAGAAGGATCTGGGTTCCAATATCCTGGGATTCGTAAACCGGGAAGGGAAAGGGTTCTTCGGGATCGAAGAGAAATTCGATGAACTGCTTGCCGGGGAATCGAAAACGGTCTGGGTCCCGCGAGATCCGAACCGCGTCGAGGAGCTGCCGCAGGTCCCACCGGGAGCCAGCCTGATCCTGACCATCGATCGAGCCATCCAATCTGAAGTGGAGGACATCCTGGATGCCGCAATCGAAGAGAACGGCGCCGAGGCCGGCACGATCGTGGTCCTCGATCCTCGCAATGGCGACATTTTGGCAATGGCCACCACCCCGCGATTGGACTTAAATGAGTATTGGCGGTACGGCGAGGTTTTTCAAGGCTCGACCCCCTTCAACCGGGCGGTGAGTAAATCGTACGAGCCCGGCTCTGTGTTCAAGGTCCTGACGATGGCCTCCGCCCTGGACAGCGACGCGGTCAACCAGAACACGCCTTTCCTGGATACTGGCAGCATCGAGGTTGGGGGAACCGTCATCCGCAACTGGGATTCGGGCGCCTGGGGACCGCAAGACATGCTTGGATGCATGCAGCATTCATTGAACGTGTGCCTGGCCTGGGTAGCCAAGCAAGTTGGTGCGAATACCTTTTACAACTACATGCAGGAGTTCGGGATGGGCCACCTGACCGGGATCGAGCTGGCCGGAGAGAACCCGGGCCGGTTGAAGCGCCCCGGCGATGCCGATTGGTATGAGGCCGACCTGGGGACGAACGCCTTCGGCCAGGGCATCGCAGTCACACCGGTCCAGATGGTCATGGCGATTTCGGCCGTCGCGAACGACGGCAAGATGGTCACCCCCCGGATTTTACGGGCGATTATCGATAATGGACGGCAGTATAATACGTCTCCACAGATCGCAGGGATGCCGATCTCAGACGACACTGCCCACGAACTCACCGAGATGCTTGCGACCTCCCTGGAAGTCGAATCTTCTATCGCCCTGGTGGAGGGCTACCGGGTGGCAGGCAAGACCGGCACCGCGGAAATCCCGACGCCGTTTGGGTACACCAGCAACGAGACCCATGCGTCCTTCGTTGGATGGGGGCCGGTCGACGATCCCAGGTTCTTAGTTTACGTCTGGCTGGAGAAACCCACTTCTTCTCCCTGGGGCTCGGTCGTCGCCGCTCCCGTTTTCCGGCAGGTCGTGGAGAGGCTGGTGGTATTACTGGACCTGCCTCCCGATAAGATCCGCAAACGGTTGCTGGAAGGGCAGTGAGCCTTGGCCCGTAAAGCGATCTGCCGCCGGAGAGAGTATAGGTTTGAATCGAACGATAGGTTCAGATGCTGCGATTAGCGGATGTGATCGAAGCGCTTACAGGTGAACCCGTCCGCGGCGGTGGACGGGTGATCGCCGATGTGACCGTGGATTCGCGCCAGGCGACCCCCGGATCGCTTTATGTCGCACTGCCGGGTGAACGGGTCGATGGGCACGATTATGTCCAGGATGCTTTCGAGCGAGGCGCCGTGGTCGCGCTGGTGCAGCAGGATCTTTCCGATCGTTTTCCGCAGCTGGACCTGCAGGCAGCCGAGCAGCCGCTCGAATTGGCCGCTTTTCAAGATCGCGCTTTTTGTGTGCTGGTGCCGGATGCGCTGCACGCCCTGCAGAAGGTCGCCCGGTTCTGGCGGCGCAAACTCGACCTGCGGGTGATCGGGATAACGGGCAGTGTAGGCAAGTCGACGACCAAAGAGGTGGTTGCAGAAGTGCTTGGACAGCGCTACCGGACGCTGAAGAGTTTTGGAAATCTGAACAACGAGATTGGGCTGCCGCTCTCGCTCCTTCGCCTGACAGAGGAACACGAGCGGGCGGTGTTAGAGATGGGCTTCTACGTCCCTGGAGAGATCGCCATGCTCTGCGACCTGGCTCTGCCCCAGGTCGGTGTGGTCACCAATGTCGGGATGGTGCATGCCGAGCGCGCTGGGTCTCAGGAGGCGATCGCCCGCGGAAAAGCGGAACTGGTGGAGGCGCTGCCTCCCGCTCCGGCGGGAGTCGCCATTCTGAATTTCGACGATCCTTTTGTGCGCCGTATGGCTGATAAGACGAAGGCCAGGACCTTTTTCTACGGGCTCGACCCACAGGCAGATTTATGGGCGGATGGCGTGGAAGGCCTGGGATTGGACGGGATCCGTTTCCGGCTGCATTATCGCAGTGAGGTCCTGCACCTGCGGGTACCGTTGATTGGGCGCCATTCGGTCCATACAGCGCTGCGTGCGGCTGCAGTCGGGCTTTCAGAAGGTCTGACGTGGCAAGAGATCGTCAACGGGCTGCGGTCCGAGCAGACCCAGCTGCGGTTGGTAGCGGTGCGCGCGAAGAACGGGGCTCTGATCTTAGACGATACTTATAATGCTTCGCCCCAGTCTACCCTGGCTGCCCTGAACCTTCTGGAGGAGCTGGATGGGCGCCGGGTTGCTGTCTTAGGTGAGATGCTCGAGTTGGGCCAGTACGAGACTCGCGGGCACGAGATGGTCGGGGTTCGAGCAGCTGAGGTGGTCGACGAGCTGGTGACGGTTGGGACACGGGCGAAGATGATCGCTGCCGCTGCGGCGCGCGCTGGCTTATCTGCACAGTGGATTACCCACCTGGAGAACAGCGAAGCAGCCATCGCATTTCTTGATTCCCGGCTGCGTCCGGAGGACGTTGTCTTGGTGAAAGGATCACGCGGTGTGAACATGGATCTTATCGTGGCAGCCCTGGAGGCCCAAGAATGAGGCAGGCATCCCTGGCCTTAGGCCTGGCTGGGTTTAGTTTCATGCTGACCGTGATCTGGGGCTCACCGCTGTTGCGGATTTTGAAGCATTTCAAGCTGGGAAAAGTCATTCGGGTGGAGGGGCCGGAACGGCACTTTACCAAGTTCGGCACGCCTACGATGGGCGGGGTCATGATCGTCCTGCCGGTAGCTTTGGTCACGGTCATGCTGAATTTCGGGACGCTGATCGGCCTCGACGTTTTAGGCCAGTCTGTTTTGCTGCCATTAGCCGTAATGTTTGCTTTTGCGCTACTGGGAGCGGTGGACGATTGGG
>DASWHG010000083.1:0-2517 GCA_036393315.1 Anaerolineales bacterium | reverse complement strand
GTTGGCCTGGCGCCGGGCGCCAGGCTGGTCCGGCCTGTACTTCAAGGCGCGATCATCACCTGGGAGGACGTCCAGCTGGACGAGAGCAGCCCGGTGGTGAAGCTACGCCGGCGGCAGGACGAGAACTTCCAGTAATACTGGATCCGAATCAAAACCAGGAGGTCACCATGCGCATTGGCGTTTTTACCGTCCTCTTCCAGAACCTGCCCTTCGAGCAGGCTCTGGATAAAGCCGTCGCCGCCGGGGTATCCGCCGTGGAAATCGGCTCAGGCGGCTATCCCGGCTCCCATCACTGCCCGGTCGACGCGCTGTTGGAGAGCGCCGGCCGCCGCGAGGAATACCTGGAGGCGATCCATTCACGGGGGCTGGTCCTGAGCGCGCTCAGCTGCCACTACGAGCCGCTACATCCGGACAAACAGATCGCCGGTGACTCCGACCGGATCTTCCGTAAATCGGTGCAGCTGGCCGAGCTGCTCCAGGTGCCGGTGGTCAATGTGCTCTCCGGGCTGCCCGCCGGAGCGCCAGGCGATACGCAGCCGAACTGGGTCACCTGCCCGTGGCCGGCGCATTTCACCGAGATCCTGGGCTACCAGTGGAACCAGGTCGGCATCCCCTACTGGAAGGAGGCGGCTCGTTTCGCCCAGGACCACGGCGTCAAGATCGGGGTGGAGATGCACCCGGGCATGCTGGTCTATAACGTGGAGAGCATGCTCAGGCTGCGCGAGGCTGCCGGCCCGGCGCTCGGCTGCAACTTCGACCCAAGCCACCTGTTCTGGAACGGCGTCGACCCCGTTGCAGCCATCCGCAAGCTGGGTGAGGCGATCGTCCACGTCCACGGCAAAGATGTCTACGTCGACCCGTTCAACGTACAGGTCAACGGCTGCAACGATGGCAAGCCCTACGGCAAGATCCCCGAACGGTCCTGGACCTTCCGCAGCATCGGCTACGGCCACGACGCGAAAGTGTGGAAGGATATCTTCAGCGCCCTGCGCCTGATCGGCTACGATTACGTGATTTCCATCGAGCACGAGGATGCGCTCATGGCACCGGATGAAGGTCTGGCCAAGGGCATCGCCCTGCTGAAAGAGGCGGGCATCTCCGAGCCGACCGGCGAGATGTTCTGGGCGTGATCGAATTCATATCACCCTGAACCAACGAGGGGCCATCCATATGACATGGATGGCCCCTCGGATTGTATCGGTGGATTTATCAGCACCGGAAGATCAGGCCCCAGCAGGGCTACATGTTGTTAGTCGTCGCTGAAATCGTGAGAGATGAGCGGCAGGTAAAGGATGCGCAGGGAATTGATCTGGCCGCGGATCTCCCCTTCCGGCTGCTGTTCCGTCGTCACGTTGGCGTAAAGGTAACCGGTCAGCAGGTCCAGCAAATCCTGAGGTCCCAGGATCAGGACACCGCTGATCGGATCGTCCGGCCCGAAATCTCCCTCGCCTTCGAAGAGCGCAAACACGGCAGGTCCATTCTCACCCCGCAGGCCTCTGTGGATGTGTGCTCCGGTGATGTCCTCGATGTCCTGCACCGACAGTAAGTAGTGCAGTCTGCTCATCTCCGGGTTGAGGCTGAACCGGCCCCCGCCGGTAGCGGTTGTCGTCACCGGCGGGGTTTGGGCCTCGCCTGTTAGCGTGGCCGCGAAGCCGGGCGGGAGAGAAAGGGCCTGCAGCTGGCTGCGGATCTCGCCCTCCGGGAACTCCTCGGTTTCCACATTCAAGTGGTATTCCCCGGCAGCCAGCCTGGCGATTTGCGCAAGGGTCAAATCGAGCGTACCGCTGATCGGGTCTTCGGGGCCAAATTCCCCAGTCCCATCGAACAGCGTGAACTCGACCGATCCAGATTCACCTTGCGGAGCCCAAAGGATGTGAGCCGCGGTGATGTCCGCGATATCGGAGACCACGACCCGGTAATATAAAGTCCGCAGATCGTCGTCCAGCACGAAGACAGCTCGCCCGCTGGCTTCGGTTGAAACCGGGGGAACCGCATTCGCTCCTGCAAGCTGCGCCTCGAAGGCATGGAATCCGCTCTCCACCTGGCCACGGATCTCACCTTCCGGATACGCGCTGGTGTGGATATTGAGGTAATACCCCCCGATCAGCAGGTCCAACAACTGTTCGGCGGTCAGGCTGGCGTCGCCGCTGAGTGGGTTTTCCGGATCAAAGTCACGCGGGTCCGTGGGGCTGTAAATCGTTATCTCGGGTGGGCCTTCTTCTCCCCGGAAGCCCGGATGAAGATGAGCGGCATTGATGTCCTCGATATTCACCACGGCAATCTCGTAATGCAGAGTATTCATTTCCTCGCTGAGCGTGAAGCGCGCCGCGCCGGCTGCATCGGTCGACACCGGAGACACTTCATCCCTGCCTGTCAGCAACGCGTTCAAGGTCTCGCTGGCCAGCAGGTGCAGCTGGCCGCGGATCTCGCCGCCCGGGTTCGCTTCTGTGTGAACATTCACATAAAAGTTCCCGGCCACCAATTCGATGACCTGTTCTTCCGTCAGGGTCAGGCTGC
>DASWHG010000082.1:0-10991 GCA_036393315.1 Anaerolineales bacterium | reverse complement strand
AGAGAGACAGATATTTCGTGCCGATCAGAATCCAGTAAAACTAGATTCGCTCGATCGTGACCCTCTCCGGTTCGAACTCAAGGATCCAATAACCCAGATCGCCGAAGTTGTACTCGATGGAAATGGAATCTGACTCGCGCTCGACGCGCTCCAGGCGGATCTGCCGCCGGAACTGGAACGTAACCAGGCTGTCGTCCCATTCTCCCTGCTGGTCCGGATCGTAGCCACTGGGCGGCTCGTAGGCACGCTCGATCTCCGTTTCGTCCAGCAGCAAGCGCAGGATCGCTTCGGGGACGTCGACAGCTGCGAGCAGGCTGGCTTTAGCCTGTTCTTCTAACTCGTGAATGCGTTCTGCTTCGCTGAGCTCCCACTGCACCGGCGACCAGATACCGGGCAGATCATCCACGTACACTGTCTCGGGGTCAATTACACCTGGCATATTTGCTCCTCACTAAGGCTTTACGGTATGGGTGACCAATCTGGGGCCCAGTCCCGGGCTGGATGGTTCGTTAAGTTACGCGGCTCTGAACCATCTGCAGCCATCACATAGATCTCCTGGTTTCCATCCCGGTTCGAGACGAAGGAGATGAATGAATCGCCCGGGGACCAGGTGGGGTGGGTATCGAGCGCCGGGTGTTGAGTCAGGTTCTTCAGGCCGCCCGTGGCGAATTCGAACTTGTAGATTTCGCTGTTACCTTCACGGTTGGAAACGAACGCCAGGAAGCGACCGTCATGCGACCAGTCGGGGCTGGTTTGGTGATCCGGCTCCTGGGTCAGGGGGCGGGTTTGTCCAGAATCCCGCTCCCAGATGAAAATCTGGGCCTCGGCGCCGCGGCAACCCGAGCTGTAAGCCAGAAACCGGCCATCGGGCGACCAGGTAGACGTTTCTTGCTCGCCCGGCGGAACATTCAGCAGTTGAATGTCAGCCCGGCGGCCGCCGTTGGGGAATAACGCCAGGCGGTGGACGCCGCTCGGGCACTCTGGCGCGGGAGGGAAGCGGTCGGTATAAAGGGCAATCATCTCCCCGTCCGGATTCCAGGCAGGCGCAAACTCGTCGTCGAAGCTGTCTTCCGGGTCGCCAATCAAGTTCTGCGGGTGGCTGCCGTCGGCTGCCATGATAAAAAGATCCGAGCTGCCGTCCCGGCGGGAGCGGAAGGCGATTTGCTTCCCATCCGGTGACCAGCCTGGATCTGCATCCACGGTGGTGTTCTCTGTCAGGCGGGCCAATCCTGACCCTTCGAGCTGGACGATGTAGATCTCCCAGTTCCCATCCCGGTCGGAGACAAAAGCGATCCCGCTGGTGGGGGTGAGCAGGGCTTCCCCTCGGCTGCACCCGGCGATTAAGAGCACCGAAACCAGGAAGAAGATGCCCGCATTCTTCCGGGTAGATGCGCCCGAGTAACCAGGCTGAATCCTGGTTCTGTTCATCTCATATCTTAGAAAGCTTTACAGCCGGAGAACTTCTAAACCAGAGCAGCCAGGAAGTCCGCCACTGCCCGATTGAAGCGCTCTGGCTGTTCCAGGTTCAGCAGGTGACCGGCATCTGGCAGGATGTGCAGCTGCGAACCTTGGATGGCGGTGTGCGTCGCCTCGGCCTCACTCGGGGGGAGGATCTGGTCTTCGGCGCCGTGCAACACCAGGGTCGGGACCCGGATTTGCGTGAGCAGAGGAGTCGAATCTGGGCGTTCTTTCATCCCCAGCTGTGCGCCGACCACGCCCTCGACTGAGGTCTCCGCCATCATCTCACGGACCCGTTCGACCAGTTCTGGCCGGGTCTCGTAAGTTCCGGGCGCCAGGATCTTCGGCAGCATGCCGTCGATGATCGCAGACACGCCCTTTTCCTGGGCCTGTGCGGCTGCTTTCTCGCGGTTGGCTTTTCCCTCCTCGGAATCGGCGCCAGCCCGCGTGGCCGCAAGGATCAGGCCGGCAGCGCGCTCGGGATACTTGCGGTAGAATGCCAGGGTGGCGTAGCCGCCCATCGACAGGCCGCAGACGACCACCGGCTGGGTGACTCCGAGAGCTTCAAGGAGTCCGTGGCAATCATCTGCCAGCATCTCCATTTCATACGGCCCTGGTATCGCTTCTGTCTCCCCGTGGCCGCGCAGATCGGGAGCGATTACGTGCATGTTATCGGAAAAAGCCTCGATCTGGGGTTCCCACATCTTCCGGTTGAGAGGGAAACCGTGGATGAACAGGATGGTTTTGCCGCTCCCGGTCTCGTCATACGCCATCGTAAAATCTGTCAGCCGGGTTTTCATAAATTTCTCCTTTGGTTTTTCGGATTATTACGTTTCTCCCTGAACAGGGGCGACCACCTTCACCGCGCCTGCTGCAACCTGGATTTCCACCGGGGTCTGGCCAAGGGGCTCACCATCCGCCTGCACAGGTTGGGGGGAACCAACCGTCTCGATGAGGATGCTTTCATTCACGACGATGTTGTGAAGGTCAGGGTTGCTTTCGACCGGTTTTAGGACAAAGTTCCACAAGATCCTGACGTAATCGAGCGCCGTGCGCGCGGTAATGACGTAAACATCGAAACCGGTTCGGTCATGGTGAAATCCCAACGGATGTAGCGAACTTCCGCAGGGCATCCAGGTGGTCGCCGGGAGTGTCGAACCCGGCGCCCATGGTGTTGATGGTGAAGTGCGTTGCTCCGAGGTCTGTCCAATCCTGGATGAGCTTCTCCCAGGCAGCTGGGTCCCCATCGCCATAAGGCAAGCCTTGGGCTTCAAGCCCCAGGCTGTCACGGACCCGGCCAGCCTGTTCCAGAAAGCGCTCCAGCTGGTCTACGGCCGGTCTGGCCTCGGCTGCGGAGCGATAGTTCGGCATCCAGCCGTCTGCCAGGCGAGCGATCCGGCGCAGGGCGGGTTCAGCGTGCCCGCCGAACCAGACCGGGATCGGGCGTTGCACCGGGATCGGGTTGATCCCGGCATCGGGGATGGTGTGCCAGCGTCCTGAGAAGTTGACCAGCGGTTTTGTCCACAGCTCGCGCATCACTGCGATCTGTTCCTCCATGCGGCGGCCGCGATTGTGAAAATCCTCGCCCAGGGCGATGTACTCGACTTCGTTCCAACCCAAACCGACGCCCAGCCTCAGGCGCCCCCCGCTCAGCACGTCCAGGGTCGCGGCCTGCTTGGCGACCAATACCGTCTGGCGCTGAGGCAGGATGATGATCCCGGGAGTGAAGCCGATCGTCTGGGTCACCCCAGCCATGTAGGCGAACAGCACGAACGGCTCATGGAAGGGCGTCAGGTAAGTGTAAGGGCCTTTCCACCCGCCCGGCCGGTCCGGGTTGGCCCCCACGACGTGATCGTAGGCCAGGATGTGCGAGAAGCCGAGTCCTTCGGCGGTCTGCGCGTAATCGCGAATGGCCGCGGGGTCGCTGCCGAATTCGGTTTGCGGAAACACAGCTCCAATTTGCATTAATTCCTCACTCCCATCGGATAAATTGAGTATAACTCTCCGTACTTCTGCCGGAGGTAGTCCAGGTAAGGGGCGATGCTGACCGGTCCTCCGGTGATTGTCTGCTGTCTTACAGACCAAGCCTCTCACGCCAGGCCCGGATCTGCTCCGAGTGCTCAGCTTCGTGTTCAAAGCTATCCCCGGCAATCCACTTCCAGAGAGGCTCGCCAGCGAGCCAGGGGTAATGCCCCGGTTCTTCGAAGGAGTTCTCCGGCAGGTCATCGACCCGGCGCAGGGTCTGGTTACGCACGCCGTGGAAGTCCTCCAGCACCCGCTCCAGGTCGCGAAGTCTTGATTCCTGGAACCAGCGTGCGTTCGTCTCGTCCACGTTTTGCCCGGCAAAATGGACGCTGGTCGGTTTCTGGCCTTTTCTCGCCTGCCATAGTAGCTTGACCAGCTCGGCTTCCCAGCGGGTGAGGTGCGCCAGGATATCCTTCACGGACCAATCCGGGATCACTCCCGGCTGCTGCATGTCTTCGTCCGTGAGCCCTTCGATGGCATCCAGGAATTCTTCCCGGCTTTCTTCGAGAGCGGCTAAGATTTCGGATTTCTTCATTCTTTCCTCGACTCCACCAGTTCTTTCGCCTTTGTCACAACTTGTTTCTCACTCTCAAACGTCAAGATTTCGATGGCCAGATCGATCTCGACCCAGCGCGCTTCAGTGACTTCATGGTCGTGATCTGCGGTGTCCCCGGAGAGGAAACGGAGCAAATAGAAATAAACGAACTTATGGAAACGGATGGGTTTCCCTCGAGACTTCGAGTAATACCAATACTCGATCTTATCGATCCGCTGGACAAGTTCGGTCTCCAGGCCGGTCTCCTCGCGCACCTCGCGTATGGCCGCGGCTTCCGTCGCTTCCTCTTTGTTCACCATCCCTTTAGGAAGCTGCCAGCGATTGTCGACGGCGATGAGAGCGATTTCAATCTGGCCTGCCTGTTTCCGGAAGGCAACGCCCCCGGCGGATACCTGTGTTTTCGTTGGGATTTTCCCCATAACCTGTCTTATACCCCCAAACATTACCTGCCAATGTAGGTCGATTATACTCGAAGCCAGGCCGTTTGAAGATAAGCTTGAAAGCATTCGGAAACTCTTCTTATTCCCCATCCCCCCTAACCCCCCTTCCGTTGGGAAGGAGGGACAGGGAATTTTGTGTATTTTCTGGCGGCGGAGCCGCCAGAAAATACACAATTTCCTCCTTGTTCTTCCGGTTATAACGACTGCAGCTGTGCTTTGAGCCTGTCGGCCGTGTCCCGGTAGTTTGCCAGCTTCTCGCGCTCTTTTTGCACGACGGGTGCCGGAGCTTTCTCTGCGAACGGTCCTGCGAGAAGTCCTTCCAGACGGCTGATCTGAGCCTCGGCCTCATCCAGTTCCTTCTCGAGACGCGCCCGCTCTTCTGCAACGTCCACCAGCCCGCCAAGGGGAAGGTAGATCTCCACCGAGCCGACGACGAGAGTGACCTGCCCTTCCACCCTTTCCGTTTGCGATTCGACGATCTCCAAAGCTTGAGCGTCCAGCTGGGCAAGGGCGGCGATCGTCGCCGCCTGCTGTTGCAGGATTTCGGTCCGCTCACCGCCAACCAGCATCGCCGGGATGCGCCGGCCTGGGGGGACATTTTTCTCCGCCCTCAGGTTGCGAATGGCGCGCACGATCTCCATCACCAATGAGAAATCGGCTACAGCCTGAGTTTCCCATTCGGCCGGTTGTGACGGTTCAGGCCAGCGGGCGCAGATGAGAGATTCTTCCCAACCAGGGGCGGGTTTAAGGGCGGGCGAGGCTTTTTGGGCTGTTGCTTTCAAGTGACCCCACAGCTCTTCGGTGACAAAGGGCGTGAAGGGGTGCAGCAGGCGCAGGCTGGTGTCCAGGACGTGCACCAGGTGCCGGGCGGTGGCGAAGGCCCGCGCGCCTCCACCGGCCAGCTGCAGCTTGGCGATTTCGACGTACCAGTCGGCGAACTCGCTCCAGAAAAAGTCGTAGATCTGGCGGCCTGCTTCGCCGTACTGGTGGCTCTGGAAGAGCCGCTCCACGTCTCGCTCCAACTCCGCCAGGCGCGCCAGGATCCAGGCATCGGCCAATGTCCTGAGATTCGCCTCTTCTGCTTTATCCAATATTGCCTGCCCAGCAACCGTGTTCAGCGCAGAGACAACGAACCTTCCTGCGTTCCAGATCTTATTGGCAAAGTTGCGGTTGGCCTCGACCTTATCAATGCTCAGGTTCGTGTCATTGCCGGGGGTCGAGCCGACCAGCAGTGTGAAACGCAGCGCATCCGTGCCCAGCTCGTCCATTACCTCCAGTGGGTCGATCACGTTGCCATAGGTCTTGCTCATTTTCCGTCCGTGTTCGTCCCGGATCAGCCCGTGAAGGTACACGGTGTGGAAAGGGACCTGGCCGGTGAACTCCAATCCGTCCATGATCATGCGGGCTACCCAAAAGAAGAGGATGTCGTAGCCGGTCTCCAGCACTGAGGTTGGGTAGAAATAACGGTAATCCGGAGTCTCCTCCGGCCAGCCCAGGGTGGAGAAAGGCCACAGACCGGACGAAAACCAGGTATCCAAAACATCCGGGTCCTGGACGAGCTCCTCGCTCCCGCACTTGGGGCAGTTTGTTGGGTCTTCCCGGGCGACAATCACCTCGCCGCAAGCCTGGCAATACCAGACCGGGATGCGGTGTCCCCACCACAGCTGGCGTGAGATGCACCAATCCTCGATATTCTCCAGCCAGTTGTAGTACACCTTGGTGAAGCGCTCCGGGATGATGCGGACACGACCATCCCGCACCGCCTGTAACGCGGCCTCGGCAAGCGGCTGGATGCGGACGAACCATTGAGTCGAGATCATGGGCTCGACGATCTCGCCCCCGCGCTGCGAGCGGGGGATGTTGAGCAGGTAAGGCTCCTCCTTGATCACTAACCCGGCCGAACGCATGTCTTCCCACAGGTTGTTGCGCGCCTCGAAGCGGTCCTGCCCGGCGTAAGGGCCGCCGTTTCCATTGACTCGGGCGGCCTCGTCCAGGACCGAGATGACCGGCAGGTTGTGCCTTTCGCCGATGGCGTAATCGTTCGGATCGTGACCCGGGGTGATCTTCAGCGCGCCTGTCCCGAACTCGCGATCCACGTACTCATCCGTGATGACCGGGATCTCCCTTCCAAGGATGGGCACCACAACCCGGCGTCCAACATACTGCTGGAACCGGGGGTCCTCCGGATGCACGGCAACGGCGGTATCTCCAAGGATGGTCTCGGGCCGGGTGGTGGCGACCGGGATGAACTCCGACTCCGATCCGGCTAACATGTACTTGAAGTAATACAACTTGCCCGGCTCCTGCGAATATTCCACCTCCAGGTCAGAGACGGCGGTCTTCAGGCCAGGCGACCAGTTGATCAAGCGCGGGCCGCGATAGATCAGTCCCTTCTCCCACAAACGGACGAAGGCCTCTCGCACGGCTCGAGAGAGCCCCGGGTCGAGGGTGAAGCGCTCCCGAGTCCAGTCGCAGGAAGCGCCCAGGCGGCGGATCTGCTGCGTGATGATCCCGCCGTATTTTTCCTTCCAGGCCCAGGTTCGCCGCAGGAACTCCTCCCGGCCGATTTGCTCGCGAGTCAGCCCCTCCTTCGCCAGGGCTTTCTCGATCTGTAGCTGGGTAGCAATGCCCGCGTGGTCTGTGCCGGGAACCCACAGGGTGGGGATGCCTTTCATGCGATGGTAGCGGATCATCAGGTCTTCCATCGAGACGAACATGGCGTGGCCCAGGTGCAGCTCGCCGGTCACGTTGGGTGGGGGGATCGAGATGACGAAAGGTTCGAACGAGGGATCGAAGCCGGGTTCGTTGGGGTCATTCGAGGGCTTGAAGTATCCGTGCTCCTCCCACCACTGGTAGATGCGTTTCTCGGTGGATTTAAAATCGTAGGTTTTCGGTAATGGGGATGAAGGCATAAGTATTCACTCCAATTAAGAATCTTTGGCACTGCGGATCGCCAAACGCACGGTTCCATCCGCCTGGATCACTTCTCGATCCGGCTGAAAGCCGGCTACCACTTCAATAGAGCGGGCGCGCGTGACGCTCTGCAGGTCGCTGGTTGCAGCCTGCAACTGCATGGCCAGATCATCCTCAACGGTGGCCAGTTCCAAGCCTTCCACTTCCGTGCTCAAGGGCAGGCTGCGTACGCTTTTATAACGGCGTACAGCCGTTGCGATGGATACGAGCAATTCACCGACGCGCTCTGCCGCCTCATTTTCCAGATTTTCATCCGGGATTGGCCAGCTCGAGAGGTGGATCGAGTTGGGTTTGCCTGCCTGGGATTTCTCCTTGCCAGCGAATAATCCCTGGTAGATCTCTTCGGTCACATGTGGAAGGAACGGCGCAAAGAGTTTGATCGTGTTCAGCAGCACATGGTTAAGCGTGAAGCAGGCAGCCAATCCCTGAGGATGATCCTCGGCGTACAGGCGCTGCTTGCACATCTCCAGGTAATTGTCTGCAAAATCGTTCCAGAAGAAATTCTCGATCTCGCTCTTGGCGGCTGCGTGTTCGTATTCCTCGAGCAGGTGAGTCACTCGCCGGACCAGCCTCTGGCTGCGAGAAAGGATCCACCGATCCGCGGGAGTGAATTCCGGCAGCGGTGCAGGTGAATCGAGAGGTTGGCTCTCTGCCGCCGTCTCAGATCCCTTCAGTGGGTGGTACCCGGACAGGAACCTTTCGCTGAATCGGGCCGTGTTCCAGATTTTGGTAACCAGCCTGGCCCCGACCTGGATCTTCTCCTCGGAAATAACGGCATTTTTACCCAGCCCGGTACTGGCTGCCCAATTGCGCACCGCATCTGCCGAGTACCGGTCGATCATTTCCAGTGGTGCGACCGGCCCGCCCCCGCGACTTTTGCTGATCTTGCCCATCCCCTCTCCGGCGATTCCCCAGCCCGAAATAGCGACGTTTTTCCACGGGATCGTCCCGAAGTGCAGGAGCGATTTGACGATCGTGTAGAATGCCCAGGTGCGGATGATCTCGTGCCCCTGCGGGCGTAAAGAAAAGGGGAATACGCTTTCGTAGAGCTTCTCACCGGAAGGATCTTCTCCAGCGGACCAGCCTCCCACGATCTGTGGGGTCATCGATGATGTAGCCCAGGTGTCCAGGACATCGACCTCCGGGGAGAAGTCGGTGCTGCCGCACGAGCATGGACCGGGAGGCGGCGTATCAGTGGGATCGACGGGCAGCTGGCTCTCGTCCGCCAGGATCACTTCACCACAGGCCTGGCAGTACCAGAGCGGGAAAGGAACGCCGAAGTAGCGCTGGCGAGAGATGCACCAATCCCAGGCCAGGTTTTCCACCCACGATTGGTAGCGAGCCTGCATGTGCTCGGGGATCCAGTGAACCTGTTCGCCGGCCTCCAGTAAGGCTGGCTTGTGGTCCAGCACGTGTACGAACCACTGCTGGCTCATCAGGTACTCCACCGGCGTGTCGCAGCGCTCATGAACGCGCACCGTATGCAAGACAGGCTGGCGGCCAAGCACGAGTCCGCGCGCTTCCAGGGCCGTGACGATCTGGCGCCGGGCCTCCTCGATCGCCAGGCCGGCGAACTCCCCGGCGGCCTCGGTCATCCGCCCGTCTCGGGAGATGGCTTCCACGAGCGGCAGCTGGTGAGTGTACCACCATTCCTTGTCGGTGGTATCGCCGAACGTGCAGCACATCACCACCCCGGTCCCCTTTTCGGGATCGGCCTGCGGGTCCTCCAGGATGCGAACCTGCTGCCCGAACAGCGGGACGGACACCATTTGCCCCACCAGGCTGCGGAAGCGTTTGCCCTCGGGGTGGACGAACACGGCGACACAGGCAGGCAAAAGCTCGGGGCGCGTAGTGGCGATGGGAAGCGCGTCTCCATTTTCGAGCTGAAAGGTCAGGGTGACGAACTCACTGCTGCGTTCCAGGTCGTTCACTTCGGCCTGGGCGATCGCCGTCTGGCAGGTTGGGCACCAGATCGCCGGAGCTTGCTGGCGGTAGACCAGGCCTTGCCGGTAGAGATCGATAAAGGATTTCTGGGAGATGCGGCGGGAGCGATCGTCGATCGTGCGGTAGGTGTATCGCCAGTCGATCGAAAGTCCCAGGCGCTGCCACAAAGCCTGGTAGTCCTTTTCGGCCTGTTCGCTGACCTGCAGGCATTTTTCGATGAAGGCGCGGCGCCCGATCTCGGCAGCCGTGACGCCGAGTTGCCTTTCCACAAGGCGCTCGGTCGGAAGGCCGTTGTCGTCGTACCCCATCGGGTAGAAGACATTTGATCCGCGCATGCGCCGGAAGCGGGCCACGAGGTCGGGGTGGGTGTAAGAATAGGTGTGACCCAGGTGTAATTGACCCGAGACGGTCGCCGGAGGCGTATCGATCGAAAAGACTTCGCCCTCCGCGCCGGGCGAGAAATGATAGATCTTCTCCGCCTCCCAAAAGGCCTGCAGCCGCGGTTCCACTTCGTTCGGGTCATAATGTTTCGATAGAGACATCACCACCTCCGTTAAACAAAAAACCTTTCGTCCTAATGAGGACGAAAGGATAATCCCTTCCGCGATACCACCTCGCTTCGCCGGACGTTACCGCTCCGGCGCTCTTGTAACCCAGACAACCATCTGGGTTTCGCTGTAACGGGCTGCCCGCGCCGGTTTACTCTCGAATCCTTGGAAACAGGATCGATTTCTTCGGCGGTTCATCTGGGCGACATTCAGCTGCAGGCAGCTGGGGGGGCTCTCAGCCTGTGGCCACTCTTTCTCTGTCAGCGCCTTGTCACCTACTCCTCCCAGAGAGAGCCAGATTATCTAATTGAATAGGCGCATTATACTTAATAATTAATATTGCGTCAACCACAATTTTCTCCTGAACTGCGTAACTCCAAACTATAATACTCTTATCTTACTTCACGAGTTCCAGGTCGAGCCTAAATTTGAACGGAATGGTCGTTTGATGGCGAATTTACTGGCAACAAAACTTTACTTTCCTTCGATTCCTCCCAAACGAATTGGACGCCCACACCTCATCCAACGATTGAATGAAGGGCTGCAGGCCGGCCGGCAAATCACGCTGGTGTCGGCTCCGGCCGGTTTTGGAAAAACCACCTGCATTAGCGAATGGCTGAACACGGTAGATTTTCCGGTCACCTGGCTATCCCTCGATCCTTCGGATGATGATCCAGGGCAATTCTTTACTTATCTGACCGCTGCCCTTCAGAAAGTAGATAAAGAGTTCCTGATCGGGATCACTGGCATCATTACCGCAGGAACTCAGCCGACCACCCTAACCGGCTGGTTCACGCCATTACAAAATAATTGGCTCGTTGTCCTCTACAAACTTAATGCCGGGTTCAGCGGGGTTCAACAGAACTTACTGAATGTCCTTAATCTCCTGGATATCGTGATCATGATCCTTTTTGGCACGATGTCTCTCGCGCTCTACATAGAACTCAGGCAAACGAATAAAATATGGTCGGCAGTCGTCGCGTCACTGCCATTCCTGGGGATACTGGTCTTTCTCGTAACGAGTACGGCAGGGCGCAGTGGGCTATT
>DASWHG010000081.1:0-9242 GCA_036393315.1 Anaerolineales bacterium | reverse complement strand
AAAGCAAACGTCCCCCGCTGGATTCCCAGGCGCAAAGTATACTGTATACTTTTCTGAAAATCAACTGTCTTTTGTGACTGATTTCTAGGACAAATGTAACGATCAATAGACATACTTGTCAAGAAGTAGATCGACAACTTGATCGCCCCTGTCATCCCCTCATTGAAGCGCCGCTAACCGCTGATCCCGATGAAAGACTTTTTTCTCTCAGCGACTCCGCGAGCCCTGCGAGAGATTCCTTTTTCTCACGCAGAGCCGCAGCGAGCGCAGAGAACTTCTTTCGTTTTTCTCCGCGGCTCAGCGGCTCGGGCGAGCGATTCTACTTGACGAGAACTTTATTTTTTGCTAGAATTGTAATTACAGGATTACATCATACCAGCATTACTGCTGGGTCTTACTGGTATTGGAAACCTTCCCGCTGTCATAAAAAGAAAATACGACCATTCCAAACAGGAGCGAAAATGCCAAGCTCTGTAAGGGTGTGCCTGGTAGGGGCCGGGCGAGCTGCGAAAGTCCATGCGAACTCCCTGGTAAACCACGTCCCAAGAGGGGAACTGGCCACGATGGTCGACTCCGATCCAGCGATTTTGAACGCCACCGCCGACCGGTTCGGCGTAAAAGGGCGTTTTGGGTCGCTCGCAGAAGCACTGGAGGCCGGAGATTTCGACGCGGTGGTGATCACCACGCCCACCTTCACCCACGGAGAGCTGGCCATCAGCGCGGCCAAAGCCGGGATGCACGTCTTTTTAGAGAAACCCATGGCCTTGAATCTGGAGGAGTGCGATGCCATCATTCACGCGGCCGAACAAAACGGCGTCCTGCTGCAGCTGGGCTTTATGCGTCGCTTCGATCCGGATTTCGCCGCCGCGGCCGAGCGCATCCAGGCGGGGGAAATCGGCCAGCCCATGCTGATCAAGTCCCTGACCCACGGCCCTGGCCTGCCGCCGCCCTGGGCGCGGGATCTAACCACCTCAAATGGCATGCTCGCCGAAGTCAACAGTCACGACTGGGACTGCACTCGCTGGTTAATGAGCTCCAATTACGAGCGGGTCTACGTCGATGTGGCCAATTTCAAGGGTAAAGCCCGCGGGGTGACGACCGAGCATTTTTACGACAACGTTTTGGTGAACATCCGCTTCGAAAATGGGGGGCTGGGGAGCATCTCCGGCGTGTGCCCGTGCGACTACGGCTACGACGCCCGGGTCGAGATCGTCGGCGAGAAAGGGATCCTGCAGATCGGCGAGCTGAAAGGCCAGGCCGTGGTGGTCTGTACCGACCGTGACCACGGGTTGGTCACGCCCATCTACCGCACCTGGCCACAGCGCTTCGACTGGGCCTATATCCGTGAAATGGAACACTTCGTCGAGTGCATCCGGGCCGGAAAACAGCCCATCGTAGGCGGCGAGGACGGTCGCTGGGCTGTCGCCGGCGTGCTGGCCGGGACGAAGTCTTTCCTGGAGGAACGGGTGGTGTATTTACCCGAAGTGATGGGAGATATCACGGGACGATGAGCGCGCGCATGTTGGCTGCGGTGTACTACGGGCCGGACGACCTCAGGGTCGAAGAGCGGCCGGTGCCCGAAATCGGACCGGGTGAAGCGTTGATCCGAGTGGCCAGCACGGGCATCTGCGGCACCGACCTGCGCATCTTGCACGGGGCGCATCGCATGTACACCCCCAGCACAGTGCGCATCCCCGGGCACGAGGTGGTCGGGGACATCGTCGAGGTCGGGGCGGAAGTCAAAGGTCTGTCCCCTGGCCAGCGTGTCTTCGTGGCGCCCAACATGGGCTGCAGCCACTGCCGCCAATGCGTGTCTGGAAACAACAACCGCTGCGCCAACTACGAGGCGATCGGCATCACCCTGGACGGGTCATTTGCAGAGTACCTGCGAGTCCCGGCGGCAGCCATCCTGCAGGGCAATCTGATCCCGGTCAGCGCCGGCCTGGACCCGGCTGCGGCTGCATTGATCGAACCGTTCGCCTGCGTCCTGCGCGGCCAGGACGCCCTGCGCATCCAGCCCGGCGAGGTGGTGCTGGTCATCGGTGCAGGACCCATCGGGGTGATGCACGCCCTGCTCGCCCAATTACGCGGCGCCAGGAGGGTGATCGTCAGCGAGATCAACCCCGAGCGAGTCGCCCAGGCGCGCGGCCTGGGCATCGACCGGGTCTCCAACCCGGAAGAGGAGGACCTTCCCGGGCTGATTGAAGAAGAAACAAATGGCGAGGGAGCCGACGCGGTGATCGTGGCCGCGCCCTCGCATCTGGCGCAGGAGAGCGCTGTGGAGCTGGCTGCCATCGGCGGGAGGATCAACTTCTTCGGCGGGTTGCCCAAAGACCGGCCCAAAGTGAATCTCAACACCAACCTGATTCACTATAAAGAGCTGGTCGTGACGGGCACGACGGCTTGCAGCACGGACGATTGCCGCCGCGCGGCTGCGATCGCCGGCTCGAAGCGCATCGACCTGCTCCGGCTGGTCGGCAGGCGTTACCCGTTACGTGAGGCCCGCGCCGCGTTTGCAGCCGCCGAGGACGGCAAATGGCTCAAAGTGGTTATGGAACCCTGACCGGTCCGGCCGGGGAGTCCTTCATCCTTGGAAATTGACGATGAGCGCTGACACGAAGCGACCCTCAACCTTCGAAATATCCCAGGCAGGTTCGATCGTTCCGAGCCGGTTCGATTACCACGTCATCCGCAGGCTCTCGGATATGGAGGGCCAGTTCCTGGAACAGGATGCGTACCGCGTCTTGCTTTCCGCTGAAGACCGCCTTGTTTACGAGGTGTACGAAATGCAGCGCCCGAAAGTCGCCGGAGAACTGCTGCATGGCCTGTCCATTGTGCATCCCGGCAAAGTAGGGAACGAGTACTTCATGACGAAAGGGCACTATCACGTGGTTCTGGATACGGCCGAGATCTATTACTGCCTGCAGGGCGAAGGTCACATGGTGATGGAGACGCCTGATGGAGATTGGGAAGTCGCGACGTTGCGCAGGGACACCGTCCTGTACGTCCCGCCGCGCTGGGCCCACCGCTCCGTCAACACCCACCGGAGCGAGGACCTGGTGACTTTCTTCGCCTATCCTGGCCACGCGGGCCACGACTACGGATCGATCGAGAAGCAAGGGTTTCGCAAGCGGGTGGTCGAGCAGGAGGGCAACCCTCAGGTGATCGACAACCCGCGCTGGCTCCCACCGGAGGCAAGGTGATGATCTCCCTGAAGGATTGCCGGGTGCTGGTGACGCCGACATCTTTCGGCCGGGACGACCCCGAGATCAAGGTCTTCCTGGAGAGCCAGGTCGGGGAGGTGATCTACAACCCGTCCGGCCGGCCGCTGGCGTCGGTGGAGCTCGTGCAGTTGCTGCGCGGGGTCGATGGCATGATCGCTGGGCTGGACAATATCGACCGGGAGGCGATCCAGGCGGCTGGCCGCTTGAAGGTGATCGCCCGGTATGGGGTGGGTGTCGATGCGGTGGATCTCCAGGCGGCCGAAGAGCGCGGCATCGTGGTCACCAACACGCCCGGGGCCAACGCCGGCGCGGTGGCCGAATTGACCATCGGGCTGATGCTGGCGCTGGCGCGGGATCTCCCCGCCGCCGTCCAGGCGACGAAATCCGGCGGCTGGCCGCGCTGGAAAGGCCTGGCCCTGGAAGGAAAGACGACCGGCCTGATCGGTTTTGGCGCCGTCGGCCAGCAGGTGGCGCGGCGGTTGCGCTGTTTCCACTGCACTATCCTGGCCTACGATCCCCTGGTCACGACTGCGCCGGTAGAACTCGCCGAGGTGCAGCTGCTCCCCCTTGATGAAGTAACGCGCAGGGCGGATTTCTTATCCCTGCACTGCCCCCTGACGCCGGACACGAGAGGCATGGTCGGCGCTGGTTTCCTGGAGCGAATGAAACCAGGCGCGTTCCTCATTAACACGGCGCGCGGCGAGCTGATCGACGAAGCTGCACTGCTGGCCGCGCTGCAGAGCGGCCAGCTGGGCGGTGCAGCCCTGGACGTCTTTGTCGCCCAACCGCCGCCGGAGGACAATCCTTTGCTGGCGCTCCCCCAGGTGATTGCCACGCCCCACATGGGCTCCCACACCGACAGCGCCACCAACGCCATGGGTTGGATGGCACTGCGCGACTGCCTGGCGGTGCTGCGCGGCGAGGCGCCACTGCACCGGGTCGTGTAAGCGAGGGATGAAAGAGAATGGACGACGGACGATCGAAAATGGTCGCATTGAAAGAAACAACACTCAAAAGAGTGCGCGAATTGGGATTGCTGGCGGTGATCCGCGGTCCCTCGCGAGAGCTGGCGTTGGACATAGTCGCCGCGCTGGTGGATGGCGGCGTGTCCGGCATCGAGATCACCTACACAACTCCCAAAGCAGCCGAAGTGGTGCGCGCCCTGGATGAGGAGTATGGCCAGGCCATCCTGCTGGGCATGGGCACCTTGACCGAGCCCGGACAGGCGGTGGAGGCCGTGGAAGCCGGGGCGCGCTATCTGGTCAGCCCGCACTGCGACGAAGCGCTGGCCGGCGCCATGAAAGCGACTGGCGTTCCAATCATGATCGGCGCGTTGACCCCCTCGGAGATCGCCCGGGCACACCGCCTGGGGTCCGACATCGTCAAGTTGTTCCCCGGCTCGTTCGCCGGTCCCCATTACCTGAAAGCCGTGCGGGCTCCCTTCCCTGACATCCCGCTGATGCCGAGCGGAGGCGTCAGCCCGGAGAACATCGCCGAGTGGTTTGCAGCTGGCGCCGTTGCGGTTGGCGCCGGGAGCAACCTGTGCCCTACCTCCCTGGCGAAGGAAGGGCGCTTCGCAGAGATAACCGCCATCGCCAGGACGTTCGTCCAGGCGCTCGAACGAGCTCGCCAGGTCACGTAGGTTCGAAGTCAGAGATGTGAATCGTAAACTACCCGGAGAATGCCGTATGGCCGACGAGGACAACATCCGGATGATCACAAAGACCGTCCCGACCTTCTTTTTCATCGGCGTGACCACCTCCCAATCCTCCATCATGAAAGTCTTTCCACGCTGGATGGAGGCGCTCGGCAGGCCGGAAGTGGTCATTGAAGGGATCGACCATCAAATTCACGACCGGCCGGAAGCTTACCGGCGGACGGTGGCGCAAATCAAGTTCGACCCGCTTTCCCTGGGTGCGCTGGTCACCACCCACAAGATCGACCTGCTGGAGGCCGCCCGTGACCTGTTCGACGAGTTGCACGAGTCCGCCCGGCTGACCGGGGAAGTGTCGAGCATCTCGATGCGCGACGGCCGGTTGATCGGCCACGCCAAAGACCCGCTGACTGCCGGGCTGAGTCTGGACGCCATCCTGGAGCCGGGTTATTTTGGGCTCACCGGCGGGCAGGCGCTGTGCTTCGGAGCCGGCGGCTCCGGAAAGGCAATCGCACTGCACTTCATGAACAAGCAAGACCCGGCTGACCGGCCCCAAAAAATGATCGTCGTCAACCGCTCCCAGGGCAGGCTGGATTCGTTGCAGGCCATGGTCGAGAGCCTGGTAACGGACGTCCACTTCGAGTACATCTGCAACGCAGACCCTCGGCAGAACGATGCCATCATGGCCGGGCTCCCGGACGGCAGCCTCGTCATCAACGCCACCGGGATGGGGAAAGATTCGCCCGGCTCGCCGGTCACGGACGACGGGCTGTTCCCCAGGAACGGCATTGCCTGGGAGATCAATTATCGCGGCGAACTGGATTTCTGGCACCAGGCCATGGCGCAGCGAGAGAGCCGCAGCGTTCGGGTTGAAGATGGCTGGCTGTACTTCCTGCACGGCTGGACACAGGTGATCGCCGAGGTGCTGCACATCGAGATTGCCGGCGGCCTCTTTGAGCGCCTGGCAGGTATCGCCGAGCAGCTGCGCCCTCCTCTGGTCTACCAACCACGGGCCGGTTCAGCGCAGGCAGGAGAATAACGGCTAATCCTGGGAGAAGGCGAGATCGTGGGTCTGCACGCTTTCACCAGGAGATCGGATCGAAGGGAAAGGACACGCAACCCATGGAAAGGAGGTTCGCAAGGGGAAGAAGTGTACGCCCTGTTGGCTCGATTTCGTGTCAGGCTGTTTCAATGAACCGACTCGTCCACGACACCAACATCTTATTTTTCTCAGAACAAGAAGGAGTAGTGCCATGTCTCAGAAGAAGAGGTTTATCCTAATCCTGTTGGGCGTATTCGTCGCTTTGAGCCTGGTAGCGACCGCCTGCCAACCTCAGGCAGCCCCGCCTCAGGCGACTGAAGCGCCGGTCACTGAAGCGCCTCCAGCGGCTGAGGAGGCCCGCTGGCAGCAGCCAATCGTGATCGGCTGGACGCCCCCGGATATCACTGGCGTGTTCAAGACTGCGACCGACTTCTTCGAAAAGTCGGCTGCCGATGGCAGAGCTCACGGGTTCAACATCGAAGTCATCTCGCAGTCCCCGGCCACCCACGTAGCCTTTGCGGACCAGGTCGCGATCATCGAAGACTACATTCAACGCGAGGTCGATGTGATCGCCATCTCGCCGATCGAGGTGGAGGTGATCAAGCCTGCGGTCCAGAAAGCGAACGAGCAGGGGATCCCCGTGATCATTGTCAACCTGTTGGAGCCCATCGAGGGATTGACGATCGATTCCTACATAGGCTTCGACAACACCGTCGGCGCAGAGGTCACAGCTTACTCGCTCCTGGATTACTTCGGCGGGCCTGGGGTGCTGGGATCTGGCGAAACCGTCGAGGTTGCTGCGGACCAGTACCTCGACATCGACTTCTGGCGGGAGCTGTACGGTGGGCTCTCGGATGAAGACAAGGCCGGGATCGTCGCTCGGGGCGTCATCATCGAGGGCGTTGCCGGAGGATTCTTCTCCACTGCCCGCCTCAACGGTTTCCACAACGTGTTGGACCCGTACCCGGGGATCGAGATCCTCGGCTCTCCCTGCGCGGCGGACTGGAATCGCGAGAAAGGCGTGAAGTGCGCCGAGGACTTCCTACAGGCCAACCCGGAGAACCTGGACTTCTTTTGGGCGGCTTCCAACGAGATGGGTCTCGGGGCTATGCTGGCCTCCGAGGGTGCCGGTCGTCTGGAGCTCGCAAATGAGGGGCCAGTCGTCGGCGATGAGAAGGTCGCGATCTTCACCAACGACGTGACCCCAGAATCGGTCGACCGGATTGCCGAGGGGAAGATCGTGGCCGAGACCACCCACGGCTTTGCAGATTGGGGCTGGTTCGGCACCGAGTTTGCGGTACGGCGGGCCTGTGGCCTGGAGGTACCCCAGACCTTTGACATCCGGCCGCGCATCGCTTACCAGGTAAATGCCCGGCAGTTCTACCCCGATCCGGTGCTTCCGCCCATCGATTGGGAGGGCATCAAGGATTCCTGCCAATAAGCCCTCTTCCTCCTGTCCTGCCTTTCCCCTGGGTAGGAACAGGCTCACCGGGTTGTGTGGGCGCGCAGTGCCCACACAACCCCTTCTGCATGGAAGGAGGAGAGAAGGCCGGCCGGGTCCAGGCCGGGGGATCGCTCCCGGATGTAGAGAGGAGTGAACGATGAGATTTGAAGGTAAAGTTGCCGTTTTGACGGGCGCTGCGTTGGGGATCGGCCGTGCAGCGGCCGCCGCCTTCGCCGCGGAAGGCGCAAACGTCGCCATCCTGGATTTGAATAAGGCGGAGGGAGAGCGAGCCGTTAAGCAGATCCAGGGATCACCGGATGAGGCTATGTTCTTCAAGACCGACGTCTCGAAAGAAGCAGAAGTGCAGGCGACGATGGAACAGGTCGTCGCCCGCTGGGGACGCCTGGACATCCTGGTCAACAACGCCGGGATATACTTCCAGGCGAACGCTCTCGACACGCCCCTGGAGATCTGGGAGAGGGTACTGTCCGTGAACCTGACCGGCGCTTTTCTGTGTACGAAGCACGCGGTCCAACAAATGGTCAAGAATGGAGGCGGGGTGGTCGTCAACGTGGCATCCGAGGCCGGCCTGGTCGGCATCAAGGGGCAGGTGGCCTACAACGTTTCCAAGGGAGGCCTGATCGCGCTGACCCGCAGCTGCGCCGTCGACTTCGCCGAGCTCGGGGTGCGCGTGAACAGCATCTGCCCGGGGACTACCGATACCCCGTTGGTCCAGGCAGCCGTCCAACGTGCGCCGGATCCCGCTGCCGCGCGCCGCGCGCTGGAGACCTGCCGGCCGCTCAATCGCCTTGGCCGTCCCGAGGAGATCGCCGCCGCAATCCTGTTCCTGGCGAGCGACGAAGTCGGGTATGCCACTGGAGCCATCCTGAGCGTGGATGGCGGTTATACTACCCAGTAGAGGTCGCCCGACTGATGAGCGCCACCGAACCCACCCCCCGCCAACCCCTGCTCCGCATGGAGCAGATCGACAAGCATTATCCCGGCGTGCACGCGCTGGACCACGTCGACTTCGACCTGTACCCCGGAGAAGTGCACGTTCTCCTCGGCGAGAACGGCGCGGGAAAATCGACCCTGATGAAGATCTTAAGTGGGTCCGTCCCGAGGGACTCAGGCAGGATCTACATCCGGGGCCAGGAGATTCACGAATTCACGCCGGAGCGGGCCCAGGAGTTGGGGATCGGCATGGTCTACCAGGAACTCAGCCTGATCCCGGCGCTGACCGTGGCCGAGAACATTTTCTTGGGGCAGTGGCCGAAGACCGCCTCCGGGAGGTTGGACTGGCGAAAAATGTTCCAGCAGGCGGAGAAGAGCCTGGAAGTGTTGGGCGTGAACATCGACCCGCGCCTTGAAGTCCGCCAGCTGGACGTCGCTGAGCAGCAGCTCACCGAAATCGCCAGGGTGCTGACCAAGCAGCCAAAGATCCTGCTGTTGGACGAGCCGACTTCGGCGCTTTCCGACACGGAACGCGCCCGTCTGTTCGAGACCATCCAGCGCCTGCGGGAACGCGAGGTTGGGATCGTTTACATCTCGCACCTGCTGGCCGAAGTCCCGTTGGTGGGCCAGCGGGTCACCGTGCTGCGAGATGGCAAGTTGATCCAGACGCTTCCGGTCGATCAGGCTGACCAGGAAACGCTCATAACCATGATGGTCGGCCGCCAGCTGACCGACCAGTATCCCAAAGAAGTTGTGCCCATTGGGGACGTCGCCTTCCGGGTGGCCAACCTATCGGTCGAGGGTGTGCTGCACGACATCTCCTGCGACGTCAGGCACGGCGAAATCGTGGGGATCTTCGGCCTGATGGGCGCGGGGCAGGAAGAGTTCACCCGCGCCATCTTCGGGCTGCACCCGATCACGAGC
>DASWHG010000080.1:0-20102 GCA_036393315.1 Anaerolineales bacterium | reverse complement strand
TCTGCCCGACCACACCTACCTGGAATCCTGGGGCTACCAGGTACCTTCGCCTGGAGCGGACCGGCCGGTCATCAGCAGCCAGCAACCGGTGGTACGTCCGCTGTACGATACGCGGGCTACTGCAGATGTTCTGTTAGCGTTGGCTGCTCTTCTGGAGGGCAATATAGCTCAGGCTCTTCCCTGGGCCGATGAAGCGTCATACTTGGAAGAAACAATTGGCGAGTTGCAAGGCTCCAGCCTGGGTGCCTACGACGCCCGGACTCCGGCCGGCTTATGGGCGCTCTGGCGCCAGTTTGGCGGTTGGTGGTCCGAAAAGGAGATCCGCCGCGAGCCTGAGATAACGGAAATAGCGCAGAGTCCTCTGCCCATATCCAATCCACAGTTCGCTGGTAACCCTGAAACTTACCCCTACCACCTCTACCCATATCCTTCGACGACTCTTTCCGATGGGCGCGGCGCAAATTTACCGTGGCTACAGGAGACGCCCGACCCCATGACGACAGTGCAATGGGGAATGTGGGTGGAGCTAAATCCCAAAACTGCCATTTCGCTGGGTGTGAGTGATAACGACGTCGTACGAGTGGAGTCGCCGCATGGCGCGTTGGAGGCGCCGTGCGTCATCTACCCTGGCATTCGGCCAGATGTGATCGCCATCCCGATCGGGCAAGGACATCGTGACTATGGCCGCTTTGCCCAGGCGGTGAACGGAAGCAATCCGCTCACATTGGTGGCGCCCGTCACCGACCCGGACACAGGATCTTTGGCCTGGGGAGCGACTCGCGTGCGCCTCGAGCCGACCGGAAAGAAACAAGTCTTGGCGAGATTGGAGAGTTTGGATGGCGAAGGACGTGAATCCCTTGGCTGATGGCAAAACGCGCTGGGTGCTTGTAGTTGACCTGGACCGCTGTACCGGCTGCCAAGCATGTGTGGTTGCTTGCCATGCCGAAAATAATGTAGCGGTTGTCGGCGAAAAGCAGGCGGCCTATGGTCGCTGGGCGCACTGGATCATCATTCATCGCTATTGGGAAGGCGAGTATCCAAATGTGAAGGCGCGCTTTATGCCAGTGATGTGCCAGCAGTGCACCAAGGCGCCCTGTGAGCCGGTCTGCCCGGTGTTTGCAACCTACCACAACGAGGAAGGCTTGAATGCTCAGATCTACAATCGCTGCATCGGCACGAGGTTCTGCGGCAGCGCCTGCCCCTATAAAGTCCGAACCTTCAATTGGTTTCGGCCGGAATTCCCAGAACCATTGAACGAGCAACTCAACCCCGACGTGACCGTCCGGACACGCGGCATTATGGAGAAATGCACTTTTTGCATCCAGCGCATCCGCCGGACCGAAATCGAGGCGCGGGCGCAAGGGCGACGACCCGTCGATGGTGAGATCCAGCCAGCTTGCGCACAAACTTGCCCGTCCGATGCGCTGGTCTTCGGGGACTTGAATGATCCGGCTAGCCGAGCCAGCCAGCTGGCGCACAGTCGCCGCTCCTTCCGCCTGCTTCCTGAGCTTGGCACTGAACCCGGGGTAATTTACCTTAAGGGAGGTGAGACGAATGTCTGAAGAGGCAAATTACCAGCACGAGAAAGAAAATTACGCAAACAAGCCAGCTGAATTTGACGAACGCCTGCTGCTGGCCGAACGCAAAGACTGGGAAATAAATCAGGCTGTGCTCCAGCCCATGATGCAGACTGGGATCAGATTCTGGGTGTTAGTGATTATTCTGGGAGCGATCGTGGTTTGGGGGCTATATGCTTGGGGATACCTAATCTACTGGGGTATCGGTGTAACTGGTAAAAACCGGCCGGTCTATTGGACGTTGTTCATAACCACCTTTGTCTTCTGGGTGGGCATCAGCCATGCTGGAACTATGATTTCGGCTGTATTACGGCTTCTGAAGGCCGATTGGCGTCGACCGATCACACGGGGCGCCGAGGCCATGACGGCTTTCGCCTTGATGATGGCTGCATTGTATCCGCTAATACACCTGGGCCGGGTCTGGAAGTTTTACTGGATGATTCCCTATCCGAACAACCGCTTCATGTGGCCGAACTTCCAGTCGCCGTTGATGTGGGATATGGTGGCTATCTTTACCTACCTGATTGGCTCATCGCTTTATCTGTACCTGGCGCTCATCCCGGACATGGCAATGGCGCGCGACCACACCGATGCCTGGCGCTACAAACTTTACCGGATGCTGGCGCTCGGCTGGCGTGGCACTGAGGGGGAGTGGCATAAATTACACCGCGCGCTGGGCATCTTCTCGGTTGTCATTATCCCTATTTTTCTCTCGGTCCACTCAATCGTGTCGTGGGATTTTGCGGTGACTATCCAACCACGCTGGCACAGCACCATCTTTGCGCCCTACTTCGTCATCGGTGCGGTCTATTCTGGCCTTTCGGCATTGGCCAGCATCCTGGTAATCGTTCGAAGAAGTATGCGCTTACAAGAGTTCCTGCGTGCAGAACATTTCGATTCCTTAGGCAAATTGGTCATGGTGGCCGGTATGGCCTGGGCTTACTTTTGGTTTGCCGGGTTCATCGTCGAGTGGTACGGCAACGAGCCGGTTGTGCGTGAACTGATCCACGAAGAAGTGGCTGGCCGTCTGGCACCGCTCTTCTACTTGCAGATGGGTGCGAACCTGATCCCAGTCGTGCTCCTGGTTTTCAAGCGGGTTCGTACCACCCCGGCTCTGCTCTTGGGAGCCACGCTACTGGTCAACATTGGTATGTTTACCGAGCGCGCCCTCATCGTCATCGGCAGCCTGCAGCGAAACGATATACCGTTCAATTGGGGGACCTACCGTCCCACCTGGGTGGAGATAAGCATTGTCGCAATGACCTTTGCAGGCTTTGCTTTGCTATACACGCTGTTTTCCCGCATCATCCCGTTCGTCCCTGTATGGGAAATAAAGGAAGGCCGCTTGCGTTACACCATGAGGCGGATTGGGCGTTTGCTTGTGCCAACTGCGGCGGAATTAGATTGACGAGTTGCTGGTCGCTGATCGGAAGATATCTGGCTACTCATCATAAACGACTGGTGGCGAATGACTGACTCAATAACCTTGATGGCCCTCTTCCGCGAGGGCACCGATACGGCTGAAGCCATTGACGAACTGCACAGCCTGGGCATTCAAGATGACAAAGTTGTGGTCATCACAGGGGTGCCATATCCCGAAGGATCCCTGGGGCGGCACCGAGAGTGGCTGGCCCTTCCTTATATCGTGTTGTCTGGGGCCACCGCGGGCATGCTATTTGGCCTGTTCCTGGCAGTTATCACACCACACCTCTATCGACTGGATGTGGGCGGTCATCCTCCGGTTGGATTTCCACCAGCCGCGGTGATCGTCTTCGTTTTTACAATGATGGCCACCATCGTCTCCGCGTTTTTAGGCGTGTTGTGGGAAATGAACTTTCCGCGCTTTGGGCCAGCGCCCTATAACAAGCTCGTCACGGACGGCTACCTGGCTGTGCTGCTCGAATTACCAGCGGCACTGGAGGCACAGGTAAGGAAGATACTGGAATCGAATCACGCTCACCATATCGGCGAGCCAGAAAGGATGGCGCTATGAGCCCGCGCCAGCGACGCGGCCTGGTTTTCATTGGGTTGATCCTGACACCGTTCGTGATCGGTCTACTGTTAACTTTGGAGATCATCAAGATCCCGTTCCCAACGGACATGGCCGACCAACCTTTCATAGATTACCAGGAAGCGTCCCGCATCCTGCCCCCCGACGGAGCAGTGCCCGTTCAAGGGCTGTCTGTGATCCCCGAGGAGTTTCCTGTGAATCCAGTCACGGCAGACGAGGTTTCGATCCAGCGTGGAGCCGTTCTATATAGTATCCACTGCGAAATCTGTCACGGCGCGCTGGGACAGGGTGACGGGCCACTGGCCGATTACTTCGACCGGACTCCGCAGAATTTAACTACCGGACAGATCAGCGCCGAGTTCGATGGCTCAGTCTACCTGACCATTTTGCAAGGTTTTGGCCAGATGCCATCCCTGGCTGAGAACCTGACACCACGCGAGCGATGGGATGTCATCAATTATGCCCGCACCTTACCGCCACGATAAGAGGTATGTAATGAGATACCGAACGCGCCCTTTGTTGCTTATCATTCCTACCCTGCTGTTGGCAGCCTGCGCCGGACCGCGCAGCTTACCTGCCGGCCCTACAACCATCCCGACACTCATCCCGGCCACCCTCCCAGCCTCCCTCCCCGGCTCTACCGCTACCCCGGCGTTCACTCTGTTGAGTTATCCGGCACGACTGCCCTCGGCTGCTCTCGGACAACCCCTCTACCAGACTCACTGTGCCAGTTGCCACGGCACAGACGGGAGAGGCGTTATGCCTGGCGCGCGCAACTTCAATGACCTCGATTATATGCGGGGTGAGGCTCCCGCCTCTTTTTACGCAGCTGTTACCGAGGGGCGCGGCGAAATGCCATCGTTTCAGGAGGTTGTAACCTCGGATGAACGTTGGGATTTGGTCTTGTACATGTGGCGCTTTTCCACAAATGCCGACGCCCTCGCTCTTGGCAAAAATATTTACGATGCAAACTGCGCAGCCTGCCATGGTGCTGATGGTGTGGGCAAAGTGCTTGGCGCATCCGATTTCACCGACCTGCGGTACATGGATGACCGTGCTCCCCGCGATCTCTACCTGATCATTACTCAAGGCAAAGGTTCTATGCCTGCCTGGCAGGGGCGTCTGACGCAGGATGAACGCTGGGCTGTAATTGACTTTCTGCGGACGTTTACCTACGAAGCGGACCTTCCGGGAGAAGTTGCCGTAGAGCCTCTCACCCAGCCTACATCCGGTGAGGTTGCATGTCCCTCTTCCTATCTCGTCCAATCCAATATTTTCGACTGGGATGATCAAGACGCCATTTCTGCTGGAGAGGCCATTTATAGTCAGAGCTGCAGTATGTGTCATGGTGCCGACGGATCGGGCGCCTTGCCAGGAACGCCTGACTTTACTCAACCCGAATTCAAAGCAAATCTGCACGAAAATAGTGGGGAGTCCCTATGCATAACCGCCGAGGGGAAAAATACGATGCCTGGTTGGAAAGAAACCCTTACTGTTGAGCAAATGTGGGAAGTGCTGACATATATTGAAACGTTTGGTAAATAACATGTAAGAAAAATGCCCTTGTTGCTTCGCAACTACTGTGTTTAAAACAAAAAAGGCGCCGAGTGGCGCCATACGTGGCGGTACCTTCTCACTCGATACCCTATATTCTGGTGACCCCGACAGGACTCGAACCTGTAACCAATTGATTAAGAGTCAACTGCTCTGCCAGTTGAGCTACGGGGCCGCTTACAGCCAGCAAATTATACCGCAACTGCGCTGTATGTCAAACACGCCCCACTCTTGTACTTTTGGAGCAGGCGCACCTCCTTAATAACATAACTCAGTAACCCATGTTATACTTCAGCCAATCTCGAATGGATTCGCAGCTCTTCCTCCCTCCCTACTACTACCATCACCGCTGCCCGCCCCCGCGGAGCCTCTGTGTCCTCTACCCCTCCCCTGCCTCCCCACTTCCATAACGCCATTACCGACGTCCCCGGCCTGCTCGTCGGGCACGCCCAGGATGGTGAAGCCCTGACCGGCTGCACGGTCGTCCTGTGCCCGGATGGCGCGGCCGGCGGCGTCGACCAGCGCGGCGGCGCACCGGGAACCCGCGAGACCGATGCCATGCATCCCCTGCACCTGGTCACCCAGGTGCACGCCGTCGTCCTGGCCGGCGGTTCTGCCTTTGGTTTGGACGCCGCGACCGGCGTCGTGCGCTTCCTCGAAGAGCGCGGCGTCGGATTCGACGCGGGCATCGCCCGCGTCCCTATCGTCCCAGCAGCCATCCTCTTCGACCTGGGCATCGGCCGCGCCGACGTCCGCCCGGACGCGGCCATGGGCTACCAAGCCTGCCTGAACGCCTCTGGCGACCTTCCCGCCGAGGGGAACGTCGGCGCTGGCACCGGCGCGACCGTTGGCAAAGCCCTTGGCATGAACCATGCAATGAAATCCGGCATCGGCACTGCCAGCCTGGCACTTGGCGATGGCCTGGTCGTCGGGGGTCTCGCCGCGGTGAATTCCTTTGGCGATATCATTGACCCGTCCACCGGCCAGATTGTCGCCGGTGCCCGAGCCCGGCCTGAAATCCCGCCCCCACCGGGCGAACCTGTCTTTGCCGATACGCTGGAGGTCCTGCGCTCCTGGGCCGGGCGTTCCATCCTGGAGTTTCGCGCCGGCCGCAATACCGTGATCGGCGTTGTCGCAACCAATGCCCGCCTGGACAAAGAACAGGTCACGAAAGTTGCTCAGATGGCCCAGGATGGCGTGGCCCGTACCGTCCGCCCTGCGCACACCATGCTGGACGGCGACACGGTTTTTGCCCTCGCCACCGGCGAGCTGCCAGCCGACGTCAATATCATCGGCGCATTCGCCGCCGAAGTAATCGCCCAATCGATCCTGCGCGCCGTGCGCGCCGCCCGCCCGGCCGGAGGCCTTCCGGCCATTGGAGAACTGCTCCCTTGAACCAAGAAACCTTGCTCATCGTCGAAGATAACCCCGTCCTGCGAGAAGGTCTCCAGGAGATGTTGGAACTGGAGGGGTTCAACATCATGACCGCTTCCAACGGCCGGGAAGCCCTGGAGAAGATGGCCGGACTCAGCCCGGACCTGATCCTCTCCGATATCGCCATGCCTGAAATGGATGGGTATGCCTTCTTCCGGGCCATCCGTAACAACCCGGAGTGGATCTCGATCCCCTTCCTGTTCCTCACCGCGCGTGGCGAGAAGCACGACATCCTGGCCGGCAAGGATCTGGGCGCCGACGACTACCTGGTCAAGCCCCTCACCCGAGAAGAGCTGCTCACCGCGGTGCGCGCCCGCCTCGGCCGCTCGCAGCAGCTGCGGGTCGCACAGCTTCAGCAGGCTTACGAGACCAGCCTGACCGTCCTCGCCAATGCGATCGAGGTCCGCGACCAATACACCCGCGGCCACGTCGAGCGCGTCATGGCCTACGCCTTTGCCATCGCCGAACAGCTCGACTGGCGCGTTCAGCAAATGGAGCAGCTGCGCTTCGGGGCCATCCTGCACGATATCGGCAAGATCCAGATCAACGAGTCGATCCTGCGCAAGCGCGAGCCGCTCACTCCCGAAGAGTGGGTCGAGATCCGGCGGCACCCCATCAGCGGGGCCGACATGATCCGTGACATCCCCTACCTGGCACCTGCCATCCCCATCATCCGCTACCACCACGAACGCTGGGACGGCCAGGGCTATCCGGAGGGGCTGACGGGCAATGCCATCCCAATCGGCGCCCGCATCGTTTCGGTGGCCGACGCGTTCGACGCCATGACCACCGAACGGCCCTACAGCCCAGCCCGTTCCCCTCAGGAAGCTTACGAGGAGATCATCAGCCGTTCAGGTACGCAGTACGACCCGGCTGTGGTGGCCGCCTTCCAGCGAGCCTGGGAGGCCTGGCGCATCCAGACCATCATCGTCGACCGGCATTGACGCCCGCCGGATCCTGAACCCCCAATAATAGTCAGGGACCGGCACCGCCCGGCCTCGACTGCGACTGATCCGAGTCTTTCCCACGCTATAGGAATGCCGATCTCCCGTGCGGTCAATCCTCTCCCTGGGCAACAACCGTCCTCTCTACGGTCCGGCTTTTTGGCCGGGCCGGCTGTTTCAAGGTAATCAATGCCACCGAGCCGACGATGATCGCCGTGGCCAACAGGATGCGCGCCGTCAGCGGCTCCCCGGCCAGCCAGTTGCCCATAAAGATCGCCACCACCGGGTTCACGTAGGCGTACGTCGAAACCAGCGTGGTCGGGGCTACCCGCAGCAGCCAGGTATACGCCGCGAAGCCCACCAGCGAGCCAAAAACGATCAGGTAGAGCAGCGACCAAACCGACCGGGCCGTGATCCCCGCCGGGTCCAACCTGCCCCAGTCCCCGGTCAGCGTGCCCAGCAAAAAGAGCCCCAAACTTCCGGCCAGCATCTCCATACCCGTCCCCAACAGTGGGGAGTCTGGCAGCTGCGCTCCCCGGCTGTAAAGCGAACCGACCGCCCAGGAAAAGGCCGCCAGGGTGAGGGCTCCTGCACCCAGCAGGTTCACCCCACCGGAGGCGCCAAATAGCTGCGCCGGCCCCACCAAGAGGGTAATGCCGGCGAACCCCACCAGCACTCCCAGCGCCGCCAGCGCTCCAGGGCGCCGGCCGTTCGGGCGCAGCATGTCGAGCAGCACCATCCAAAGCGGCGCCGAGCCGACCAGCAGCGCCGCTACCCCGGAGACAACCCGCTGTTCGGCCCAGACCACCATCCCGTTGCCTCCCACAAGCAGGAAACCGCCAACGATGGCGGCCGAGCGCCATTCGATCCGGGTCGGCGGCGGCGCCCCCGCCCGCCGCTGCCAGATATAGAGGAGCGCGCCCGGTATCAGGAAGCGCACCCCCGCCATCAGGAAGGGCGGCATCGTCTCGACCGCAAACCGGATTGCCAGGTAGGTCGAGCCCCACACCACGTAAACCGCCAGCATCGCTCCCCAAATCGCCAGGCTGGAAGGATTCTTCGATCGTACATCCATATTAATTTCTCTCTTGCCCATCACCGCCTCATGGAGTATTCCTGACCTGCCAGGCCGCGCTAAGCCGGCTCCAACCGGGCGGCTTCCCAGCCCAACATGGCTTTCTTGCGGGCGATCCCCCAGCGGTAGCCGCCGAGATCGCCCGCTTTACGGATCACCCGGTGGCAGGGGATGATGACCGGGATCGGGTTGCTGGAAACCGCGTTGCCAACCGCCCGCGCCGATCCGGACATCCCGATCTGGATGGCGATGTCCTCATAGGAGACCACCCGCCCGGGAGGGATGCGCAGCAGCGCCTCCCAGACCTTGATTTGGAAGTTCGTCCCGCTCAGCAGCAGCCTTACGGGCGGGCCCGCTTGCCCCTGGAACAGCCGGAAGATCTGGTCCAGGGCCGGCCGCGTCGCCTGGGGGTCCAGGACGAGCTGCGCCCTCGCCCAGCGACGTTTCAACCTCTCGAGCGCCTGCTCCCGCTCCCCATTCTCCACGAAGGCCAGGCCGCAGATGCCGCGCCCGGTAGTGGCCAGCAGGCATTCTCCGAACGGGCTGGGGTGGAAGCCATAAGCGATCCGCAGGCCGGCGCCCCGCGCCTTATACTCGCCCGGGGTCACCGCCTCGCAGGTGACAAACAGGTCGTGCAGCCGGCCCGGGCTGGAAAGGCCGCTCTCGTAGGTGGCATCCAGCAAGCTGCCCATCCCTTCCAGCAGCGCCTTGGCATGTTCTTTCGTCAGGTACTGCAGGAAGCGTTTCGGGCTGATCCCAACCCAGCGGGTGAAGAGCCGCTGAAAGTGGAACTCGCTTAACCCCGCGCTCTCCGCCATCTCTTTCAGCCCCGGCTGCCGGTCTGAATTTCGTTCCAGGTACCAGATCGCTTGTTCGATCCGGCGATAATCTTCCGACATCTGGGTGTAATCCGTTTCGGGTAATCCCATCACAGCATCCTCCAATCTTTTCATTTACCAGCTTCGCCTGAGATTATAGGTTTTCTGGCGGGAAAAACCACCCGTTTCTTGCTCTCTTACTCGCCCGTCTTCGGGATGTCCCTTCCTAATAAACGCACCGCAAGCCATCAGGCCAGCGGTGACAGCAGTGAGACGTTTTCCCGGCCGGTCATCCACGCTGCTATGCCGTGCACGCTCCAGGAAGGGCAATAACGATTTCGTCCGGCCGCCCAATTCGCCAATTGTAAACCCGAGCCAGCGGAGGCGTCAAGCAATCACCAACCCATTTGGAGCAGTTGCATCCCAGCCACCACCATGTTAGAATACAGCACGAACCGAATGGGCTCGATCTGCGGTGAACAAACCGGCGCATCCGGAAAAAGCCCAAATACTGGTTCTCCGGATGGTCGCTGTAGATTTAGGGAATAAAGGCAATTTAGTTTGGAGGCCTCCATATGTCTGATATGGTAGAAGTGGTCATCGACAGCATCCGCGTCAGCCTGATGTCACAGCAGCGGATCGTCATCCTGCGTGAGGCGGATGCGGAGCGCTACCTGCCCATCTGGATCGGCATCTACGAAGCCGAATCCATCACGATTGCGCTGCAAGAGGTGGAAGTCGCTCGCCCATTGACCCACGACCTGGTCAAGAACATCTTCAATACCCTCAACGCCAGCATCCTGAGGGTTGAGGTGATTGCGCTCAAAGACGATACTTTCTACGGCAACATCGTTGCCGAGGTGGACGACCGGATGCTGAATATCGATTCACGTCCTTCGGACGCCCTGGCGTTGGCAGTACGAGCGCACGTACCCATCCTCGTCTCTCGCTCGGTCATGGATATGGCCGGTATCGTGCCGGAAGAGGACATGCAAGACGAGGAGCAAGAGCCCGGCGAGGCGGCCGAATCCAGCCCCGAGCGGCTGTCGGTGTTCGAGGATTTCCTGGAAGGCCTGGGACTTGAAGACAAAGAGGACGACGAAGACGAAGAGCAGGAGTAAAGGATTTCCGTGGGACTACCGCCGGGGTTCGCCAGGCTGGCAAGCCGGCGGCCCCGGTTTTTTGTCAGGGCACGCACGATGAGTGATTTTACCACGACGGAGATATCGACCTCACCCGGACCCCAGATTGTGCCGCACAGCCGCGAGGCGGAAGAGGCTGTGATCGGCGCAGTGCTCATTAACCCCGAATCTTATTACGACGTCGCCCAGTTCTTGCAGGCCGAGGATTTCTATATCCACCGCCACCGCTGGATCTGGCAGGCGTTCACCCGGCTGCACGAGCAGCGCGTCCCCATCGATTTCCTGACCGTTTCTGAGGAGCTGGACCAGATGGGCCAGCTGGCCGAGATCGGCGGGCCGGCTTACCTGACTGCCTTAATCAACAACGTGCCCACCTCCCTGCACGCCGAGGCTTACGGGCACCTGGTCGAAGCGACGGCCGTTCGGCGGCGCATGCTCGACGCGGCAAACCAGATCGCCAAGCTGGCTTACCAGGAAGAGACCGGCGTCGAAGAGGTGATGAACGAGGCCGAGAAGGCCGTCTTTGGGGTCAGCGAACGCCGACTGACGCGCGATCTACAGCCCATCCAACAGGTGTTGAGTGATTACTACGACCGCATCGACCAGCTGGTGCGGCGGGGCGAGGATACCTACGGCGTCCCGACCGGTTTTATCGATCTGGACCGGCTGCTGGGCGGCCTGCAGCCTTCCGATTTCCTTCTGATTGCCGGGCGCCCCGGCATGGGTAAGACCGCCTTTATGCTCTCGGCCGCCAAGAACGCAGCCCAGACCCACAAGAAGCACGTCGCCATCTTCTCCCTGGAGATGGCCAACGAACAGCTGGTCCAGCGCCTGATTTCTCAGGAAACCGGTATCGATACCCACCACCTGCGCACCGGCAAGCTCACCGAGGACGAATGGCCGCTGTTCGCCCACGCCATCGAGGTGCTCGGCGACACCCACATCTTCCTGGACGATACACCCGGGCTGACGCCCCTGCAGCTACGCACCAAGTGCCGCCGCCTGCACCTCGAATACCGCCTGGATCTGATCTTGTTGGATTATCTGCAGCTGATGAGCGGCGGTATCCGCATCGAGAACCGTGTCCAGGAGGTATCCTATATCTCGCGGAATTTGAAGATTCTGGCCCGGGAGCTGAACGTGCCGGTGCTGGCAGCCGCACAGCTCTCTCGCGCCATCGAGCAGCGCGCCGATAAGGAGCCACAGCTCTCCGACCTGCGCGAGAGCGGCAGCCTCGAACAGGATTCCGACGTGGTGATGTTCATCCACCGGCCGGACGTTTATGAAAGAGATACCCTGAAGCAGAACATTGCCGCGATCAAGGTCGCCAAGCACCGCAACGGGCCGACCGGCAACATCGAACTCATCTTCCGCAGCAACCTGGCAAAGTTCGAAAACGCAGCCACGCGCCAGGTGGACCTCTCCAGGTTGGGATGACAATCGAGGAAATTCATGGCAAGCGCCAGAGTCTGGCAGATGAGGTTCGCATCCACCGATGACATTTAAAGGATTCGCTGAAGGCAAGGTTCGCTTCACACCGGTCCCCGGGCCATTCTTCAGGGAGCTCCTGCCTGAGATCGACCACCTGGGCGAGCTCAAGGTCACCCTGTACGCCTTCTGGCGGCTGAACCGGATGGAAGGGGTATTCCGTTGGCTGCGGCGGAGCGATTTCCTGGCGGACTCGGAATTCATGCAGGGGCTTGGTCCAGACGTGTCCTCAGCGGAAGCGGCGCTGGACGACGCCCTCATACGCTGTGAGAGGCGCGGTACGTTTTTACGAGCCACGCTGCCTCAAGAAGATGGCGAAGAGAGCATCTACTTCATTAATTCCCCCAAGGGCAGGGCGGCCATCCAGGCCATTGCGCGGGGCGATTGGCGCGCTGAGGATGACCAGCAGATGCCCCTGGAGCTGATCCAGGACCGGCCGAATATTTACCGGTTGTACGAAGAACACATCGGCCCGCTCACGCCGATGATCGCCGAGGCGCTCCGGGAGGCGGAGGAGCTGTATCCCGGCAGCTGGGTCGAGGAGGCCATCCGCATCGCCGTGGAAAACAACGTACGCCGTTGGAGCTACGTGGAGGCGATCCTGAGCCGATGGCAGGAAGGAGGACGCGATGAGCGAAAAGATCGACGAGACTCTGAGAAAGATCGCCGCCGCTACATCGAAGGCGAGTTCTCAGACTACATCGAACAGTGAAGGTGACTATCAAAGCGGTCTGCTGGGCGACCCGAACTGCCCGCATTGCGGCGGGCTGGGCTACCTGCGGATTGACCTGCCGCTCGGGCACCCCGATTTTGGGAAAGTGCAGGCCTGCACCTGCCGTCACGGGCAGATCAGCCAGCAGGTGCACCGCAGGCTTTTCGCCCTCAGCAACCTGAACGAGCTGAGCCACCTGACCTTCGACAACTTCCAGCCGCGCGGGCGCATCGGCCTGGGGCCCTCGCAGGCCGACACCCTGGAACGGGCTTTCAACTCCGCCCGCCAGTTTGCGCAAACGCTGAACGGTTGGCTGCTCCTGGAGGGCCCGTTCGGCTGCGGCAAGACCCACCTGGCAGCCGCAGCCGCCAATTTCGCCGTGAGCCTGGGAGTGCCCACCCTGTTCCTCACCGTCCCGGACCTGCTCGACAGCCTGCGCTTCTCCTACGACAGCGCCGAGACGAACTTCGAGGACCGCTTTGAAGAGATCCGCCGCTCTCCCCTGCTGATCCTGGACGACTTCGGCACGCAGAACGCAACCGCCTGGGCGCAGGAGAAGCTCTTCCAGATCCTCAACTACCGCTATATCAACCGCCTGCCCACGCTCATCACCACGAACCTGAATCTGGGAGAGATCGAAGAACGGATCGCTTCCCGGTTGAAGGACCCGGAGTTAGTCTCGCGGGTGCGGATGGAGGCGACGGACTTCCGCGACCCGACCGATGAGATCGGCCACCCAGACCTATCATCGCTCGTCCTGCTCCACGACCGCACCTTCGGCTCTTTCAGCGACCGGCGCGGGGAGGGTCTCAAGGCCGAGGAGCTGCGCAAGCTGGAGATCGCTTTCAACGCCGCTTACAGCTATGCCGAGAAACCGAAAGGCTGGCTGGTCTTCACCGGGCCATACGGCAGCGGGAAAACCCACCTGGCGGCTGCCATCGCCAACTACCGGGCCGGATTAGGGAACCCGCCCCTGTTTGTGGTGGTCCCCGACCTGCTCGACCACCTGCGGGCAACGTTCAACCCCAACAGCACGGTGCGCTTCGACCGGCGGTTCGAGGAAGTGCGCACCGCCCCCCTGCTCATCCTGGACGATTTGGGCACCCAATCGATGACGCCCTGGGTGCGGGAAAAGCTCTACCAGCTGTTCAACTACCGCTACACCGCCGCGCTGCCCACGGTGATTACGACGGCCGACACCCTCGAAGAGATCGATCCCAGGCTGCGCAGCCGGCTGCTCGACCGGCGGCTGTGCACCATCTATGCCCTTACCGTTCCCGCCTATGCGGGGACCGCGCCGAAAGGAAGACGGCCGGGGGCAAAGCCGCGACCATCGAAATAGCTTCTCCATCAAATAGTTTAAATTGTTAGATAATATTCATAAATATTATCTTGACAAATTTCCCCCACAAGGTAGAATAAGGGCGGATGTTCAATATTTCACTTTTAGGAGATCATGGGTGAACTTTCGCTCTGCCCTTCTGGCCGTCCTGGCCCTGCTTTTGGCTGCGTGCAGCCCTTCCACAACCGTTCAATTTACCCCAACCCCAGCAGTAGAAGAGACAACTGGCCTTTCCGGTCCCCTCGTCATCTACTCAGCTCGATCCGAACCCCTGATCCAGCCCGTCCTGGACGCCTTCCAGGCCCAGTATCCGGAGGTTGAGATCCGGATCAAGAGCGGGAACAACAGCGAACTGGCCAACGCCCTGCTCGAAGAGCGCAATAACCCGCAGGCCGACGTATTCATCACCACCGAACTCCTGACGGTCCAATCTCTCAACCAGGAGGGAGTATTCCAGAGCTACCGCTCCCCGGCGGCCGCCGCGCTCCCGGAGGGCTTCACCGGACCCAATGACAGTTGGACCGGGCTCACGCGCCGGGCGCGGGTCATCATGTATAACACCGACCTGGTCCCAGAGGGCGAAGCTCCCACCTCGATCTTCGATCTGACCGATCCGAAATGGCGCGGGCAGATCGCCGCAGCCGGATCGGCGAACGGGTCGATGCAGGCCCAGATCGCGGCCATGCGCCAGCTAGTTGGCGAGGGTGTCACCGAAGCCTGGCTGCGCGACCTGCTGGCGAACGAAGTCACCTTCTTCGGCGGGCATACCGACGTCCGCAAGGCGGTTGGGGCAGGCGAATTCAAGATCGGCCTGGTCAACCATTATTATTACCACCTGCAGAAGGAAGAAGGCAGCCCGGTCGGGATCGTCTACCCGGACCAAGGAGAAGGCCAGATCGGGTTGATCACCAACGCGACTGCGATCGCGATCGTGCAAGGCGCGAAGAACCCGGCCGCCGCGCAGGCGCTGGTCGATTTTCTGCTCACCCCTGAAGGCCAGGAGATCTTCGCCCGGCTGAACTTCGAATACCCGCTGGTCGAGGGCGTGGCCCTTCAACCGGATGTCGCCCCGCTCGATGAATTCCGCCTGGCGGACGTGGACGTCGCCGCGGCCGCTTTGGATCTGGATGAGACCTTCGACCTGATGGAGCGGGTCAACCTGCCTTAAGCGCCTATGGCTGACCTGGCTGGCTTCCGCAACGCTGCCCTGGGCCGCCGCTTCCGCGCCCGGCCTCGACTCAACCGGCCGGTCACGCTGGCGGCCACGTTCGTAGCAGCCTTCGTCGCCATCCCCCTGGTCTATATCTTCTACCGGGCTGTTACAGGCGGGCAGGAGGTCTGGCTGCGACTGGTCCAAACGCGGCTCCTGGGGCTGCTGGCCAACACACTGATGCTGGCGGCGGCCGTCACCCTGGGGACGCTGGTCGTGGGGGTTTCGATGGCCTGGCTGACGGAACGGACCGACCTTCCCGGGCGGCGTGCCTGGCGCTGGCTGCTCTCCCTGCCGCTGGCGATCCCGCCCTATATTGGGGCCGTCGTCCACGTCGCCCTGCTGCGGCCGCGCGGCGGTTACATCCCGCAGTTCCTGGGCTGGCTCGCCGGGCGGCCGGTGGATACACCCAGCCCCTTCGGCTTCTGGGGCGCGGCTTTTATGCTCACCCTGTTTATGTACCCGTACGTTTACCTTTTGAGCGCGGCCGCTTTCCGCAGCATGCACGCCTCATTCGAGGAAGCTGCCCGGATCTCCGGTCGGAGCACGTGGAGCGCGCTGTGGCAGGTCACGCTGCCGATCTTGAAACCTGCCCTGGGAGCCGGCGCGCTGCTGGTCGCCCTGGATATCCTGGCGGAGTACGGGACCGTTGCGCTGCTGCGCTACGAGACGTTCAGCGCGGCGATCTTCCTGCAGCTTTCGGGGCGCTACGACCGCTCCGCGGCCGCCGTGCTGAGCGGCATCCTGCTGGTGCTGGCTATCCTGGTCCTTTGGGGCGAGATCAAGTTCCAGGGCCAGGCCCGCTTCGACCAGCTGGGATCCGGCTGGCGACCGGCCCGGCTGCTGCGCCTGAATCAATGGAAGACCCCTGCGCTCCTGGCCGTCTTCGCCGTGGTCTCGATGAGCCTGCTGGTGCCTGTGACCGTGCTTTCCGTTTGGACGGCGCAGGCGCTGCTCGAGCCGCACTCCCTGGCGACGACCTTCCGGTCCGGTTCGCAAGGGCTGTGGAACTACACCTGGAACAGCCTGTGGAGCGCGGGGCTGGCGGCGCTCCTGGCGGTGCTGCTCTCGCTGCCGGTCGCCTACCTGGCGGCCCGCTTCCCACGCCGGCTGACCCAGGCGCTCTCCCGGCTCAGCCAGGTCGGGTACGCCCTGCCGGGCGTGGTGGTCGCCCTCAGCCTGATCCTGATCGTCAACCGGTTCCTGCCCTTCCTGTACGCCACGCCGCTGGTGGTCGTGCTGGCCTACGTGCTGCGGCACATGCCCCAGGCGGTGCGCTCCAGCCAGGCCTCCCTGGCGCAGGTATCGCCTTCCATGGAGGAGGCTGCCCAGACCCTCGGCAGGACTTCTTTTAAGGCTTTTATCCACGTCACCCTGCCCCTGATCCTGCCCGGGCTGTTCGCTGGCGCGGCGCTGGTCTTCCTGACATCGCTGAAGGAGCTGCCCGCCACGCTGCTGCTCCGGCCAGCCGGGTTCGACACGCTCGCCGTGCGGGTCTGGATCTGGGCCGAAGAGGGCATCTTCACCCAGGCCGCGCCGGCAGCCCTGCTGCTGATCCTGGCGGCTGCCGGGCCGCTTTACTTTCTGCTGAGACGGGAGAGGTTCTGATTCAACATGGCCACGCTCGAAGTGAAAAACCTGACCAAACAGTTTACCTCGGAGGGCCTGCCCGCCGTCCAGGACGTCTCCTTCTCGCTCTCCCAGGGAGAGATCCTGGCCCTGGTCGGGCCGAGCGGGTGCGGCAAGACGACTACCCTGCGGCTGATCGCCGGCCTGGAACAGCCGGAAGCAGGCCTGGTGATCCTGGGGGGAAGGATCGTGACGGACAGTTACCTGTTCGTCCCGCCCGAGAAGCGCAGCGTCGGGATGGTCTTCCAGGACCACGCCCTCTTCCCGCACCTGAACGTCTTCGAGAACGTCGCCTTCGGGCTTGCCGGTCGGCCGAGAGAGGTTGTCAGGCGGGAGGCCGCCTCCATGCTGAAGCTGGTGGGACTCGAGGACATGGCAGGGCGCTACCCTCACGAACTTTCGGGCGGCGAACGCCAGCGGGTGGCCCTGGCGAGGGCCATGGCGCCGCGGCCGATCGTCATCCTGCTGGACGAGCCTTTCAGCAACCTGGACGCCGACCTGCGCGCCCAGATCCGCGAGGAGGTGCGCGCCATCCTCAAGGGCATCGGCGCGACGGCCATCTTCGTCACACACGACCAGGAGGAGGCGCTCTTCATCGGCGACCGCCTGGCGGTGTTCAACCAGGGCCGGCTGGAGCAGATCGGCACGCCCGAATCGATCTTCCACACGCCCGCCACCCGCTTCGTGGCCGAGTTCATGGGGCACACCGATTTCCTGCCTGGCGAGGTCACCCGGGAGGGGATCCTGACGGAGATCGGCCTGCTGGCCCAAGAGACCGGCCTGCCGGCCGGCGAGAAGGTCGAACTGGCTTTCCGCGCCGACGACGTCACGATCCGCCCGAAGGCGGAAGCCGGGTCCCTGGTGCTGGCCCGCCATTTCAAAGGGGCGGTCAACATCTACCGGCTGCGCCTGCCTTCCGGCCATCTGGTCCACGCGCTGCAGCCGCACACGCATATCTATCCACCGGGCACCCGGGTCGAGGTGATCGCCGACCCGGGCCATGACCTGGCCTGCTTCTACCAGGGCAAGGCCGTGCCGCCTGCGGAGTCGTCCGCCAGATTGAACTGAAGCTCGTGTTATCCGCGTCCCATTTTCAAAACTTTCGGGTGGCTGGCATGCAGTTCTAAGAGGTAATCGCTTGACAAACGGGGGATGCGGAATATAATAGTGTAAGTTTTACACTAATTGAAATTGGGGGAGTATGCTGGCAGGTAAGAAAAAGGATGGGTTATGTCTACACACGAGGTTTTCCAGGAAATCCCTGTTCCGCCCCATTACGATCCCGAGAAGGTCGCCGAGGTCTGGCGGGTCCCCTATCAGGAGCGGGCCGGCCAGGCCCGGCATTGGGCTCGGGAGCACGACCTGCACCCGGCAACGGAAGACGGGTTCAAGATCGCCCTGATCGCCGTCGACGTGCAGAACACCTTCTGCATCCCGGAGTACGAGCTGTACGTCGGAGGCCGCAGCGGCACCGGCGCCGTCGACGATAACCGCCGGCTGGTCGAGTTCATCTACCACAACCTGGGATCCATCACCGAGATCGCCTGCACGATGGACACGCACCAGGCCATGCAGATCTTCCACGCCACTTTTCTCATAAACGACGAGGGGGAGCATCCCGCTCCTTACACCATGGTTTCGGCCGAGGACGTCCGCCGGGGGCGCTGGAAGTTCAACACCGCCATCGCGGAAAGCCTGGGGATCGACCCGGAGTACGGGCAGCGCCACCTGCTGCACTACACCGCCGAGCTGGAGAAGCGCCAGAAATACGACCTGACCATCTGGCCTTACCACGCCATGTTGGGCGGGTTGGGCCACGCGCTGGTCTCCTCGGTCGAGGAAGCCATCTTCTTCCACACCATCGCCCGCTACGGCGTGCCGGACTTCGAGATCAAGGGTTTCAACCCGCTCACCGAGCACTACTCCGCCATCGGCCCGGAGGTGCTGACCGGCCCGGATGGGGAGAAGATCGCCGGGCGGAGCGACAAATTGTTCAAGAAGCTGCTCGATTTCGACGCGGTGCTGATCGCCGGGCAGGCCAAGAGCCACTGTGTGGCCTGGACCATCGAGGACCTGCTGGAGGACTGCCGGGTGCACGACCCGGAGTTAGCGAGGAAGATCTACCTGCTGGAGGACTGCAGCTCGCCGGTCGTGATCCCCGGGGCAATCGATTTCACGGACGCGGCGGACGAAGCCTACCGGCGCTTTGCGGAAGCGGGCATGAACGTCGTACGCTCCACGGAACCGGTCGCCCGCTGGCCCGGCATGCGGGTTCCCAGCGCGGGGCGCTGAAAAATCACAGCGGGCGGTTGAATCCTTGCCAGGGAAGGCGCGATCTGCTATAATCATCGCCGCCCCGGGCGCGTAGCTCAGCTGGTCAGAGCGCACGGTTCACATCCGTGAGGTCGGGGGTTCGAGCCCCTCCGCGCCCACCTAGACTCCTAGGTTTAACTGGGAGTTCTTTTTTTGCAGCGTTACGGTACACATCCGTGAGGGTCGCTGCGCTTATGGGGTTCGAGCCCCTCCGCGCCCATAATGAACAGTCACCTTCCAGTGGCTGTTTGGTTTTGTAGCTGTTCATCAAGACCGTTCACATTCGTGATTACAGCCTTGTGACGATCAGTGCCCCATTAATGATGAAACCCGAGGACGAACAAATCGATTAGACAGAAAACATCCCTTCTCTCCTTTGTAACTAATCCTCCAAACGCTCGAGACGGGTACGCACCCAGGCCAGCGCATCGCCCGGCGTACCCAGACGCATCCCACTTTTCCTGGCAACTTACGGATCATCCAGGAAGTGCCGTGTATGGAGCGTTGCCAGGAAATCGACCGCAGCCTTCGAGGCAGTCAAAATGATGGGCACATCGGCAGGATGGCCGATCCAGTCCAGGTGCCTGTGGACCTCTTCAAGATTAGCTGCTAAATCGTTCCCCCTAATATCGCTCCCGTTCCTCATCCAGAGTCTGGAGCAGATCATTCAGGGAAACACCTGCTTCGGCCAACTTTTCAGCCACCCGATCGCCTAGCCGATTGACTTGAGAAGCGCGTGGAGTCAACAGGATCGCTCCCTCGCCAAGGTCAATTAAAGTAAATATGTCCCCCTCTTTGAACCCGTACTTGTTGCGAAGCGCAACCGGAAGGGTCAGGTTACCCTTCTTACTAA
>DASWHG010000079.1:0-3601 GCA_036393315.1 Anaerolineales bacterium | reverse complement strand
GGGCGCTCCCCTCCAGGGGGGCCAACCGCCCAGCGATGGTGCGCAGCAAGGTTGTCTTGCCGCCCCCATTCGGGCCGGTCAGGGCGATGCGCTCCCCAGCCCGCACCTGCAGCTGGAGATCCTGGGCAAGCGGCGGGCCACCGGGATAGCCGATGGACAGGTTTTGGAGCGCCAGCACATCCTGGCTCAGGTGAGCGGGTGCGGCGAAATCCAGTTTCATCTGCCAGCTCTGGCCCGGCTTCTCCACCCGTTCATCCGATTCCAGGTAGCGCTCGAGCTTCTTCTCGCGCGACTTCGCCTTACGGGCGACTTTCTTGGCATAGCGCCGCACCGTCGGCTCCCGGGAGGTCGTGGTCAGCTCCACCCGCAGCGACTGCTGCTTGGTCCGGGCGATGTCCTGGCGCATCCGGCGGATCTCGGCCACCTGGTCTCGGTGTGCGGCTGCCTTCCGCTCACGCTCCGCCAGGTACTGCTCCAGGTAGTCGCTGTAGTTCCCGGCGTACTCCCGGAGGGTGTGCGTGGCGGGGTCCAGGTCGAGGATACGTTTGACGGTCCGGTCCAGGAAGGTGCGGTCGTGCGAGACGACCAGCGCCGCGCCCCGGAAGGAGGCCAGCCAGGCTTCCAGCCACTCCAGCATCTGGATGTCCAGGTGGTTGGTGGGCTCGTCGAGTAAAAGCAGGTCCGGCTCGCCTGCCAGGACGAGGGCCAGAGCCAGGCGTGTCTTTTGACCCCCGCTCAAATCGACCAGCGGCTGTTCCTCGGGAATCCTGTCCAGGCCAAAGGCCTCCAGGATCGCGGCCGGTTGGTCCCCTACCCGGCTGGCACTCTCCAGGCGCCGCAGGGCGGCGTCATAGGCGGCCTGCAGGTCGGTCCGGCCGGGTTCGGTTGCCAGCGCCGTGGCCAGCCGGGTTAATTCGATCTCGGCCTGCTCCAGGTCGCCGGTCACCCGGCGAACCGCCTCGCCCAGCGTCAGCCCGGGGTCCGGTTCGAATCCCTGGGCCAGGAAGCCCGTGCGTAGCCCGGCGGGATTGCGCGTCACCACGCCCGCGTCGGGCGGCTCCAGGCCGGCCAGGATGCGCAACAGCGTCGTCTTACCGCTCCCGTTCGGCCCGATCAGCCCAACCCGGTCGCCGGGGTTGAGGCTGAAGGAAACTTTATCCAAGATGGGATGGATGTTATAGGATTTTGAGATTTGATGAGCAGTCAGCATGGGTGAACTCCTGTAGAAAACAAAAAACCGGGGGCATCCGTCCCCCGGCTGTAAATACAAAAACAGCGGGCCGTACCCCGAAAATCGTTTGCTGTTCTACAGGCTGTCTACCATCGTCACTGCTCCGAGCGCGGCGCCGCTGGGTTTTGGAACGGCTGCCGCTGATGGCTCCTATTATAACCGAAAATTCCAGAAACGAAAATCAGGGTAGAAGCGCCTGGAGACCGCTGACCACTTCGGCGTAAAGAGGGTCGTTGACCCGGTTAAGTTCTTGGAGCGGGTCGATCGCCAGGTTATAGAACTCCCGGTCGCCATTATCGTACTCCGCGTACATATAGGTATCCGTGCGGATCTCGCGAAAGATAATCGAGACCCCAGTAGGTTTATATGGACCCAGGTACTCCGTATAGGTCTCGGTTCGGAAAGGAGCGAGCGGATCTTCGATCAAATCGACCAGGCTGAGGCCGTTCAATGGCATACCGCCAGGCCGCACTGGTGGAAGCGCTCCAGCGAATTCGGCGAGTGTCGGCGCGAGGTCCACGTCATTGATCAGCGAATTGTCGTCTCGACCGGCCACACCCGGGATGTGCACCCAGAAAGGTATGCGGACGCATTCCTCGTACGCACACCACTTTTTCCAGTTCCAGCGGTGCTCGCCCCAAGAAAGCCCATTATCCGAAAGAAAGACGAACACCGTATTATCATACCGGCCTGTATCCTTGAGCGCGTTTACGAGACTCTCGATCGCCCGGTCGACAGCCAGCAGGCTCTCGAGTTGCTTGATGCGGAACAGATCGCCCTGATTAATAACGGTTTGGGTCATGATCGGCAGATTCCGCACCCAAAGTGGTTTATCGCTCACGTTCGCTTCGTTGAAGGTCGCCGGTCGCCACGGCGCCAGACCCTGAAATGCTCCTTCGTCGCCCGGACCAGGCACTGGCGGGGAATCCATGGCCGCTCCATCCTCGTTGAAATGCGGGGCGAAGACCGAGAGATAAACAAACACTGGTTCAGACGGGTCAGCTGTGGCGATAAAATTAACGGCTTTTCCCGCGAGGACGTCGGTCGAGTAATCACCAGGCTGACCGGAGTATTCCACCTCAACCCCATTCTCAACCAGAGTATAGGTGTAATAATTACTATTGTTGGCCTTGAACGCGTACCACTGATCCCAGCCAGGTGGGATGTAAGGAGCGATCGTATCGTAGGAATTCATGTATTTTCCGAACAGGCCTGTACGGTAGCCCACCGCGTCAAGCCAGGTAGCGATGGTCGAGGTGTCTCCGCCATATTCCTTAAATTTTCGCGCTCCTCCTTCGGGCCAAAAGTTGTCTTTTATTTCGTGGTTGTAGGAAAAAAGACCCGTTAAGATGCTCGCCCGGCTGGGGCAACACAGGGGCACCGCCGCAATCGCGTTGTTGAAGCGGATGCTGTTAGGGTAAAGGAGAGAAAAAGTTTTCGGCATGGATTCCGGCGACATCGTGTCCCATCGCTGATCGTCGGTGAGAACCACCACGATGTTCGGCCGGCTGGTAACGGGGAGATTACTCACCGTGACGCTCACCGGTTGAGAAGTCGCCGTGGTCCCGGATGAACCGGTAGCTGTTGCCGCCAGCGTGTAGGTCCCATTGGCCTCCAGCGCTGTACTCCATACGAAGGTATAAGGTGGCAGGGCATCTGCTGCGTAAAGTGCGCCATTCTTGAATAATTCCACCTTGTTTATCCCTTCCACTGCCGTCGCCAAAACTTCCACGCCTATGGTTCCACCAACCGTGGCTCCGCCCAGTGGGGATGTGATCGAAACGGTTATTTCATCGTCGGGCTGCCCCTGGTAGAGCTCGAAGATTTCTGCTGTGCTAAGCGCGCGATCATAAATTCGCAAGTCGTCAATTTTTCCTGGGAAAAAATTCGATACCCCATCACCGCGGCTGCCGATCTTGGCGGTGACAGCACTGGCTGCGACCTGAGCTGGCGTGTAGGCCTTCCAACCTCCCGAATCCTGCACCCCATCGATATAGAACGTCACTTTGGAGGTCGTGGCATCCCTGACGAGTACGACGTGGTGCCAGGCATTGAGGGAAACGACATCGTTAGAATCGATCATCTGATCGACACTATTCCCTCGGGTGTAGGAACGCAGCTTGTTGGTAGTCAGGATCGCCAGCTGCCAGGGAGCCGCAACTTTATTCTGGTTCTTCGAAGCGATGTGGTGGACCAGGGAATTGTTCGTGTGGTAAACCCAGGCAGCAATGGTCAACGAACCTGTGATATCGAGAGGGTCGTCGACGGTCACGACATGGTCGTTCGTCCCATCAAAGTTCAAAGCCCCATCGACGCGCCCGGAAGTCCAGGCAGGACCGTTGACCAAGGTTCCAGTATAGCCATTCCCCG
>DASWHG010000078.1:0-14691 GCA_036393315.1 Anaerolineales bacterium | reverse complement strand
CGCCCGGCTGGCTTGGCAGCTGGACCCATCCGTTCCCATCGGCGTTGACGATAAACAGGCTGGCGCCAGGGTAAATCTCCTGGTTGGAGGCGCAGGGTGAAATGAAGACCAGCCTGTTCCCATCCGGCGACCAGGCCGGCTGGCAGGCCCCTTCCGGCATATCCGTGATCTGGCTCTGAGCGGTCCCATCGGCGTTCATCAACCAGACCTGGGGGATACCGGTGACATCGGATACGAAGGCGATCTCCCCCGATCCACCTCCTACCGGGGTAGGAGTCGGCGTCGGAGTATCCTCCGGTTCGGGTGTGGAGGTCGGCAGGTCTGTCGGCGTCTCCGTTGCCCTTCCTACCGGAACAACAGGCACGGTTCCGGTGAGGAGCGCGGCCGGGTTATCCGGGGAGGAGAGAGGCAACTGGGTTGCCGGAGGGTTATCGGTTGGCGTAGCCGTAGGCGAGGCGATCAACGCGATAACCGGGGCTATCCAGGCCTTCGCCTGGTCCAACAAGGAGGGTCGATAGGTATACGCGCCCAGAGCCCCCAGGAGGATCACTCCAACCAACAGCAGGGCAGTGGAGGAACGCCCAATGCGGCGCTTCCGGCGCGGCCGGTAAGCAGGCAGGCTGACCGGTTCGCTGATGGGAGTGCTGGCAGGCAGGAGCAGCGAACCTAATCCTGGCGGTGAGGAAGGAGGCCGCCTGCTTTTACCCGAGATCCCATCGAGGGCCGTTTCGCCGTTCGCGCCCATAGCCTCGAGCTCCGCAACGGTCGGGGGTGGAGCAATCGTCATCTCCCGGGCCTCCCTTTGTCCGGTGATTACCCGGCTGTTCAGGAGTGCTTTCTTGAACTCCTCGGCACTTTGAAATCGGTCATCCGGGCGCAGTTCAAGCGCCTTTTCCACGACTCCAGCCAACCGCTTCGAAGCCTTCGAGTTGTATTTGCGGACCGGGGTTAAATCGGTCTGTTCCATTGCCCGGGCCAGGGCATCCTCGGGCAAGTTGCCGGTCAAGGCTACGTACAGGGTTGCGCCAAGCGAATAAATATCCGTCCGGTGATCCGTCCGGGCCGTGCCGTACTGTTCCGGGGGTGAATACCCCGGCGTCATGGCCCGCGCCCCGGTCGTCGTCGCCTGGCTGCCCTGGATGACTTTCGCCAGCCCGAAATCAACCAGGACAATCTGCCCGGCCGGCGAAATTTTCACGTTCCCCGGTTTGATATCGCGATGCACCACCTGCGGCTGGCGGGAATGAAGATAGATCAAAGCATCGCAGATGGCTGTTCCCAGCACAACCACTTCGACGTCGGAGAGAACGCCCTCGCGATCCATGCGCTCGCGCAGGTCCTCCCCTTCGATGAAATCCATCACAAGGTACTGGCCCTGTCCTTCGATGACGAAGTGGTCCGTCACGCGCGGCAGGTTGGGATGGCGAAGACTGGCCAGGATGATAGCTTCCCGGCGGAACTGGCGTGCGTACTCCTCGGTGGTAAACAGGTTTTCTTTGACCGCGACGTCCATGCCCAGATTCTGGTCGACGGCGCGGTAAATCGAGCCCATTCCACCCTGGCCTAGAATCTCGACGATGCGATAACGTTGATTGAGTATAGAGCCGCGTTCCAGGGGCATAAATGTCTTGGATCCGTTAAAAATCATTAATAAATGTATTCTCTGCCAACCGCCTGGTTCCTTTTCCTCGGTGTGTCGCCACCCCGAAGGAGCCTTCCAGGCTATTGGTGCGCACCTCTGGATGGAACTTCGCCAATCTAAGCAATTCCCCCCAGGCAGAACTTGCTGCCCCGCCGGGAAAACTTCCCCACCTTACTGAGACCAGGCAGCCCCATGCACCTGGGGTACATTAAGTTAAATTGGAAAAGGGGGGAACCAGCCTCCTTGATGAAGAGATCATTTAGACCGGGTAGAATCTTCTTCTTTTCGGTGGACCTCGTTTACAGCCAGCGGCATGAACACTGTTCTGACCAGGAACCTCCATCTGGCTGCGTCAAGTGTAACACAAAGACGTGAAATACGGCAACGATCGGCAATCATTATACCTAATTATGTCGAGGGAGAGTCGTTCTTTGACACCTTCTTAAACAAAAAGCGCCTGGTCTTATCGACCAGGCGCTGATGTTAGTCTTATTTTCGAATGACGACGTATCAGATATCCAGGTTCCGCACCTCGCGAGCGTGGGTCTGGATGAAGCGGCGGCGGGGCGGCACGGCAGATCCCATCAGCATGTCGAAGGTGCGGTCCGCCTCGGCGGCATCCTCGATCGTCACCAGGAGCAGGGTCCGGTTGTCCGGGTCCATGGTCGTCTCCCACAGCTGCACCGGGTTCATCTCGCCAAGGCCCTTGTAGCGAGAGAGCGATACTTTATCAGTGCTGACCCCCAGCTCCTTCAGGGCGCGCTCTTTTTCCCCTTCATTGTATACATAGCGCACCTGGTTCTTATAGGCCAGCCGGTACAGGGGCGGCTGGGCGATATACAGGTGTCCTTCTTCGATCAGCGACTGCATATACCGGAAGAAGAAGGTCAGCAGCAGCGTGCGGATGTGGCTGCCATCCACGTCGGCGTCCGTGTTATGGCAACAGATAGCGCCTCGCCCACAAATAAAGGTCTCATCGCCTTCGACGGAAAAATCGTACACCTTCAGGCCAGATACTTCGACCTGGCGGACCGATCGAACCGGCAAGCCGATCAGGTCCCCGGTCATCTGGCTGGCCTGGCGTGGCCCGGATGTGCTGGCCGGTTCCGCCAGCCAGGCTTTCAAGGCCGCAGCCTGGGCGTGATCCTGCCAGACCGCTTCCAGGGCAGCCAAAGCAGCACGGCCCGTCACCGATAGGGTGTAGGAGGTCCGCCGGGTGATCACGGGTTTCCCGCGGATCAGCCCGCTCGATTCTCCACCGGGTTCTCGCACCGAAAGAGAGGATTTAATCCTATGCGCCAGCAGCAGGTACATAAGCTGGTTCGCCAGCGTTTCGGAGCTGGTCGAAAAGCTCATCTTTTGGCGAGAAAGGGTCCCATCGCCCAGGAAGTAGCCCCGCAGAAACGCCAGCTGAGATCGCCGGTCTACGTTGAAAACCAGGTCAGGGATGTGTTTACGGCCGGCGTTCGTCCCCTCAAAACCAAAGAGCAAGCGGAACACGGCCGCGACGACACGGTTGAGCAGGCGTAATTCGCCAACGCGCGTTCGGGATGGGTAGAAGACCGGCTCCAGGCCAAACACGTCGCGAATCGCGGTGGTGAGTTCCGGCAGCAGCACCTGGTTGCGGCGCCCTATCGCCAGGCGCAAGCCGTTCCGTTTGCTCAGAGAGCCCTCGGCGACGAAGAAGCCGAGCAGGAACATCAACGATTCGTTCACCGGCAGGTAGCGTGGAATGGCGTGATCGGCGTAATGCACCGGCGAGAGGCTCACCTCCTCGCCCAGCTCGTGTAAATCTTCGATCTGGAGGTCCTTAAGCAATACGTAGTTGCGCACCCGGTTGCGTTGGGCCGCCCGGTACTGCGTGCTCCAGATATGGTCCAAGCGGCTGTCGCCCACCTGCGCCTCTTCCAACAAAACGCCAGGCTCTAATCCGAGAGCCTCTGCATAGCGGACAAAGTGGCCCAGGGTAGGCCGGGTTTTACCGCGCTCCCAGGCGTAGAAGGTCACCGGTTGGCGGATGCCAACGGCTTCGCATACTTCTTGCTGGTTCAACCCCATCGCCAGGCGGCGTTGCTTGAGCTGCTCGCCCATAGCCGTTGGGATGCTCACCCGCGCTTCTACCATCTCAGGGTTGCTGGCGTACTGGCGACGCACTTGTGCTTTATACCAGGACTCCACGCCGGGACCACGCACGACGATCTCATCGTCCAAGACACTGCCCAACTCGTGGAACGAGCGGAGCAGATCCAGCCGCACCGGGCTTTCCTTGGCAATCAGGGGCAGCTGCGCCGGTACGGCCAGCAGGTCGCCCTCGCGGACCTGATCGCCTCGTTTGAGCGCCGGGCGGCCTTCTTCGTCGCTCACAAAGACGCTATGTTCCCCGGTCACCCGCACGCTCCGGCCATACGCGGTTTTGATCTCGTACATGAGCCCATCGTGATCGTGCCGAATGACGCTTTTGATGGGCTTAAATCGCACTTCACCCGATTGCGGGTTGAAGCACAAGACCTCATACGCCGAAGGGTCCTGCCCGGCGGCGATCAGACCGTCAATAAACGGTCCTACCCGGACGGAATGGACTTCGCCATCAGGGTCTTTCACAAACGTCAACTCATCCCCGTCCACGCTCATGATAATGATCCGGCCGTAGCGCAATCCGGTCAGGTCGAAGTTCTCGCCGATGCCCGTCCCCAGGGCAGAGATCAGCGCTTTGACCTCGTTGCTGGCCAGGATCTTATCCAGGCGGGCCCGTTCGGTGTTCAGGATCTTGCCCCGGAGCGGCAGGATGGCCTGGAAGTGCCGGTCTCGCCCTTGCTTGGCCGAACCGCCGGCGCTGTCGCCCTCGACGATATAGAGCTCCGTCTTTTGAGGGTCCCGCTCCGAACAATCGGCCAGCTTACCGGGCAGGGTCAGGCTCTCCAGGGCAGACTTGCGGATGACCAGGTCACGCGCCTTGCGGGCCGCGTCCCGCGCTCGCGCGGAGGTCAGGCATTTCTGGACGATCGCCTTGGCTTCCGAAGGATGCTCCTCCAGGAAAGTTCCGAAGGCCTCGTTGACGACCTGCTGGGTCAACGTCTGCACTTCGGCGTTCATCAGTTTGACTTTCGTCTGGCTTTCGAACTGGGGGTCCGGATGCTTCACGCTGACGATGGCGGTGAGCCCTTCACGGGTGTCATCTCCGGTGAAGTTCGGGTCCGATTCTTTCAGTAAGCCGGCCCGGCGAGCGTAATCGTTGATCGTGCGAGTCAGGGCTGCCCGCAGGCCGGTCAGGTGCGTGCCGCCGTCGATCGTATTGATCGTGTTGGCGAACGCGTAGACCGATTCGGCGTACGCGTCCGTGAACTGGATGGCGGCGTCGATGGTGATGTTGTCGATCTCTTTCTCGATGTGCACGACCGGGTGGAGAACTTCCCGGTTGCGGTTCAGATACCGCACGAATGAGGTGATCCCGCCCTCGAAGTGGAAGGTCATCTCCTTGTCTACCCGTTCATCCAGGAAGTAAATGGTCACACCGCGGGTGACAAAAGCCATCTCACGGAAGCGCTGTACGAGCGTGTCAAACCGGTAGTCGAAGTCACCCTTGAAGATCTCCGGGTCGTGCCGGAAGGTCGTCCGGGTTCCGGTCTCATGTGCGGGGGCTTTGCCGATCACCTCGACGGGACCGGTGGGGTAGCCGCGTTCATAGCGTTGACGGTGCACCTTGCCATCCCGCTTCACTTCCACCTCACACCATTCCGAGAGTGCATTAACCGCCGACACACCCACCCCATGCAGGCCGCCGGAGACTTTATAGCCCCCACCGCCAAACTTACCGCCGGCGTGCAGGGTGGTCATCACGACTTCAAGAGCCGGTTTTTTCGTCTGCGGGTGGATATCCACCGGGATGCCGCGGCCGTTATCCGTCACCGTGACGCTGCTGTCCTCGTTGATAATGATTTCGATCCGATCGCAAACGCCGGCCAGGGCTTCATCGATCGAGTTGTCGACGACCTCGTAGATGAGATGGTGGAGAGCTTTAATATCGGTTCCGCCGACGTACATGCCGGGGCGCCGGCGAACAGCCTCCAGCCCTTCGAGAACCTGGATGTCCTTGGCTTCGTAGGATACCGCCTGACCAATTGATTTTGCCACAAAACCTCCAATCACCGGCAAACAGCCGAAAGTGTTTTGATCAAGTCAACCGCAATACAGCGAATTGCCCGAGAAATTCTACCTCAGCGCCAGGTTCTTCTGTAGAATCATACTTCGGACCCAGCGATCGGCATCGCGATAATAAATGAAACTGGATGCCAGCAGGCCGGTCGTGATAAAAGCGTGCCCGGCTACCCCGACCAAGGTCATCCACGAAGTCTCTGGGGGTGCCAGCCACAGCAAATCCAGTCCTTTGCTGAGCAGCAGTACGATCATAAGGAACAAGAATGTGGTCGGCAGCGTTCTCTGGGTGAGCAGTACACTCGATTTTAACGACGCAATCATGTTATGCTGGTTTACGAAAATACCGTGCGTCGAGAAAAGCAGGGGCAGCATCAGCCAGATCAGGAAACCGGTGAACAGGATGACAACGCACTGCCCCAATGAAAAGCCGCCCAGCGCAACCAGTGAAAATATGAAGCTGCCCGGAATACTTGCCGCGACCAGCAAACCAGCCCACAACAGGGCTAAGAAGAAAACCTGCAGTGCAGCGCCCGGCCATCGGATCAATGCCTGGCGCCAGTTGACCTGGCCGGCGAGAGAAGCCTGGCAGACAACGACGAAGTAATACGTTCCTGCCATAAGCCCAACCACGGTGATCAAGGCCCAGGCCAGGAGAACGACCCCCAGGGATTGGATTTCCCACAGTATAGGCTGCCCAACCGGAGTTTGTTGGGGGAAGCGAGACACCATCAAACTGGGAATCCCGACCGGATAGGCACGCAGCGCTCCCAGCAGGTTGAACTGCTCTGCAACGAGATTCCAGACCTCCTGGCCGCTGCGAAGCGTCTCCGCACTCCCGGGATCTTGCAGGCTGTAAAGAGCCACAAGCTGGCGAACGAAGGACTTGATCAGTTGTGTCAGCCGCAGGCGAGGTCCCAGCCAAAGGAGCAGATCCAGGGCCACCGGGAACAAGATCAGCACGACGTGGTTCGTGATGGCATCGAAACCCGCCCGCAAGGCTGTGGTCAGGTTGGGAGATGGTGGCAAAGCCAGGGAGTCTCTGGTCTTCATTATGTAACTTTCGTTGCGCAATATGTCTTCATTGCACACACATCATTTTACCACACGGCTCCGTATTGTTAGGTGATTGGCCGTTTGACACCAGGGCAAGAGTATTATAAAATTATTCACTAACCATTATTTTTCATCACAATATTTATGATTTCTGCTTGTGATTTCCTCTTGACCAACCCCGATCCTAACGTTAAAATCAGCACAATTGGTTGCCGAGTGGAGCAGGACCACTGGAACAAACTAATCTGATCACTTAACTTCTTCCCTAGAGCTGGTATTAGACCGAACATGCAAGACTGTAGCAAGGAGGTGATGCCTAGGCCCAAGGCTTTGACTGCATATCTATCTACCGTCTGAACATTCAAACCCGCATTTGCGGGACCATCTTGACCTTTCCGGAGGAGGAAAGAGAATGAAGAAGAAGCTGTTTGCATTCCTGTCAGTTTTGGTACTTGCCAGCATGGTGTTGGCCGCCTGTGCGCCGGCCGCTCCTGCCACCCCGGCAGCCACGGAACCCCCCGCAGCGACTGAACCCCCAGCAGCGGGATTCACCTGCGACGACCCGATCGGCTGTGTGGACATCGCCCCGGGTGAGCCGGTTCACATTGCCTACGCCATGGTCATCTCCGGCCCGGATGAGACCCTGGGCATCGACACCCGCAACGGCGCCGAGATCGCCGTAGCTGATTCTGGTGGCGAAATCCTCGGCCACCCGGTCCAGTTTGACGGCGAAGACGAAGGCTGCAGCGCGGAAGGCGGCCAGGCAGCCGGGACCCGGCTCGCCGCCGATCCGACGATCGTGGGCGTAATTGGAACCAACTGCTCCAGCGCCGCCCGCGTTGCCGTGCCGCTGTTGTCCCAGGCCGGCTTCGTCATCGTATCGCCCTCCAATACGGCTCCCGACCTGACCTTGGAAGGCAACGAGAACAACCACCCCGGCTATCTGCGCACTGCGCACAGCGACTTAATCCAGGGTGCCGCGGCTGCCCAGTTTGCGATCGAGTCGTTGGGTGTAACCACCGCAGCAACCATCCACGACGGCAGCCTTTATGCCGACAAGCTGCAGGAAGTCTTCGTGGAGAACTTCCAGGAGATGGGCGGGACGATCACGGCCCAGGAAGCGGTCGATCCCAACCAGACCGACATGGGCGCCGTGCTCACCAGCATTGCAGCCGGGAATCCGGAACTGATCTACTTCCCGATCTTCATCAAGGCCGGCTCCTTGATCATTCGCCAGGCCAGGCAGACATCCGGCCTGGAAGACACGCATCTGATGGGCGCCGACGGCCTGTTCTCCCCAGACGTCACCGAGGGGGCCGGCGACGCGGTCGAGGGCTTCATGGTTTCCAGTCCCGACCTCGCTGCTTTCGGCGACCAGTACGCCAGCTCCTTCGTCCCCAAGTACCAGGAGATGTTCGGCACGGAGCCGATCAGCGTCTTCCACGCCCACGCTTATGACGCCTTCATGTTGATCAAGGCCGGAATCGAGAAAGTGGCCGTGCAGGAAGCGGACGGGACGCTGCACATCCCACGCCAGGCGCTGCGTGACGCGCTGTACGCGACCGAGAACTTCTCAGGCCTAACCGGCAACCTGACCTGCTCCGATACGGGCGACTGCGCGGATCCAGTAATCGCCGTCTACGAGTACCATGCAGGGGAGTTCCCACCGGAGAAGATCTGGCCCTGATGCCAGAATATACTTGTTAGTGACAAATGAAGTTTGGAGGGGCGAGTTTCCGCTCGCCCCTCCTTCGAATTTCTGATAATGGAGTTGTGAGATGCTACGTACCTGGCGCCAGCGAATAACGACAACGGACATCCTGGTTTGGGCGATCGGTTTAACCATCGCAGCCCTCGTCATCTGGGGAACGATCGTCACCTTGAGCGTCGGTAAGTTCACCAGGGCAAATTGGATCGATCTGACCATCCGCGGGCTGGCGCTGGGGGGGGTGTATGCTTTGATCGCCCTCGGCTACACCCTGGTTTACGGGATCCTGAGGATGATCAACTTCGCCCACGGCGAGATCTTTATGAGTGGACCGTTTACGGCCGTGTTCCTGGCCGAGTATTTCAACCGGTCCGGTTTCCTTAACAGCAATCCGGTCATTGCCCTGTTATTGGTGCTGTTGTTGTCCATGTCGGTCTCCATGGGGATCGCCATCCTCCTGGAGCGTATCGCTTACCGTCCACTGCGCAACGCACCCCGCCTGGTGCCGCTGATCACGGCGATCGGCGCCTCATTTTTCCTCCAATACACCTTCCGCGGCCTGTATGGCTCTGGGATCAAGGCCTACCCGGAGCCGGAGGTGCTCAAGGGACAGGTGATGATAATGGGGGTCCGAGTCTTCAATACCCAGATCGTCGTCATCCTGGGTGCCATCCTGATGATGCTGATCCTGTATACCATCGTTCAGCGCACCAAGATCGGCAAGGCCATGCGGGCAGTCTCGGAGGATCGAGAGACCGCCGCGCTGATGGGAATCGACGTGGACCGCACGATCGTGTTCACTTTCGCCCTGGGCGGCGCCTCCGCAGGCGCAGCGGGCTTGCTCTATTCCCTGCTCTTCCCGGTCGTGAACTTCTTTATGGGCTTCATCCCGGGCCTCAAGGCCTTTACCGCCGCCGTTCTGGGCGGGATCGGCAACGTCCCCGGCGCTTTCTTAGGGGCGATGGCCCTAGGCCTGCTCGAATCGATCGGCCCGCTGCTCTTCCTGGACGGCTTCGGTGTACCGGCGCCGTACCAATTGAAAGACGCAATCGCTTTTATTATCCTGGTGCTCATCCTGATCTTCCGCCCGACCGGCATCCTGGGCGAGCGCCTTGCTCAGGCAAGGGCATAAGGAGCGATACATGGAAACCAAACCGCTGCCTGTCTGGCAACAGGTGGTCCGCAATGGGCTGATCGCGGGAGCCGCTGCGCTGCTCATTTCTCTGGTCGGCATGGTAGAGGTCTTCAGCAGGCGCGACATCATCTTCCAGGTGATATCGACGGGGCACGTGATGCTCTTTGCGTCGATCCTCGCATTTGGCTATGCGACAGCCCACCAATCCACGAAAAGGCGCCCCCTGTTCGGTGTGCTCATGGGGCTACTTACCGGCCTGGTCGGTGGGGTAGTCCTGGCCGCCCTGGTCCTGCTCGGCCAGGTGGTCAATCTCCGCACCATGTTTATCAATGCCTCACCGGGGCTGTTCCAGTTCCTGACCTTCGGGGATGAACTCGCCGTTGGACTTCTTCAGCTCTTATTGGCCTCGGCCATTGCCGGGGGCCTGGGGGCAAGTTTCCTTTTGCTCCCGGCCCGTCTGCGGAATACTGTTGCCCAGGCCGCATTATGGGTCACTTTGATCGGGCTGGTGCGCGACTTGCTCGTCACCGTCATCAGCAACTGGGGGCCGGTCAGGCCATTCGTCGCCTGGATCTTCGCCCGCAGCGGTCTCAGCCTGGTTGGGGCCGTCTTCATCTTCGTTCTCCTCGGCGTCCTATATTTTTGGCGGTATGGAAGAAGAGGCTTACCGGGCCCGGAACGGACACTTGAGCAGGCCCGGGCATTGCGCATTGCGAAAATCGGCATCATCGCAATCCTCCTGCTGCTCCTGCCTTCCATTTTAGGGATTTTCTTTAGCGAGATCCTGGACAACGTGGGGCTTTATATCTTGATGGGATTGGGACTCAATATCGTGGTCGGTTTCGCCGGGCTGCTCGACCTGGGCTACGTGGCTTTCTTCGCCATCGGCGCTTACACGATGGGAATCCTCACCTCTCCAGAATTGGGCTTTGCGAACCTGACGTACTGGCAGGCCTTACCCTTCGCGCTGCTCGCTTCCGTCATTTCCGGAATCCTCTTAGGGCTGCCGGTGCTGAGAATGCGCGGCGATTACCTGGCGATCGTCACCCTCGGCTTTGGTGAGATCGTCCGTCTGCTGGCCCTCTCCGACTGGCTGGAGCCTTACCTGGGAGGCACCCAGGGGATCCAGGTGATCGCCCGCCCGAGGATCGGCTCGCTCGAGCTCGCTACCCAGCAGCAGCTGTATTACCTGATCCTGGCCGGGATCGCCATCGCCGGATTCATCGCCTGGCGGTTGAAGGACTCTCGCCTGGGACGCTCCTGGATGGCCTTGCGCGAGGATGAGGACGTCGCCAGGGCAATGGGCATCAATCACGTGACGACCAAGCTGATGGCTTTCGCGACGGGCGCCTTTTTCGCCGGCCTGAGCGGCACGATCTTTGCCGCCAAGCTGACCTCAGCCTACCCACACAGTTTCAACTTACTCGTATCGATCATCGTCCTTTCCCTGATTATCGTTGGCGGCATGGGCAGCATCCCCGGTGTGATCGTAGGCGCACTGGCGCTGGTCGGGTTGCCGGAACTCCTGCGCGAATTTGCCGAGTTCCGCTATCTGGTCTATGGAGCCGTGCTGATAACCATGATGCTGGTCCGCCCGGAAGGCTTGTGGCCAGAGGAACGACGCAAACTCGAACTGCACGAGGAAGAAGAACCCTTGCCGGAAGAGCTCGCCCCGGCGATCACCAGCGCAGATTAGGAGGAGAACAGCATGGCCGTTTTGGAAGCGATTAAGGTAACCAAGCGCTTCGGGGGACTCGAAGCCCTGCACCAGGTCGATCTTGAGGTCAAGGAACAGGCGATCCAAAGCATTATTGGTCCGAATGGCGCCGGAAAAACGACGTTCTTCAACTGCGTAACCGGGTTTTACAGCCCTGAAGAAGGGGACATCCTGCTCGAGGGGAAGTCCATCGTTGGCCTGTCCAACGATCGAGTCACCAGGCTCGGCATCGCCCGGACGTACCAGAATATCCGTTTGTTTAAGAACATGACCGCCGTCGAGAACATCCTGGTCGGCATGCATCCCCACCTGAAAACCGGCCTGATCGGTAGCATCCTGAGAGGGCCTGCTGTTCGACGCGAAGAAGAAGAAGCCCTGGCAGAAGCGCGCCGCTTGCTGCGCTTCGTCGGATTGCAGGGGAGAGGGGATATGATGTCGAGCAACCTGGCGTACGGAGACCAACGCCGCCTGGAAATCGGGCGCGCCCTCGCCAGCCGGCCCAAACTGCTGCTCCTGGATGAACCGACCGCCGGGATGAACCCGGCGGAAACACAAGACACGATGAATCTCATCCGCCGCCTGCGCGACGAGCTGGGCATTACGATCCTGCTGATCGAGCACCAGATGCGGGTGGTCATGGGTATCTCGGAATTGATTACCGTGCTAGATTACGGTGCGATGATCGCTGAAGGGCTGCCAAAGGAAATTCAGGACGACCCGATGGTGATCGAAGCCTACCTTGGGCAGGGCAGTGCCCAGGAGCTTGCCCCGCCTCCACCTTCCTTCAAAGATGCTCCGCTAACCACCAAAGATGCTCCGCTAACCACATCCTAAGGGAGTAATGCATCATGGCCCTCCTTGAGGTCGAGAACGTTCACACTTATTATGGCCACATCCACGCACTGAAAGGTATTTCGCTCAGCGTTGAAGAGGGTGAGATCGTTACCTTGATCGGCGCCAACGGGGCCGGCAAGTCGACCACCTTGAAAACGATCAGTGGATCACTGGTTCCGCGGGTTGGTTCGATCAGTCTGGCAGGTAAGCCGATCAGCGCATTGAAGCCTCACCAGATCGTCACGAAAGGCGTCGTTCAGGTCCCTGAAGGCCGGCGTGTCTTCGCTCGCCTGAGCGTTACCGAAAACCTGGAGATGGGCGCATACACTCGTAACGACCGGCAAAAGATCAACGAGGATCAAGAGCGGGTGTTCTCTCTGTTCCCTCGCTTGAAGGAGCGGAAAAACCAGCTCGCCGGCACGCTCAGCGGGGGTGAGCAGCAAATGCTGGCCATCGGGCGCGCATTAATGGCCGACCCGCACCTCTTGCTGCTCGATGAACCTTCGATGGGCCTGGCTCCCGTCCTGGTGGACAGCATCTTCGAAACCATTCAAGGCCTGCACGACGCCGGAAAGACCATCCTGTTGGTGGAGCAGAACGCCCGCGTAGCGCTGCAGATCGCCGATCGCGGCTACGTCATCCAGACCGGCGAGATCGTCTTAACCGGGTCGGCCGAGGACCTGCGTGAAAACGAAATGATTCGCCGGGCTTATCTGGGCATCACCTGACGCACAGACGAGTATTTCTCCTCCCCTCGAAGAACCGGAGGAGTAAAAAGCGCAGCAGTAGCGCAGTGCAAACCTGCGCATCCTGCGCTTTTTTGTTATACTTCTGCTTATCCTGTTCTGTCAGTTGCATTGTTAATCGCAGACCATTCAAGGCGAAATAATCAGGACTATGCTCATTCTCCCAGCCGATGAAGTCCGCCTGGCTCTGCCGATGGATGAGGCTATCGCTGCCATGAAACAGGCCTATGGGGCCCTGTCCGCCGGGCAGGCTGAGGTTCCTCTGCGATCTCGGCTGGCCGTGCCTCCGCACGAGGCAGTCAGCCTGTTCATGCCGGTCTTCTTACAAGATCAGTCCGGGGAAGCGCTGGCTGTGAAAATCGTATCTCTCTTCCCGCACAACCCCGGGCGGGGGCTGCCTATGATCCAATCCGCCGTCCTGGTGATGGAAGCGGATACCGGCCGGCCGCTGGCACTTTTGGAGGGCAGCAGCCTGACCGCCATCCGCACGGGAGCCGCCTCTGGAGCCGCCACCGACCTGCTCGCCCGCCCGGACAGTCGCACCGCTGCTATCTTTGGAGCCGGGGTCCAGGGGCGTACACAGATTGAAGCCGTCTGCACTGTCCGCCCGATCCAGGCGGCCTGGATCTACGACCAGAACAGGGAAAAAGCGGAAGCCTTCGCCGCCGAGATGGCTGGCAAGGGAGCAGTCCCGGCCGATCTGCGAGTGGCCGAAAGCCCCCGGCAGGCCGTTGCAGAAGCGGACGTCATCTGTACGGCAACGACTTCGCTAACACCGGTGTTCGCGGATCAGGACCTCCGGCTGGGGGTCCACGTCAACGCCGTTGGTTCTTTCACACCGGAAATGCAGGAGATCCCAACCGAGACGGTTTGCCGGGCGATGGTCGTGGTCGATTCGCGCTCTGCCTGCCTCAGCGAGGCTGGGGACTTGCTCCAACCCATCCGGCAGGGATTGATCGGCGAAGAGCACATCCAGGCCGAACTCGGCGAAGTCGTGCAGGGGAGCCATCCGGGCAGGACCAGCCACTCACAGGTGACTCTCTTTAAATCGGTTGGGGTAGCCGTTCAGGATGCGGCTGCGGCTCGCCTGGCGCTGAGACGGGCTGCAGAACTCCACCTGGGGCAAACTGTACCTTGGTAACCCTATGAACCTTCCCAATACAGCTGATTTCATCGTCATCGGTGGGGGCGTCATGGGGGCAAGCACTGCTTACCACCTGGCAGCGCGCGGCCAAGGGAACATCCTTCTCCTTGAGAAAGAATCTTTTTTCGGGCAGGGGGCGACCGGGCGCTGCGCGGGGGGCGTTCGGTACCAGTTTGCCACCGAAGTCAACATTCGCCTTTCTCTCGAAAGCCTGCCGATGTTGGAGCGCTTCGAAAACGAGATCGGGCAGCCCATCGACTACCGGCAGTGCGGATACTTGATGCTGCTCACCCGACCCGAAGACCTGGCTATTTTCGAAGCCAACGTCGCCCTCCAGAACCGCCTGGGCGTGGCCACGGAATGGTTGAGCGGCGACGAGATCCGCCGCCGGCTGCCAATGATGCGCCTGGAGGATGTACTGGCCGGGACCTTCAACCCCAAAGATGGTCTGGTCGACCCCAACGGAGTCGTGATGGGCTACGTACAGGCGGCCCGGCGCCTGGGGGTCCAGGCCGAGACCGGGGTCGAAGTGACGGGGATCCAGGTGGAAGCCGGCC
>DASWHG010000077.1:0-10579 GCA_036393315.1 Anaerolineales bacterium | reverse complement strand
GTGGGTGCATACAGCATTGGGCGAAAACTTTTCCACAACCCTGCACCTCCGTGAAAACCATACCCTGGTAACGCATGGGCCTTACCGCTGGATCCGCCATCCCATGTATACGGTGTTATACATCCACCTACTCGGGATCTTCTTGCTGACGGGCAACTGGTTTTTAGGAGGTGTCTATTTCCTGGCGCTCTCACTGATCATCGCCTTCCGCCTCTCGAACGAGGAGGCAACGATGGTTGAGAAGTTTGGGGACCAGTACCGCCAATACATGCAGCGAACCGGACGCTTCGTCCCACGTATTTAGAACCTATCCGAAAAATAATTTTCGGATAGATACTTAGTGCAATTCTTACCCGGCAGCCGCGCAGCAGGTGAATGAATCGCCTGCTGCGCTTTCTTAAAAACAGATATAATTCAACTGGGGGAAGGATCCGAAAAAATATCCTGCTGTTTCAGAGCGAATCATAAGGAGGGTCAGGCGTTGGAGGATGGATTGGTCTTTGCCTCGGCCGTGTCCACGGAGCGAGAGGTGAGTCGTTCTGTCAGCGAACTGGCCTCGTCTATTGAGATGCAGCTGCAAGGGTACACGCCGAATTTGGTCCTGGTGTTTCTTTCCACGCATTTTACCCATTCAGCCCGGCAGATCGTGGAAGGATTAAACGCCCATTTCAACGTTCAGGTGCTCGCCGGGTGTACGGCGGAGGGGGTCATCGGGCGTGACCACGAGATCGAAGGTGAGCCCGCCATCTCGTTGATCGCCGGGCACCTGCCAACGGTCGAGTTAGCGCCTTTTATCCTGCCTCCTTCAAGTTCTCCCCTGGCCTTTATCGATGAAGACGAATTTCGCCGGCATGTCGATGCGCCCGAAGATACGAAGTTGTTCATCTTACTGGGCGATCCTTTCACCATGTCGATGAGCGACGTGCTAATTGCGTTTAACGGTTTTTACCCGGGAGTGCCGGTCGTGGGCGGCCTGGCGAGCGGCGCACTACGTCCCGGTGGAAACATCCTCTTCCTGAACGATCGGGTGATGGATGGGGGTGCGGTAGGGGTCGGCTTGCGCGGGACGTTCGACGTCGACGTGATCGTCTCGCAAGGCTGCCGGCCCATCTGGGATCCGATGACGGTGACGGGATCCCAAAAGAACCTGATCCTATCCCTCGAAGGTCAGCCGCCTCTGGCCGTTATCCAGGAGCTGGTCCTGCAACTTTCTGAAGAAGATCGCTTCCTGCTCCAAGGCGGGCTTTTTGTCGGCCGGGCGATTGATTCAAAACGAGAGCGGTTCGGCCGCGGTGATTTCCTGGTGCGCGGGGTGGTCGGGGTGGACCGCCAGAACGGCGCCATCGCCATCGGCGATTATATCCAGGATGGCGAAACGGTCCAGTTCCACCTGCGCGACGCGGTCACAGCACAAGAAGACCTGGAAATGATGCTGCTCCCGCAGCTGTTCCGGAGCCCTGCAAGCGGCGGTCTGCTGTTCACCTGCAATGGCCGGGGAAAACGGCTTTACGACCATCCGGACGGAGATATCTCGGTGATCCAGAAGAACCTGGGCAGCATTCACCTGGCCGGCCTTTTCTGTGCTGGCGAGATCGGACCGGTCGGGGCTGAGAACTTCTTGCACGGCCACACCGCCAGCCTGGTGTTGTTCCGGCCTCTGGAGGTATCCGAACAGATCTAAAGGTCTATGGCACTGTGACCGGTTCGTAACCCATTTTTGAAAGCAACCCGGCGGTGAACTGGCACGCCAGTTCGGTCGGGTGCTCACCGTCGCTGCGGATATATCCCTTATTTAGCAATCCCGCCTTCGGTCAGCCGGCGCAGGTCGCCCAGCGCTTCCCGGATCTCTTCAACTTTCACCGGGCGGTCTTCTTTAATGTGCTTGAGCTGGCCTGCTTGGGCTTTCTCCTCGGCCACCTCCTGGATGGAAACGTTGCGCGCCAGGGCTTCTTTCACCAGCCCAGCGCCCGCGGAATAACCGATCAGCGGGTTGAGCGCGGTGACGACGATGGCGTTCTTCGCCAGCCAGCCCTCGGCCTTCTCCCGGTTGGCCTGCACCCCACGGACACAATTCTCGGTAAAAGCTCTTACGGCTCCGATGGTGACCTGCATCATCTCGAAGATGTTATGGGCGATGATCGGCATCATCACGTTCAGCTCCAGCTGCCCGGCTTGCGCGGCTAAAGCCACCGTGTGGTCATTCCCTTGCACGTGATACATGGCCATGTTCAGCATCTCGGCAAGCACCGGGTTGACTTTGCCCGGCATGATGCTGGAGCCAGGCTGCACCGCTGGCAGGCGGATCTCGTCCAATCCGGTAGACGGTCCGGAGGACAGCAGGCGGAAATCGTTGGCGATCCTGGTCAAGGTGATGGACAGGGTTCGGATAGAAGCGGAGAAATCGGCGACATCCGCCATGGACTGCATGGACTCAAAAAGGTCGTCGGAGGTGTACAACTCCAGGCCGGTCAGCTGGGACAGGCGCCGCACCATCCGGGCGTGATATTCCGGATGCGCGTTCAAACCGGTCCCCGTGGCGGTGCCCCCGATACCCAGCCGGCGCAAACCTTCCGCGGCCCTGCGGATGCGGTCGGCATCGCGTTCGACGGCCTTCGCGTACGCGCCGAACTCCTGTCCCAGGCGGACGGGGACGGCGTCTTGCAGGTGCGTGCGCCCCGATTTCACGATATCGTCGAACTCCCTGGCCTTCTGGTAGAGGGCATTGGCCAGTTCCTGGACGGTCCTCAGCAGCTCCTCGAGCCGCCACAGGCTGCCCAGCCGGATGGCGGTAGGGATCGTGTCGTTGGTGGATTGAGCCATGTTGACGTGGTCGTTGGGCCGTACGTGATACTCCCCCAGATCCTTGCCCAGGATCTGGGATGCCCGGTTGGCGATGACCTCGTTCGCGTTCATGTTGTGGCTGGTGCCGGCCCCGGCCTGGAACGGGTCAACCACGAAATGGTCGTCCCAACGGCCATCGACGACCTCCTGCGCGGCCTGCACGGTGGCTGCGGCGCGTTCGCCGTCCAGCAACCCCAGGTCGCGGTTGACCTCGGCTGCAGCGCGCTTGATCGTTGCTATCGACCAGATGAAGGCTCGGTAGGGGCGCAGGCCGGAGATAGGGAAATTCTGCACGGCCCGCTGTGTCTGCGCGCCGTAAAGCGCGTCCTCTGGGACGTTTACTTCGCCGAGCGAGTCCCGCTCGACGCGGTCTTTCGTTTCCATCTCTATTTCCTCCTTTGTCTCGACCGGACCGCCGTTCGAGGCGAAGGAAAGTCTACCTACCACTTTTTTCGCACGATTGTAGACCTCCGAACGGCGATAACTAATTTTACCCGGAATCCACTGTGGTTCTCCCGGTGGGATTGCCGGACCGTCTATCCAGGCTTGAGGCCGCAGTCAGGCGAGACGCGAGCGAGCCGCTGGCGGTGGTAAAATGTAACCTCAGGAGGGAGAAGAAAATGGTTGATTTAATCGGAGTTCAATCGAGTGTAATCGCCGCCGCCGGGTACGACCCGGAGAGGCGCACCCTTTACGTGGTCTTCAACACCGGCCGGGTCTACGAGTACATGGACGTTCCGGCGGAGATCTATGATGGATTGATGGCAGCCGAGTCGAAAGGAAGATTCTTGAACCAGAAGATCATCGACAACTACCCTTACCGGCACTTCCGCGGGTGGAAGAGAGATTGAACCAGCCAGGATGTTGATCCATTCAGCCTCACAACTGCTGACGTTGGCCGGCGGGCCGCAGCGCGGCCCGGACCTGGGCCGCCTGGGGACGATCGAATCCGGCGCCGTTCTCATCCAGGATGGCGTCATCGCGGCTGTAGGCGACAGCGCTGAATTGTTGGCGGCCTATCCGGATGAACCTGCCCTGGATGCCTCCGGCCGGGTGGTGATGCCTGGTTTCGTCGACCCGCACACGCACCTGATCTGGGCCGGCGACCGGGCAGCCGAGTTCGAGATGCGCTTGCAGGGAAAGACCTACCTGGAGATCCTGGCAGCCGGCGGCGGCATCCTCTCCACAGTTCGGGCCACGCGGGCGGCTTCCCTGGATACATTGCTTTCCGAGACCCGGCCGCGGCTGTGGACCATGCTCGCACACGGCACGACCACGGCCGAAGCCAAGACCGGTTATGGCCTGGAAACGGATGCCGAACTGCGCATGTTGGAAGCGCTGCGCATCTTAGCCGGAGAAGGGCCGCTGGACCTGGCGATCACTTTCCTGGGAGCGCATGCGATCCCACCCGAGTACAAGGGCGACCCGGAGGGCTACACCGGTCACATGGTCACATCCATGCTCCCCGCCGTACGTGCCTGGTGGCGGGGGCAAGGTGATCCCCAGCCCCTGCCTTTCGTGGACGTGTTCTGCGAAACCGGGGCCTTCAACCTGGATCAGTCCCGCCGAATCCTGGAAGCGGCGCGAGACCTTGGTTTCCCGCTCAAGATCCATGCCGACGAGTTCGACAATCTGGGCGGGGCGGCCCTGGCCGCTGAACTGAATGCAGTATCGGCTGACCACCTTGTCGCCACCTCTCCCGAGGATATCCGCGCCCTGGCAGAGAGCGAAACATTTGCCGTGGCTCTCCCATGTACGCCGTTTGGCCTCGCCGAAGGGCATTACACCCCGGCGCGTGCCATTCTGGAAGCGGGGGGACTGCTCGCACTGGCGACCGACCTCAACCCGGGTACCGCCTGGTGCGAAAGCATGCAGTTCGCCATCGCCCTGGCCTGCCGTTATATGGGCCTGGCCCCCGCCCAGGCAATCGCAGCGGCCACGATCAATTCGGCTGCCGCCCTCCGCCTGGCTGACCGGGTCGGTTCGCTCGAGCCCGGCAAGCAGGCGGATCTCCTGGTGCTGAACGTCCCGGATTACCGCCACCTGGGCTATCGCTTTGGGGTGAATCTGGTGGAGACGGTGGTGAAGAAGGGGCGGGTATACAATGTATAATTCCTTGATCGCTGCAGTATAATCTCACAATCTTTTCGGTTTCAGGTGCCCATGCCGACGATCGAAAATGCCCGCTCCTGGTATCCCGATTCCGACCCGGTTCACGGGTTCGATCACGTGTTACGCGTCTACCACATGGCTGAGCGCATCGCCCAGGCTGAGGGTGGGGACGTCGAGATCTTGCGCGCCGCTGCCTTGCTTCACGACGTGGATGGAAGCGCCACCGAAGGTGGTGATGAAGGCCGGGCGGACCACCACGTCGCCTCGGCTGAATTTGCCCGGCGCATCCTGGCGGCCGAAGGCTGGGAGGAGGCGCGCATTGCGGCCGTGCAACACTGCATACGCGCCCATCGATTCCGGGATAATTCAGAGCCGCCTCAAACCCTGGAAGCCCGGATCTTGTTCGATGCCGATAAGCTGGACGTCCTGGGAGCCATCGGCATCGCCAGAACGATTGCCTTCGACGTCGTCGTCGGGCAGCCCATTTACGCAGAGCCATCCGAACGTTTCCTTAATATGGGCGAGAAGGAACCCGGTGAGCGCCACAGTTCTTACCACGAGTACCTTTTCAAGCTGTGCAAGATCAAGGACCGCCTGTATACCCAGACCGCCCGGACCCTGGCTGAGGAACGTCACCGTTTCCTGGCGGAGTTCTTCAACCGCCTGGCTGCCGAAGAACGAGGGGAGTTGTAAGTTCTTCTTGCTCTCGCAGGGAGTGCGGCGGCTCGGATCTGCCGCCCAGGACCTATACTTTATCGCCGCGGGGCGGCTGGATGGTTTCTGGGAGCTCAGCATCTACGCCGCCCGCTCTACGAATCGCCGATCATCTCGCGCAGCACTGCCTCTAATTCGCGTAAATCGACCCTGGACGTCAGGTCCAGGCTGAGCGGGGTCACCGAGACGAACCGTTTAACTCGCAGCGCGTAAACGTCTGAGTCGACGTTGTCCTGGCTGGGATCGCCGCTGACCTGGTAGCTGACGATCCCCGGGATGTCCCAGGATTCCCGGTCGGGCGGCGTTGGGATATAGTAGCGCTTTCGCGAGAGGCGGGTGACTTCCCAGGGGGTATCCGGGGATGCATCTGAAGGTACATCCACTTTCAACACGCTGACGTCTGGCAACATGCGGTGCTCGATCAGAAGGCGGGAGAAGTACTGGGTGAAATTCCCGGCTGCTGCAAAGTCGACTTCATTGGAATACGAGAGATGGTATTTTCTTTCGGTCTCGAGAGATATCGCCAGTGCGGGAATCCCCAGGGAAGCGGCTTCCAAGGCAGCGCCGACCGTCCCGGAGACAGTGATCCCGGTACCCAGGTTCTCTCCATAATTGATCCCGGAGACGACCAGCTCCGGTGGTTCGGGCAGGATTTCGTACACGGCGTGAAGCACGGCCTGGGCCGGTGTCCCGCCGACGGCGTAGACCGTCCAGTCCTGGCCATTGACGTGCATCTCCTGAGCCCGGATCAGGCCGTCGGAAGTGACCGGCAGGCTGCGTCCTGCGCCTGAAAACTGATCGCGCGGCGCGACCACGTGAACGAAGCCCAGTTCTGAAAGGGCTTCGGCGGCCGTCCATAGGCCGGGCGACTCGATGCCGTCATCATTCGTAAGAAGTATCTGGCGTGTTTTCATCATTTCTCGCTACCTCGACGCGCCCCGCTCACACAGGTGGGCATATCCAGGTCAATTTGGTGGGTATTCCGGAGCGGTCTCCAGAATCTGCTCCGCTTCAGGTAAGGGCGCTGGTTGAGGCCATAAGGTCGCCAATACGGCTCCTAACGTCCACACGAAATGCATGAACCAGGGATGCCCGCTTAAGCGATAGCTTCCCTGGGCGATGAACCAACGGAGGAGCAAGTAGCGGCCGACGGGAGAGTTCAGTACCTGGCGGCGGTAGCCAGCGAAAGAAAACTCCTCTGTGGCGAACGCCTGCTCGATCGCGGCCGCGGCCACCTGCCCATATCCCAATGCCGGCGCGATGCCCTCGCCGAAGACCGGGTCCACACCCGCCGCATCGCCCACCAGCAACAGGCGCGGCTTCGAAAAACGGCCGCGCGGGCTGAACCAGTGAATCGGGTGACCTTCGACCTCGACAGTATTCGGGTCTGCTCCCAGCGCAGCCAGGGCGTTGCCTAACAGCTGCGGAAGCCCGGCACGCGGCCGGGAGGCAGCACAGCGGGCATCGTAAATCCCCCGGTTGAAGCGCGCCTCCCCACCGATGCAAGCCGGGAAATCCCAAAAATATCCCTGCAGGCTGTCCCGGACGGGTGTAAAGTCAAACAATGCGAAGCGCTCGGTGAACTGGATTGCCGTCTCTGGAGCTGGTTGGATGACTTCCAGGAGCCGGGCGACACGGCTCCTACCGCCTGGCTCACTCATGAACCGGCGGGTGATCCCCTTGGACCCGTCTGCGCCGACCACGGCCTTTGCCAGGTAGATGTCTTGCGTGGTGCTCACCTCTACACAGTCATCGTGCAGCGTTAAACGCTTTACCGCTTCGCCTTCCTGGATAGCCGCGCCGCGCCTGCGAGCTTGCTGTGCCAGAAAAGCGTCCAGCTCGGCCCGGTGGAATACCACGAACTGCGGGCGGCCGCGCGCATGGACCGTGCGCCGCTCGTAGACCAGGCGGATGTCATCGACCTGCGCCTGGTGCAGCGGCAGCGGCAGGTTGAACCCCAGATTCTCCAATACCGCTAAACCGAGCCGGGTCACCCCGCCACCGCACAGTTTATGGCGTGGGTGAGTGGCTTTTTCGATTAACACTATGCGCTTCGCCCAGCCCTGGTCTTTCTGGAGAAGGTGCAAGGCGGTAGAAATACCGGCGGGTCCGCTGCCGATGATCAGAAGATCGACTTTGCGCATTTCTGGAATGGAAAGCCTTCGAATGAAATTCCCTGTTGAAGTTTACCATGGAAGTGAACACAACGCTCGTCTCATTCCTTGTTTCTCTTTGTACTGGTCCGCTGCTGCTTGTCCTGAAGCCGGGTAGCCGTGGGACGCTGGAATTCATTCAACCAGGCATCGAACATTTGAGAGTCTAACGACCGGTATTGGGCCGACTTCCAGGTGGGTGATTATTGGGGGGGCTACGACGTCGTCGCCTGGTTCCGGGCCTGGGTGGCGATCCCGCCCGAATTCAAGGACAAGAAGCTGGCCTTGCGCTTCCTGGTTGGCCCGCGGGATGGCGGCGGTTCGACCGCAGAGACCATGCTCTACGTGAAAGGCACCCCGCTGCAGGCATTGGATCTCTGGCACGAGGAAGCCTGGCTACCCCCGGAGTATGCCCAGCAAGACGAGATCCTGGTCGCGTTAAAAGCCTGGAGCGGAGTCCTGGAGGTGCCGGACCGCCGCCGCTTTAAGCTGGCCCAATTGGTCTGGATCGACGAAGCCGCCGAGCGTTATTACTACCAGGCCGATACGCTGCTGAAGTCTATCCGTCTTCTCGGAGAAAATGACCTGCGGCGGACGAGGCTGCTCGGCTTGCTCGACCGGTCCTTCCGGTGCATCGATTTCATCAAGCCCGGTTCGGAGGTTTTCTACCAGTCGGTCGCTGAAGCCGGCCAGCTGCTCTCGGAGGGATTGGCCGGGCTGGAGTCCTCCGAGATCAAGCCGCGCGTCACCGGCATCGGGCAGGCCCACATCGATATGGCCTGGCTCTGGCGCCTGTCCCACACTCGCGAAAAAGCCGCCCGGACTTTCACAACCGCCCTGAACCTGATGCGGCAGTACCCCGAGTACCATTTCGTGCACTCCTCGCCGCAGCTGTATAAGTATTTGAAAGAAGATTACCCGGATATCTACGCCAGGGTAAAACAGAAGATCTCGACCGGCGAGTGGGAGATCACCGGGGGAATGTGGATCGAAGCTGATACGAACCTGCCAGGAGGCGAGTCGCTCGTGCGGCAGTTCTTGTTCGGCAGGCAGTTCATCAAAGATGAATTCGGCCTGGAAACCCATACGCTCTGGCTGCCGGACGTGTTCGGCTATTCCGGTTCCTTACCGCAGATCGCCAGGAAGAGCGGCATGAAGTATTTCATGACGACGAAAATCAGCTGGAGCCAGTTCAATCGCTTCCCATACGATACGTTTCATTGGCGTGGCATCGATGGAACGGAGCTGCTGACCCATTTCGTGACCACGCCGGATTCGGCAGCCTGGTTCTACACCTATAACGGCAAGCTGGAGCCCTCGGAAGTAAAAGGCATCTGGGACCAGTACCGGCAGAAGGATGCCAACGACGAGCTGCTGCTTCTGTATGGTTGGGGAGATGGTGGAGGCGGCCCGACGAAAGAAATGCTGGAATCGGCCCGGGTGTTGAAGAACCTCCCCGGTTTGCCGGAGGTCCGGCTGGGAAGGGCGGAAGATTACTTCCAGCGGCTCGAGCAGCGCCTGAACGGCACTGATCTGCCCGTCTGGGATGGGGAGCTCTACCTTGAGTACCACCGCGGCACTTATACCTCCCAGGCCTTCAGCAAGCGCGCCAACCGGCGGGCCGAGGTCCTTTATCACGATGCGGAGTGGCTGAGCACGCTGGCCGCGCTGCTGACGGAAAACTTCCACTATCCAAATGAGGAGCTCAGGGAGGGCTGGGAGCTGATCTTGCTCAACCAGTTCCAGGATATCCTGCCAGGTTCATCGATCCGCCAGGTCTACGAAGACAGCCGCGAACAGTACGCCACCGTCAACCGGATTGGCGAAGGGGTCATGGAAGAGGCCGGGCGGCGCCTGCTTTCCGGGATCGCGTCGGGCCAGGACAGCCTGGTGGTCTTCAACCCGCTCTCCTGGGAGCGAAGCGAGGTGATCGAACTGCCCTGGTCTGCTGAGATCGAAGGGAAGACCATCCTTAACCCGAGCGGCTGCCCATCCCAGGTACAAATCGTCGATAGGGAGGGCGAACCCAGGATTTTGGTGGAGGCGGATGACGTCCCTTCGTTGGGCTACCGTTCGTACCCGCTTGTACCTGCGGAACCAGCAGAAGAGCCTGAGGAAGGGGGATTGAAAGTTACATCGGATACGCTGGAAAACCGCTACTACCGCATCCGCCTGAACGAGCGAGGCCAGCTAATCTCGCTCTATGATAAAGAAAACCAGCGCGAAGTCATCTCGCCCGGCTCGAGAGCGAACGTGTTCCAGGCCTTCGAAGATAAACCCATGGCGTTCGACGCCTGGGACATCGACATCTACTACCAGGAGAAAGGCCGGGAAATCGACGACCTGGTCGAAGCCCGGGTGGAAGAGGCCGGCCCGCTGCGCGCTGTCCTGCTGCTGCGCTGGCGCTTCTACGATTCCGAGATCGCCCAGCGCTTCATCCTCTATCGTAACTCGCGACGCATCGACTTCCGCACGGAGGTCGACTGGCACGAACAGCAGGTCCTGCTGAAAGTCGCCTTCCCGGTGGCCGTGCGCTCCACCCGTGCCACTTACGACATCCAGTTCGGGAGCATCGAGCGCCCGACTCATTGGAACACCAGCTGGGATCTCGCCCGCTTCGAGACGGTCGGGCATAAATGGGCCGACCTATCGGAAGGCAATTACGGCGTCGGCCTGCTGAACGATTGCAAGTACGGGCACGATGTGAAGAACAACGTCATACGCCTGACTCTGATTAAATCAGCCATCAAGCCGGACGA
>DASWHG010000076.1:0-4847 GCA_036393315.1 Anaerolineales bacterium | reverse complement strand
AAGGCTTCATCATTCGCGATGTACCCGGCTTCATCCAAACCCGGAATATTGGTTAGCGCAGGCTGCGAACCGACCGCCAGGATGATCTTATCCGCAGAAAAGTTCCTGCCATCCACGCGGATATCCACTGGTGAGGTGAGTTCGGCGCGGCCAGTGATAAAGGTGATGTTCTTGTTCCTTTTCAATGCCCGGTATATGCCATCGATGATCCCCCGGATGATCGCATCCTTGCGGGCGACTGCGGCAGCCAGGTCAAAGGTGATGGCATTGGGGTCAACGCCGCGCACCCCGAATTCGTGGGCGCGGGCGCTGACCAGGTGCACGACTTCGGCGGACCTTAACAAGGTCTTGGTGGGGATGCACCCCTCATTCACTCAGGTGCCGCCGACCTCGCGCATCTCGATCAGGGCGACTTTGGCGCCCAAGTTGGCGGCCATGTGAGCAGCCGGGAGGCCACCCTGTCCAGCGCCGATCACGACAATGTCGAACTTTTCTGCCATGAGTTCACCCCAGAAACCAATTGGTTTACTTTTAATCCCTATTGTGCTGGTTCTTGCAGGCGGATCAATTCCAGGCAGATGTGTCCGTTACTTGTATCAAATGTATTTTCGCAATACGGGCACACAACCATCAAAGATTCGTCGCCCACGCTTACGTAGCAACAAGCCACCGGACAAATGTGCACCTTACTCATCCCAAGAAATTCCAGACAGTGCGGGCAGTCTGAATGTTCTACACGCTCGGTTCCTTCTGAAGACGATTTTCGGCTCATAACACTATATTTACCAATTACCGGTAATCGGGCTGAGGATGGGGGTCGCCGATTCAGCTCCGCTAGCTGGAGCCGGGATACCGCTTCCTGGCAAAGAGCTTCTCTTCCATCCAGTCGATCGGCGAGAACAGGAGGCAAGCCAGGCGCGTGCGCCTGCCGAAGAGCAGGCCGGGTATGGACATCACTTCACAGCCTGCGTCGGCGCGCAGGGAGGCAATTACCAGTGATAGACCAACGAAAATCAGCGTTGCCAGCTGCCCTTCGCCTGCGCCAAAGATGGGACCCCCACCACCTCCAAAGATGTATATGGCGATGGCTGGGCTGTTGGCCAGAACCGCGCCCAGCCATGGATTGATATGGGGGATATATTGGTTGACCAGGAAGTGAACCAGGCTGTAGAAAGCGGCCAGCAAGAGCACCACCAATAAGATTGGGAGCAGGAATGCTGGCTCAGCACTTAATAGATAAGGCAGGCTGGCGGCGATCAGCAGAAATCCCAGGGCAAACCTGAGAATACGCCCAACCGGCCTGGCCAATTTGAGAGTATCCCGCTTTTCCATATATAAACCTCTCGATGACTAACCCGCGCAACAGCTCAACAGCGCAACATCCTTCTCGAAGGCCAGCGCGGCCAACTTTACGCCCTCCACGTTGGTCAGGTAGGGGAACATGGTTTCACGCAGCTGAGTCAGCGTGATGCCGAAGCGGATGGCCAGCACCGCGGTCTGGATCATCTCGCCCGCCTCAGGGGCCAGGATGTGAGCGCCCAACAGGCGGTCTGTGTCAGCGTCGGCCACCATCTTGACCAGGCCTCGGAGATCGCGGGCGGCCAGGGCGCGCGGCACGTAACTCATGGGGAGTGTACTGACCTGGACGGAATAACCCTGCTCGCGTGCCTGTTCCTCGGTCAGCCCGGTGCTGGCGATCTGCGGGTCGGTAAAGGTGATGCGGGGGATGTAAGCAGCATCGTAGACCCGCCCGGCCCCGGTGAGGGCGTTCTCGGCAGCCAGCCCACCGCCGTAGGCGGCGACGTAAACGAACATATCCTGGCCGGTCACGTCCCCAGCGGCGTAAACTTCCGGGTTAGAGGTCTGCAGGCGCTCATCGACCAGAATTTCGCCCCGCGGGCCTAGCTTCACCCCGGCCTCTTCCAGCCCCAGCCCGGTCGTGTTGGGGCGGCGGCCGGTGGCGACCAGCAACTGCTCGGCGTCGAAGACCATCTCCTCGCCGTCCTTCGAGCCGGATAAGATGTAACGCCCCACGCGCTTCTCAACCCTTGTCGTCTGGAAGTCGGTGAAGATCTCCAGGCCTTCCTCTTCCAGGTAGCCTTCCAGCGCCTCACTGATCTCCGCGTCCTCAAAGGGAGCGACGCGGGGCAGCAGTTCCAGCACGGTGACATTAGTTCCGGCGCGGGCAAAGGTCTGGGCCAGCTCCAGCCCGACGGCATTGGCGCCCAGCACGATCATCGAGCGAGGCAGCTCCTTTAACTCCATGGCGGTGGTGCTGGTCAAAAACCCTGCTTCAATCAAACCAGGAATGGGCGGCGCCCAGGAGCGTGCACCGGTAGTGATCAGGATCTTGCCAGGTGTGTAGGTTTTCCCATCGATTTCAACGCCATTGTCACCGGTCAAGCGGGCGCGACCCTGTAAATAGGTGATTTCGGGATAGGCGGCCAGCACGTCCACGTACTTGGACTGGCGCATTTCCTCCACAAGCCTGTCTTTGTGGTCGATGATGACGGGCCAACGTAGGTGTCCCGCGGCGATTTCCACCCCCTGGAAGCGGTGCGTCCCGGCCAGATGGTACTGTTCCATGGCGCGGATCAGCGTTTTCGACGGCACACAGCCCACGTTGACGCAAGTGCCCCCGATGGTTCCGGCTTCTACCATCGCCACCCGGTAACCCAGCTCAGCCGCCTTGATCGCCGCGGCGAAACCGGCGGAACCCGCCCCGATGACCATCAGGTCCAAACGACCGTCCTCACGTCCATCGGATGAGCCTGGTTCTTCAACCTCGCGTTCAACCACTGGCTTACGGGCTTTCACTGAAGCGCCATACCCGGCCTTTCGAACCGATTCGATCAGCGCCTGGCTGTCTACATCCCCTTCCAGGAGGACGCTGGCGCGCCCCGATTCCCAGCCGGGCACTTCGGCTTCCTGGACGCCGGAGACCTTTTTCAAAGCCCTTTCCACATGCAGGGCGCACGAATCGCAGGTCATGCCCCGGATATCAAATTCGAGTCGTTGTAATTTTTCCATCGTTTACCTCTCTAGACTATGCTAATCAGTTTCGGCCTGGCGAGGGCTTTCGGCCCTCGCCGGGTTATTTTTTCTCATATCTTTTCACTGACCAGGTGGCAAACGCAATTCTTACCATCTACGTCATCCGTGGGAAAAGTCAATCCCAGGGCGTGCAGCTGGCGTAATTCCGCTGCCAGCCGGCTCAGCTCGGCGATTCGCAGGGCTATTTCTCTTTCCTTTTGAGACATGGTGTCCAGTATCATGCGGCAAGGCGCCTCGCGCCGGTCCCGCATGGCCAGGATTTCACTGACGTCGTCCAAAGAGAAATCCAGGCGACGCAATCCCGCCACGAATTTGACCTGCTCCACATCGGATTCACCGTAATCGCGGTAGCCGTTGGGCAGGCGTTTGGGCGGCGGCAATACGCCAATTTCTTCGTAAAAGCGAATCGTTTTGTCGGGCAAACCGGTTCTTTCCGAGAGCTTTTTGATCTGCATCTGATTACCTCTTTTGGGCACAATTTAATTCATTCTACACCTTCCAGTTGCTGGAAGGTCAAGGGGGAATTTGAATAGAACGCAGATTACGCGGATGAAACTGCGGATTTACGCGGATTGGGATTAGCTGGGGAGCGGCAGCGGCAACGGAGAATGTTGCTCGGAGCGCTGCTTGAGCGGAGAACACTGCTGGGGAGCGGCACCGAAGAACGCTGCTTGGGAGCAGGGGGGAAGAAGGACCGATGTGATGGGTTATTTTCTCAACTTGTCGATCACTCTTCTGTGAAGCGGTAAGAGATTGCGGCGACGGTGAAGGCGACGACCAGCCAAACGAGCCCAACCAGGACCTGGTCGCCGTATGCGGTGATGCCCTCCCCGGTGAGGGCAATCCCTCGGATGGCTTCGATAAGGGAGGTGTGGGGGACGGCGTAGGGGACGATGTCGGGCAAGACGCCGGGCAGGGCCTCGACGGGGAGCATGGCGCCGGTGAGGGCAAAGAGGAGAAAGGAGAGGGTGCCACCTACGTTGCTGGCGGTCTGGGGGTTGGGGGTGAGCCCGGCGATGGCGAAGGCGATGGCGATGGAGGTGAGTACCACCAGCGCGATGAGGGGGATGAGCCATAGCAGGTTGGCACTGATCGCCAGCTTGCCTCCAACCAGCTTGCCGATGGCGAGCACCAGCGCCGACGCCACCACTCCCAATCCCACGTAGGTGAGGGTCTGGACGCCGATGAACGTGGAGGGTGACAGCGGGGTGGTGGTGAGCCTCTTGAGGATGCCGCGAACTTTGTAGCTGGCGGCGACCGCCACCATGATGTCCTGGATTTGGTAGACGATGAGGAAGACGCCGAAACCGGGGAGCACGAAGTCGAAGAACCGAATGCTCTCGCCGGCGAAACCGAAGTCGAGGTTCTCCATCAAGCCAAAGAAGACGATCTGGAATGATGCGGCTACCACAGCGAAGATCACACCCCGGGAGCGCAGCATCATCTTCCAGCTGGCACGAAAGAGGGGTAGGGCGGGTGTGGTCATGGGTCTCTCACTTCACGAAGCGGTAGGCGCGGGCGGCGGCCACCAGCAGGAGCGCCATCCAGCCGGATCCGATGGCGAGCTCGAACCCGAAGTCGGTGAGGGGTTGTCCGCCGAGGACGATCCCTCGTACGGTGGCGATGAGCCCGGTGTAAGGAATGTACCGGGCGACCTCTGCCAGCCAGGCGGGGAAGGCTTCGAGGGGCAACATGGCCCCGGTGAACAGGTAGAGGGGGAAGCTGACGGCGCTGTCGAGGGCGTTGGCGTTCTGGGGCGTCCTGGTGAGCCCGGCGATGATGAACGCCCAGCT
>DASWHG010000075.1:0-3283 GCA_036393315.1 Anaerolineales bacterium | reverse complement strand
AACACCCCCACATCTGACCCATTGCCACGGAAATTCCCGAAGAGCCTCATTTATACGTATGAAGACTGTAACGGCGGTTTGCATAGAACAAGTAAATGTAAAGGGAAAATATCGGAGCTGTTATTTTGCGATTCTGCCTTTAGTGATAAACTAATTGAAGGCAGCTCTTCGGATGGCGGCGGGCTGCCCGAATAACCTTTGCCCGGATCCATCCGGGACCCTCATTCAGGAGCAGACCAGGCCATGAAAAGCGCATTGTTCGTCTGGGGCGGCTGGGAAGGCCACGAGCCTAAGCAGAGCATCGAGATCTTCGCCTCCCTCGTGGAAGCGGCCGGGTACCAGGTAGAGATCGCCAACACGCTCGACGTCTACCTGGACCGGGACTGGATGGGCTCGCTCGACCTGATCTCCCAATGCTGGACGATGGGCACGCTCACCCCGGAGCAGGAAAAAGGGCTGCTCCAGGCGGTCGCCAGCGGTGTGGGTTTCGGCGGCTGGCACGGCGGCACAGGCGACTCGTTCCGCAGCAGCCCGGATTACCAGTTCATGGTCGGGGGCCAATGGGTGGCGCATCCCGGGAATATCATCGATTACCGGGTCACCATCACGGACCGGGAAGACCCGATCACCGCCGGGCTCGAGGATTTCGATGTGCATTCCGAGCAGTATTACCTGCACGTCGACCCTTCTAACCAGGTGTTGGCGACCACCACCTTCGGCGGCGAGCACGTCGAGTGGATCGCCGGCAACATTATGCCGGTCGTCTGGAAGCGACGCTGGGGCGCCGGCCGCGTGTTCTACTGCTCTTTGGGTCACGTGGCGAGCGACTTCGCCGTGCCCGAAGCCCGCGAGATCATCCGGCGTGGCCTGCTGTGGGCCGGCAGCGGGAAAAATGGCCCTCCATAAAAGGCGGTAATCAGCCAGAACCATCAATCCCGGTTAAAAACGGCTCGAGGTAGATCACCATGAACAACAAAGTCGAAGTTGCCTTGATCGGATGCGGCCTCATCGCCCGCCATCACCTGCGCATGATGCTCCAGCAAACGGATACCACCCACATCGCCGTGCTGTGCGAGCCCAACCCCGAAGCTTATGCTCTGGCAGCGCAGCTGTTTAAAGAGGCCGGGATCAAGCTACCGCCCAACCAGCCCGATTTCGATCGCTGCTTGACGGATTACCGGCTGGACGCCGCTTTCATCATGACCCCGCACGCCAGGCATCACGACCAGGCGCGCGCTTGCTTGAAGGCCGGATTGGACGTGCTACTTGAAAAGCCCATGGTGCTGAACGCAACCGAAGCCTGCAGTCTGATCGAAACCCGCGACCGGACCGGGAAACTGCTGGTGGTGGCATTCCCGGGTAGCCTCTCCCCGCAGATCCGCACTGCCGCCCGCCTGCTCCACTCCGGTGTGTTGGGCCGGGTGCTGACTATCAGCGCGCTCGTCTGGCAAAACTGGGGGGATTTCTCGGCAAACACCTGGCGCCAGCAGCCGGAAATTTCTGGCGGCGGCTTCCTGTTCGACACCGGCGCGCACATGCTGAACACCGTGGTCGACCTGGCTGGCGAGGACTTTTACGAAGTCGCCGCCTGGGCGGACCCGCAAGGGCGGGCGGTGGATACGCTCTCGGTCGTGATCGGTCGACTGGTATCCGGGGCGCTGGTGACACTGCACGCCTGCGGCGAATCCATCCCCGCCTGCGCCTCAGACCTGCGGGTGTTCACCGACCGGGCCATCCTGCGGACCGGCATTTGGGGCGAGCGCCTGGAGCTGCAACGCGCCGGCCGGAAGCAGCTGCGGCCCATCCCGATGCCGCCTTCGCTCGGAGTCTGGGAGCAGTTCCTGGCCGTGCGGAACGGGCAGAGCCCTAACCCCTGCCCGCCGGAAGTCGGCCTGCGCATGGCCCGGCTGTACGACGCCATCCACGCCTCCGTCACTCAGGGTGGGGCGCCGGTCAAATGTGGATAATCAATTATTGGGAGGCTCGCTCTCTCCGCTCTGCAGCTGCCAGGCGGCGGGCAGCCTCTCCCGGAGAAAACAGGAATGCCAGAACCCATCCGTGTTACCGTTTGGAATGAAGGCCGGCACGAGAAGCAGGACCCAGCCGTGGCGCACGTCTACCCGGAAGGGATCCACGGCGCTTTGGCGGCCTCCTTGCAAGGCCAGGGCTGCACGGTACAGACTGCCACTTTAGACGAGCCCGAACACGGGCTGCGCGATTCCGTCCTGGCCCAAACCGACGTGCTGGTTTGGTGGGGGCACACCGCCCACCACGAAGTCCGGGACGAGATCGTGGAGCGTGTCCACCGCAAGGTGTTGGGCGGGATGGGGCTGATCACGCTCCACTCGGCGCATTTCTCGAAGATATTCCGCCGACTGATGGGGACCTCGTGCGATTTGAAATGGCGCGAGGCCGGCGAGAAGGAACGCCTGTGGGTGATCCGCAACGCCGTGGGCTGGGCCGCGCCGAGTGACCAGTCGCCGCTGGCCTTCGGTCACCGGCCGGTACCGCTGGAGCCGCTGCGCTGAGAGTCATAAGGAAGAAATCGAATGAAATCACCGGTCGCAATCCAGCTGTATTCGCTGCGTGAGCCGCTGGCGCTCGATTTTGAAAGAGTGGTCGCGCAGGTCGCGGAAATCGGCTATCTCGGGGTGGAGACAGCCGGGTTCCCGGGCACGACGGCGGAAGCTGCTGGCCGGCTTTTCGACCGTCTCGAGCTGGCGGTCGCCGGAGCGCACGTTCCGCTCCCGCTCGGCCCCCGCAAAAATGAAGTGCTGGATACCCTGGCCGCGTTGGACTGCCGGCGAGCTGTGTGCCCCTACCTGCCTCCCGAGCAATTCGCCAGCACCAATGACATCCGCCGTGCCTGCGAGACGCTCAACGAAGCCCGGGCGGTGTTCGCAGAAAACGGGCTGCAGTTCGGATACCACAACCATTGGTGGGAGTTCGAACCCGTCGAAGGCCGACTGGCCTACGAATGGATGGTGGAATACCTTCACCCGGAGATCTTCTTCGAGATCGACACCTATTGGGTGCAGGCTGCCGGCGCGAATCCTGCGGATGTGCTGCGCCGCCTCGGCGAACGGGCGCCTCTCCTGCACTTGAAAGATGGCCCGGCAGTCCGGGGCGAACCGATGGTCGCCCTAGGCATGGGGGTCATGGACGTCCCGGCGGTGGTTGCGGCGGGCGCCGGGGCGGGCCAGTGGTTGATCGTCGAACTGGACGCCTGTGCCACGGACATGCTGGAAGCCGTGGAGAAGAGCTATCACTACCTCATCGAGAA
>DASWHG010000074.1:0-3665 GCA_036393315.1 Anaerolineales bacterium | reverse complement strand
GCCCGTTCGCGGGTGGAAACCAGGCACGCCTCGCCTTGCTGGTCTCGCTCGGCCTGCTTTGGGTGCTGTTAGGCGGCTGGATTTACCTTCTCTGGCGGCGCTGGAAATACTGAAGCAGGTTGCCTTAGCCTGTCTCGACCTCCCATACCGTCACTTCCGCGTCGATATCCTTCTGCCCCAGGGATCGCGCACGAAATAAGCCTCGCCCAGCTGGATCAGCTCGACCTGCGGCAGGACAGACCCCATTCACCGGGCAGTCGCGATCCCGACCCAGCTGTCCTCGTTCTCCAAATCAACCGGGTGGAAGTCGGCGTTGAAATCGCGGCTGCGCCCCTCGCTACCCTTGATGCGGTGGATCGGCACCCTGCGGGTCCCGGCGTAATGGCGGGCTTTCACTTCGACCTGGGCGAGGGCAGCCGACAGGTCCTGGAGCGAATTTCTGCTGGTCGCGCGGTTCTTCCTTGCTGCTGAACGGGAACTTCAATGCATCTGCCATGGCGGTAACCATGGAATCCACCTGGCTCAAGGACTGCAACGGGAAGAAGTAAATCCCGTCCGTGAAAAGGGAGCCAGGGTCTTGAGCCATCTTCACGCTGGCCTGCAGGGCCAGGCGCGTCTTGCCGATCCCGCCGGGACCGAGCAGGGTCAACAACCGGCAGGACGGTTCGGCCAGCAGAGCGGTGATCTCGGCCAGCTCGATCTCGCGGCCGAGGAATGGCGTGGGCAGGGTGGGCATGTATGAGGGATCGTTTGTGTCATTGATTTAACTCAGGGGTTGCCCGACATCCTTTCTCCCGACCAGGAACCAGGTGTCCATCTCCCCGCGGCCTTTGACCGCTACCTTCCCCCTCGGCTCGCAGATAAAATCCATTGCGAGCAGCTCGTGGACAGCTAGGGTGATCTGGATCCTCCCGGCTTCGCCCTGCGATTCCATCCGGCTGGCGACGTTCACCGTGTCGCCCCACACGTCGTAGTGGAATTTCTGTCGCCCGATCACACCGGCAATCAGCGGGCCGGTGTTCATCCCGATCCGGAAGTTGATCGCTCTGCCATTTCTCCCTGGGCGTTTTTGAATGTAATCCAGCATGTCAAGAGCCATGTTCGCCATCGCCTGGCAGTGGTCCGGGCGCGGGCGAGGTACGCCGGCCGCGACCATATAATTATCCCCGATGGTGCGGATTTTCTCCAGGCCGTATTTTTCCACCAGCGAGTCGAAGTATGAGAAGATCTCGTTCAGCAGCTCGACCATCTCCGTCGGGGCCAGCTCGGCTGAAAGGGGCGTGAACCCCACCACGTCAGCGAACAGGACGCTGGCGGAATCGTATTTGTCCGCAATCGTGCGGGTCTCGTTCTTCAGTATGGGCGCAATTTCCTTCGGAAGCACGTTCAGCAGTAGATTTTCTGACTTCTCCTGCTCCAGGTGCAGCAAGCGGTAGGCTTTATCCTTCTCCATGACGAAATAGTAGAGCAAGATGAAGACCATGGTCGAGACTCCCCCGATGTTTGCCACGAAAAACAGGTCGGTCAATCTGGGAGGCAGGCTGGTTTCAGTCTGCATGTAGGGCTGCAGGATTCCGGCCAGCCCAAGCAGTACGAGATAAGCAACCAGCCAGCGCGGCCCCCGCTCTGGTGTGGAGATCACCAGGGTCCCGAGCGGGCAGATCACCGCCCAGATGACCACAGCGCTCGAATTGGCGAAGCCTCCCAGGGCCATCATGAAAAGGAAGGGCGAGAAGAGCACCAGCAGCTGCTGGGTCATCAGCAGGATGTTGAAGCGACGGGTGTAGAAGAAGACCGCGACGCCCAGGAAAGAGAGGACGAAGTAATTGAGCGATACGGCTGCCGGCAGCAGCTCTCCATACAGGCCGTAGATGATCACGTACGGGATCACGATCGGGATGAACCCGAAGCAGGCGCTTAGCAGCAGCGCCTTGCGCAGGCGAGTGTCCGCGCTGTCGCCTGGATCCGCAGCCAGGTCGGTCATCTTGGTGAAAAACAGGTTCTGGGTGTTCTCGATCATCGGGTTACCTCCTCTTCGTCCGCCGGCCGCGGGCTGGGACACAAGATGATCGCCGGGAAAAGTCTCAGGGTCAGTCCCTGCACCCCTCCAACCATTCCCGGGCCTCGCGGCTCAGGAGCGCATCCGCCTCGGGCGGTCCCCAGCTGCCTTTATCGTAGAAATAAAGCGGCGGGGCGTGCGGGCCTTCCCAGCCGGCCAGGATGGAATCGATCAGCGCCCAGGCCGCCTCGATGCCGTCTTTGCGGGCAAACAGGGAGGCGTCGCCGTGCAGCAAGTCCAGCAGCAGCCGTTCGTAAGCATCCGGGATGGCGCTCCCGCCGAAAGCGCTGGCGTAGTCGAAGTTCATATCCACCGGGCGCATCTCGGCCGCCGTATCCGGGACTTTGGCTTCGAAGCGTACGTGAATGCCCTCGTCGGGCTGGATGCGGAGCACCAGCAGGTTGGGGTCGATCTCCTGCCCGGGCGCGAGCGGGAACAGCACGTGCGGCGGGCTTTTGAATTGGATGATGATTTCACTGCACTTCTCGGCCATTGCTTTGCCCGAGCGCAGGTAGAAAGGCACGCCCTGCCATCGCCAATTGTCGATGAACAGGCGCACCACGGCGTACGTGGCGACCTGCGAGTCCGGCGCCACCCCTTTTTCCTCCCGGTAGCCCCTGTACTGGGCGCGGAGCGTGTGCTCGCCCGCCGCTTCCGGTGCGATCGGGTGGATGGAGGACAGCACTTTCATCGTCTCGTTGCGCAGCATGTCGGCGTTGAACGAGGCGGGCGGCTCCATGGTCATGAGCGCCAGAAGCTGCAGCAGGTGGTTCTGGAACACGTCTCGCAGCACGCCGGCCTGTTCGTAGAACCCGGCCCGGTGACCGACCGTAAGCGTTTCCGCCACGCTGATCTGCACGTGGTCGACGTAGTTGCGGTTCCAGACCGGCTCGTAGATCGTGTTGGCAAAGCGCAGGAACAGGATGTTTTGGGCGGTCTCTTTCCCCAGGTAGTGGTCGATGCGGTAGATCTGGTCTTCTCGGAACACCTTGTGCAGCCGCTGGTTGAGCTGCCGGGCCGAGTCCAGGTCGCGGCCGAACGGCTTTTCGACGACGATCCTTCGGTAGGCGCCCTCCTGGTCCGCCATCGAGAAATCGCAGATCCGTTCGACGACCTGGTCGTAGAATTGCGGCGCGACGGCCAGGTAGTACACCCGGTTGCCGGCCCCGACCCGTTCAACCTCCAGCCTGTGTAGGAAATCGTGCAGGTGTTCAAAGTCGGCCGGCTTGTTGATGTCGCCTGGACAGTAAAACAGGCGCTGCGCAAATCCTTTCCAATCGGCGATCTCCGGCTCGACCTCGCCGTACTCCTTGCAGGCGGCGCGCATCTCTTTACGGAACGCCTCGTGGGTGAAAGGGGTGCGGGAATACCCGACCACCGTGAATCCTTCCGGCAGGCGATGCTTGCAGTGCAGGTTGTACAGCGCGGGCATCAGCTTGCGGTGGGTCAGGTCGCCAGATGCGCCGAAGATCACCATCGCGGCCGGTTCAGGCACCCGGAAGGGGAGCGTCTTTTCCTGGGTCCCCCCTTTGCGATCGTCCTGGCTGTCCATGTCTCTTTCCTATCCTTGGCTTTTTTCAACCCGCTCGATCGCCTCCCAGGCCCG
>DASWHG010000073.1:0-11160 GCA_036393315.1 Anaerolineales bacterium | reverse complement strand
AACGCCGGAAAGATTGTCAAAGTGATAGTCGGCATTCACATACAAGGTGTCCAAAAATGCCCGCTCTTTGTCGGCGATTGAAGTTTCCTCCCTGTGTTTGACTCCCAGGGGATTTGTCAAAACAGAATTTTTTAGCTTGCGAAGCGCATATATTTGCCCGCCTACGGTTATCTCGCGCGTTACGTATGAAGCGACATATATCTTTTCATAGAACTGGAAAATGAGCCCTTCCTTGGCAAGTACAGTTTCGAAGCTGACATAGGCCGGAGTGAATATGCGTGTTGCCAGCTCCAGCCTGTTGTAATCCTTGCTCTTAGCGTAAATGCCCTTGCGAAGTTTTATAAGCTCGCCTCTTCTGACATAGTAATTAATACGAACCCGGGTGGCCGGGGAGATTTTCTCCTGCCACAAAAGGGCGATGTCTTTAGAGGTAAAGACGGTTTTTTTGGATTTTAATATGGCGGCTAAATATTCCCCTTTACGCATAATTGTCCCAGTCGTAAGGATTAAACTAACCTACAGTACAAATACTATATCAATAGATTGAGGTTGTCAAGCCTCCAAGCAGAGTTTGCGAAAAAAGGATACACTCAATGACGACTAAACGCGTGATAATCGGAGGCACGTCCACATAAGGTTATCGAGCGCCGGATCGTGGTGAGCGAATCGGATTTAAAAACTTGGATCCAAAAGCAAAAGGCGTCAGCCCGGAGCCAGCTTGTGTTTATGCTGGATAAGTTGTTGGATGAACCGTAAGTTGGGAGAACTAGAGTTGAAATTCTCCCGGCAAGCGAGAGACCCATAAGGAACACTTAAGGAACATTTAATTCCCTTAAAAATAAAAGGAGACCCGCTCACCGCCACTGCTTGGGTCTCCTTCACGACTAACCCCCATATATTGGCGCCCTCGGCGCGACTCGAACGCGCGGCCCCTTGCTCCGCAAGCAAGTGCTCTATCCACTGAGCTACGAGGGCAGTTGCAGGGGTTATTTTATACCAGAATCAGCCCGTGGTCAACAGCTGAGCGCCAGTGCGGCTCAATCCAGGTGGATCATGACCTTGATCCCCTCCCGTTCCTGGGCCAGGCGGAAAGCCTGCTCGGCCTGGGCGAGGGGGAACCGGTGGGTCACCAGGGAGCGCACGTCGACGGCGCCCCATTCGACCAGCCGGATGGCGCGCGGGTAAGTGAGCTTCATCCGCCGGCAGAGTTTCATGGTCAGCCCCTTGCGGCGGGCGGTCGAGGCGGTGAATGCCGTCCGGTCCTCGGAGGGGATCCCCACCAGGATCACCCGCCCTCCCGGGCGGGCAGTTTCGATGGCTGTTTCGACGGCCGGGTTTTCTCCTGCGGCTTCGAAGGCGACCGCGACTCCCCGCCCGCCCGTCGCCTCCCAAACGGCCGGATTTTCCCGGCCTTCATCCGACAGGATGGCGGCCGTCGCGCCGTAGGAAAGGGCAGCCTCCAGCCGGTGGGGGAGCCGGTCGGTGGCGATGATCGGAGAGGCGCCCGCCAGGCGAGCTACTTGCAGGATCAGCAGCCCGATCGGGCCGCAGCCGAAGACGCCGACCGCCAGGCCCGGCCTGACTTGTCCAAGGTCGACGGCGTGCAGGGCAATCCCCAGGGGCTCGAGCATGGCGCCGGAGTCGCCGTTAAGGTTCTCTGGCAACGGGAACAAGCAGCGGTCCGGCCAGACCACGTACTCGCTCAGGCCGCCGTCTTCTTCGCCGTGGCCGGCGAAGCGCAGGTTCGAACAGAAATTGGGATTCCCTTCCAGGCAGAACTCGCACTCCAGGCAGGGGATCGCCGGGTCGACCGCCACCGGCCTGCCGTGCAGTGGAGAGTGCGGGTCTGCGACGACACCGGCGAACTCATGCCCCAGCACCAGCGGTACCGTGATCTTGGCGTCCCCGATCCCCGCCTCCGAAAACCAGTGCAGGTCGGAGCCGCATACGCCGACAGACGTGATCCTTACCCGCGACTCCCCGGGTCCCGGCTCTGGGATGGGTTCGTCGTGCAGGCGCAGATCGCGCAGGCCGTGCAGTCGCAGGACTTCCAAGTCAACTCACCTCGAGGATGGTAGGGCGGGTAATTGCTTTGCCATCTACGACAACCTGCAGTCCGGGCCAGCCTTCGATTTCGGTGAGCACCTCGTTCTCCGTCTCGCCGACCAGGATGGTATCCTCGGACTTGGTGCCGGTGATGGATGGGTTCCAGGCAAAAGCCTGCCCGAGTTTGATGACATCGCTCGAGCCGGGGACGCTGATGGTCTCGCGAGGCTCGTAGCCAGCCGGCCCGCCCTGGTGGTGAAGTTGCCACTCATCGGAGAAACCGGTCCTCGCATAAGCGGCAAGAGCCTCCTGGAAAACCTCCCCGAGCGAACGCCCGGGCCGGGTGCCGAGGATGAAGGCCGCGTCGACCTGGGCGACGGCTTCTGCCTTACGGCGGAGCTCATCCGGTAGCCGGCCGAAGTGGACCAGACGCGTGATCGAACACACCAGCCCCTTTTGCCGCCCGCACAGGACCAGCATGGCGTACCGGTCTAGTGTTTTGTGAGTGGGAAGCGGGTGCCGGAAGGTGAAGATGCGCTCGTCGGTGGCGACCAGGTTGACGATCGTTTGCACCCCGCGGCCTTCCGTCTCGGCCGAGAGCAGCGCTGCGATCTGGTGCTCGCTCATGCCGGGGTGTACAGCCCGGATCGCGTTGTCCATAGCTTCGGCGCACAGGCGGCCTAATGCCCGGAAGCGCTCCCCTTCTTCTGGCGTCAGGTCCGCACGCAGGCGGGCCAGCGGGCCGGACAGGTCGGTTGCCCCCGGGAAAGGGACATCCGCGCCGACCTTCAACCCTCGGGCCAATTCCTGGATCGCATCCGGCGCCTGGTGCCAGGGATGAATATAGAACTCCCAGCCCTGTTCCTTCAGCCGCTCTTCCTTCTCCAAGCGCGGCGCCTCGATGTTATCGGCGATCAGGTGGCGACCGGAAGGGGTAATCAAGAGGGAGGCGACGCCCTCACTGGCTGCCGTGTTGACGTAAGAAGCGGCGCCGCCGGTCGCCCAGGCGAAGCTGCTCACCCGGCGCAGGAGCAGCGCCTCGAGCCCGTGCCCCTCGAGCAGCGCGTGGATGGCCGTTTGTTTGTATTCGAATTCGTTCATCTTGGATCGCCGTTTAATCCGCTGGCACCAGTGATTTTGCCACGGCAACAGCCCGGCTGGCGTCCACCGCGAAACCGTCTGCGCCGATCTGCTGCGCGTAGCTCTCCGTGATGGGCGCGCCGCCTACCATGATCTTGACCGAATCACGTAGGCCGGCCTGCTCGATTGCCGCGATCGTCGTTTTCATTTGGGTCATGGTGGTGGTAAGTAATGCCGACATGGCCACAATGTTAGCGCCACCCGTCCGGGCAGCGTCAACAAATGTCTGCGGAGCGACGTCTGTTCCCAAATCCTCGATCTCAAAGCCGGCTCCTTCCAGCATCATCGCCACCAGGTTCTTGCCGATATCATGCAGGTCGCCTTTGACGGTGCCAATCACCACCCGCCCGGCAGACTTGATGTCGCTCTGCTGCAGGTGGGGTTTGAGCAGCGCCAGGCCGGCCTGCATGGCGCGGGCGGCGATCAGCATTTCCGGAACGTAATACTCGCCTTCTTCGAAGCGCTTGCCGACCTCAGCCATGGCTGCGATCATCCCCTGGTTGAGCAGGACGGCCGGATTAATACCCGCCTTCAGGCCTTCTTGCACCTTCTGCTGGACAATTGTATTTTGCCCATCGATCACCCCTTCATAGATTTCCTGAACGATCTGGTCCATTCGATATCTCCTTGATTAAGGATTTGTCGGCTTCATACCATTGATGATTTTCTCTTCTTACGCCATCCTGGACTGCTGCCTAATTAGAGAATGTATCAAGACAGGCCGGATCGATCAAGTAACAGATAGCACCGGCCCGGTTGATAAACGTCACAGTGTTTGCTATTATCGCCACCGGAACAGGCCCTTGGCCAGTAGCATCACACCCAACAGGATCACCAGGACGGGCCAATATTGTGAGAAGAGCCCAAGGCCGCCCAGGAAGGAGCCAAAGATCGCAAATAGCATAATGCTGATGAAGATCATCCAGCCGGCTGCGGTTACCGTGCGGCGTTCTCGTCCCAACAGGCCACTGAGCAGCATGCCAACGCCGACGAACCCGGGGATCAAGGCCCAGGCGTATGCCCAGCTCTCCCAGTTTCCGGTCGCGTTCTGCCAGTAAAGCAGGCCCCCGATGCCGGAAACAATCGCGGCAGGGATGAATAAGCCTGGAACCCAGGTTATCAGGCCGATCGATACCAGAAGGACACCGATACCGATGATGGGCAGCGGCCAGGTTTCACGGCCGTAGGCGAACGTTTTCACCTGGGGGAACAGTTCGACCGACAAGAACCAGGCCCCTATCGCGATGAGCACGAAGGCAGATGCTAAACTCGAGCGCGTTCTCATGGTGCACTCTCCGGAATTCAGTCGACTTCACTCGACCTTTTCCACGACGATGGTTAAATTGGCGGCAAGTGCAGCAACCGCGCCAATGGCTGCCCACACCGGCAGCAGGACGGCTCCGACCACGCCGACGGTAAGGGGGATTTCCATCAGTGTCTTGCCTTCCTCGTTCTTAATGATGATGCGGCGTACGTTGCCCGCATGCACCAGCTCCCTGATTTTGGCGACAACCGCGTCGCCGCTGACCTGGAATTCTTCCTGATGGTACGATTCACCGGGATCCGCCCCTGCTCCTGAGTTTTCCTGGTTCATTTTTTATTCTCCTTTACTGATCTGGATGACCTGATCACGGGCCAGGTCCTTTCGATATCGATCAGGACTTGCTCAAGTAAGTATACGCCAAATCCGCAGATGGGTAGTAATCCTTCACTTTTTCCACCCGAGTTTCTTCTTTTCTGGCCTCCTTCGTTATACAATAGGGCAGGTACCCGAGCCAACCATGTTCATCCACCTCCGCACGCGCTCGAATTATTCTTTCCTCTCCAGCCTGGCATCTCCTGCAAATCTGGTCGACGCCGCTGCCCAGGCCGGGATGCCTGCCCTGGCGCTAACCGATTATCACAGCCTGACAGGAGCCGTGGAATTCTACGATGCCTGCCGTTCGGCCGATGTCCAGCCGATCCTCGGGCTGGAGCTCTCGGTCGCCTCGCTGGAAAACATGGCGCCGGGAGAGGGGAGCCTGGCGCTGCTGGCGATGGACCTGCAGGGCTGGTCCAGCCTTTGCCGCCTGAGCAGCGCGGTCCAGGCCGGACAGGGATTGCCGTTCGAACGGCTGGTTCAGGATTCGACCGGGTTGATCTGCCTGACCGGCGGGAAGCGCGGCCAGCTGGCCGGATGGCTGCGGGGAGGGCAGGGGCGGGTCGCCAGAGCTTACCTCGCCCGCCTGGAGGAGGCCTTCCCGGGCAGGCTGTACCTCGAGCTGCAGGACCAGGAACCCGGAGATAAGGAACTGGTCGAACAGCTGGTCGCGCTGGCGCAGGACCGGTCTTTGCCGTTCGTTGCCACGAACCCGGTTCATTACCTCGCCCCTGAAGACGCGGATCGGGATCGCTTGCTGGCTGCCATCCGGTTGAACCGCGGGTTGGACCAGGTGCCAGACCGGGAATGTGCGCCCGAGGGCTCGTATTTCAAGACAGCGGCGGAAATGGGTGACCTCTTCGCTGGCTACCCGGCGGCGACCGCCGCCACGCACGAGATCTCATCCCGCTGCCAGCTGGAGCTGCCCCTGGGAGTCCCGCATTTCCCCGCTATCCAGCTGCCGGCCGGTTCGCCGGCGGACGAGGTTTTGCAAAGGAAAGCGCAGGACGGAGCCATCCGGCTGTACGGACAGATCACCCCGGAGATCGCTGGCCGCCTGGAGCACGAACTGAGAGTGATCGGAGAGCGAGGCTACGCGCCGCTCTTCTTGATCATGGAGGAGATCATCCAGTATGCCCGGGAGCAAGGGATCCCGGTATCTTCACGGGGTTCAGCCGCCTCTTCCCTCGTCGCTCACTGTCTGGACATCACTTCACCGGACCCGATCCGGCTGAACCTTTATTTCGAACGGTTTCTCAACCCGGCGCGGGCCACGCCGCCGGACATCGATACCGATCTGTGTTCGCGCAGGCGCGACGAAGTCATCCGTTTCGTCTATCGCCGGTTTGGCGAGGAGCGCGTGGCGATGGTCTGCACCATTAACCGCTTCCGCAGGCGCTCAGCGCTGCGAGAGGTTGCCAAAGCCCACGGATTGCCTTCTGCGGAGATAAAGAAGCTGGTGGACGACCTGCCGCACCGCTGGTGGGGACCGGAGGCAGTCCGGAGCAGGCCGGGAGCCCCTTATGCGGACCTGGCCGAGCGCTATTCCGCTCCCCTTTACCAGACGATTTTCCAATCTGCAGCCTCTTTGCTGGGCGCGCCGCATCACCTTTCGATCCACCCGGGGGGGATCGTCATCAGTCCCGGCCCGATGACAGACCTGGTCCCCACCCAGCTGGCAGCCAAGGGAGTCCTGATCACCCAATTTGACCTGGATGCCATCGAGCGGTTTGGGTTGGTAAAGATCGACCTGTTAGGGATTCGCGGGCTGACCGTGCTCGGGGACGTAGCCCAGGCGATCCAGGAACGAAGTCCTGAAACGTATCCGGCTGCGCTGGATGTATTGAAGGCCATCTCGGAAGATGACGCCGAGACGGCCGAATTGGTTCAGAACGGCCGGACAATCGGGTGCTTCCAAATCGAGAGCCCGGGGATGCGCCAAACGTTGCGAGAGATCCAGGCCAGAAGCGTCGACGACGTCATGGCAGCCCTGGCGCTCTACCGGCCCGGCCCGCTAACCGGCGGGTTGAAGGACGCGTTCGTGCGCCGCCACAAGGGGGAGGAGGATGTGTCGCAGCTCCATCCAGCCCTGACACCCTTGCTAGAAGATACGTATGGCGTCATCCTCTACCAGGAGCAAGTGCTGCGGATCGCCAACGAACTGGCTGGCCTGAGCCTGGCGGACGCCGACCTTCTCCGGCGGGCGATGAGCCACTTCGACCCGGGTGAGCAAATGCGGACCCTTAAGGAGAGGTTCATTGCCGGGGCAGTACAGCATTCCGGCGTCCCCGAAACGATCGCCGACCGGGTCTGGCAGCTGATGGCTGCTTTTGCCGGGTACGGTTTCCCAAAGGCGCATGCGGCCTCCTATGCCCAGGTCGCCTGGCGGGCGGCCTGGTGCAAGACCCGCGAACCGGCTGTATTCCTGGCGGCAGTGCTGGCCAACTGGGGTGGTTATTACAACCAGAGTATTTATTTAAACGAAGCGCGCCGCATGGGGCTGAGACTGCTCCCGCCTCACGTCAACTTCGCCCGGCGCGAATTCAGCGTTCACTTTCGAGAGGGGCAACCCGAGCTGGTCATGGGACTCGACCAGGTGCGTGATCTGACCCGCCGGACACAGGCCCAGATCCTCCGGAAGCGGCATTTCCAATCCCTACCAGATTTCCTGGCGCGCGCCGACCCGCGCCCGGCCGAGGCTGAGAACCTGATCCGAGCGGGCGCGTTGGAGGGGCTAGGGACGATCCCGGAGCTGTTGAGCCAACTGCAGAGCGGCAGCTGGCGGCGGAACCAGCTGCCGCTGTTCAACATGACAGAATGGGGAGGAAGGGGTACTCCCGCTTTGGAGGACTGGTCGCTTGAAGAGAAAGTCACTGCCCAGGAGGAAGTTTTAGGGGTGGGAGTGATCGCCCACCGGCTGGAGCTTGTCTCCGCCCAAATCGCGGATTCCGGGGCGGTGACCACGGTGGAGGCCGCCGCACAGCTCGGCCGGCAGGTGCGAGTGGCGGGAACGCAGCAAATCTGGCGGCCCAGCCGGACGAGCCAGGGAGAGAAGGTTTACTTCATGTCGCTCGAAGACCTGGAGGGGATGCTCGATGTGCTAATCCCGGAGGACGTCTACCGGCGCAGTCGCGGGGTCTTCTCCAGCCGCCACCCCTTCGTGCTGGAAGGGGTGGTCCACCTGGATCACGCTCGCGGCGAGCCGTTCATCCGGGCGGAAAAAGCCTGGAAATTGATCTAACTTAACATAAGAGGCGAAATCGCGGTCATCCTGGATCTTGCGCCACCAGGTTTGCCATCATCTCCCTGACGAACCGGATCTCCTCGTGATTGACGGTGTGGCCCATGCCCGGGTAGAGGCGGGTGGTAACTTTACCGCCCAGCCCTTGGAGCACCTCGGCCGTCTCCAGGACGCGCGATTTCGGGATGTGCGGGTCGACGTCGCTGCATCCCAGGAAGACCGGCGTCCCCGCCAGGGAGCCGGGGTACTCCCGTGGGGTGCCGGGCGGGCCGATCAAACCCCCGCTCAGGCCGACTAGGCCGCCGAACCGCTGCGCGTTGCGGGCGGCGAATTCGAGCGCCAGGCAGGCCCCTTGAGAAAAGCCGAGCCAGATCGTGCGTTCCGGCGAGAACCCGGCCTCTGCCAGGCGTTCCCCAACGGCGGCAAGCACGCCCAGGGCTGAAGTAAGCCAGGGCTCGTTTTCGGGGATCGGCGCGAGGAAACTCTTTGGATACCAGGTGTTGGCCGCCGCCTGGGGAGCCAGGTAGGTGAAGCCAGATTGGTGGGTGAACTCACTGGTTAATGTGAGGATATCTTCCGCCGTAGCGCCTCGCCCATGCACCATTACCATAGCCGCCTTTGCCCCGTCGAGCGGCTCGCCGGCCTGTAGCAGCGGTTGGCCCTGGTGGGGGTTGTTCCGGTCACGGTTAAGACTTTCCATCACTTCTCCCAAGGATTACCTTTATGGTTTAATACTGACAACCGAGTAGATCTCTTTCAAGAAGCGGCTTGGCCGGGTATGCAGCAGTTGGGTATCCACAAAACCGCTGCGCTCTGCGATGGCTTTCCACGTTTGAAACGAGATCGGGTGGGGGACCCACAGGTTGCCGCGGTCTACGTTGTATTCTACCAGGATCAGCCGGCCGCCTGGCTTCAGATAGGCGTGGATCAATCGCACGGCCGGTTCCTTCTCCCGTAGGAAATGGAGCGAATTCGCCGCGATCGCGCCGTCGAGGGGTGGCATCTCCAGCGGCCGGGTGAAATCGGCGGGAATCAAATGCAGCCTGTCCGAGGGAAACAGCGGCAGCCTGCTCTGGAAGGAGCGTTCTTGAGTTCGGAGGGCGCCGCCATCTTTGTCGATGGAAAAGATCTCGCCTCCGAGTCCGAGCAGCTCTGCCAGCGCCAGCGTGAAAGCCCCGCTGCCCGAACCAAAGTCAGCCCACGTACCGCCGGGAGTGGAGATACCCTCGCGCAACAGGTCCAAATGGTCGCTGTGATCCATAAGACCTTCATTTTATCAGGACTGGCCAACGGTCTTTCTTCTGTAAAAAGAAGCAGAGTGAAGGTAACCCTTCACTCCGCTCGAAAGGATCTGAACCATCCAGCCAGAGCGCTCCCGGCCGGCGGCGCATGCTTCAGGCCATTTCGGCTTCCAACTCAGGCTCTGCCTCGGCTTGTTTAATGATCTCCAGTTCGATATGGATGTTGATCTCATCCCCAACCAGCACGCCGCCAGTCTCGAGGGCCACATTCCAGGTCAGTCCCCAATCCTTGCGGTTGAACCTGGTATGAGCGCTAAACCCGGCGCTGGTCATCCCCCAGGGGCTCTGGGATTTGCCCAGGTATTCGGTTTCCAGGACCACTTCCCGGGTAACATCCCGGATGGTCAGGTCGCCAATGATCCGTCCGTGCCGGTCATCTCCTGCTTCCACCCGCTTGCATTGGAACAGGATGAAGGGATAGTTTTCGACGTCCAGGAAATCAGGGGATTTCAAGTGGGAATCGCGTTGCGGTTCGTTCGTGTTAAGGCTGGCCGCCTCGATCTGGACTTCAACGGTAGAAAGAGCCGGATTCTGCTCGTCGAAGTAGACTTCGCCGGAAAACTTCTCGAAATGGCCGCGCACGTTCATGATCATCATGTGGCGGGCCGAAAAGGTGATCTGCGCATGGGCAGGGTCGATCTTCCAGGACATTTTTTGCCTCCTAAATTCATTACGTTCGTTTAATTGAGTACAGTATAAACAGGAGGCGTTGCACGAGCGTCAGCGGGAGCGTAAACAAAAGCGTAAACAAAATTATTGCTTGGAGAGGCTTTTTTCCAATCGGTTTACTTCTTCCAATAAGAGGCGCCGCCCGCTGTTCTCGGCGATCGCCCGCGCTTCGGCCAGGAGAACGTGTGCTTCAACCATCGGGAGCAGGGGGGCCAGCCACAGGCGGATTTGAGCCGCAAGGTGGCGAGTGCCAAGCGTGTCTGCTCTTACCTGCGCCATCGAAAGGCGGTGAATGGCCAGATCGAGCTGTCCCCGGCGCTGGGCGACCAGGCCGAGGTTGGCAGTCAGGCCGGCGATCCGCTCCGGGAATGTGATCCGCTCGGCCAGCGCTAATCCCTCGGAAAAATACCGCTCGGCGCTGTCCAGGTCATCTTCGGCCAGCGAGATCTCTCCTAAGGTGGAGAAAAGGTAAGGCTGTAAGCCGATGGCTCCTTTCTCCACGGCCAGCGCCATCCCGGCCTCTGCATACTCGCGCGCCGCTGGTCCTCCGGCTAACAGCAGGTGATAGGCCAGATTGTTGCAGGCCAGGATGTGGAGAGAAGACCCGAGTTCGGGCGGAGCTTCTTGGGCTGCCTGCAGAGCTTCCTTGTAAAGGGAGATCGCTTTGGGCAAATCGCCTTGCTGAGCGGCGATGCTGCCCAAATCGAACTGGATCTGCGAGCGGTAGAGGGGATTCTCCTGAGCGTTTTGGAAGGAACCGGCTTTTTGGAGATGCTCTGCCGCGCCCTCCAGGTCTGCGCCTTCCAGCGAAAGCGCGGTTCCCCAAAGCATTTCGGCCTGTAGCGCCCTCTCCAGGTCGGTGGAGATGCGCACTTGGTGGGCAAGGGTGATGGCCTCGTCGAAACGGGCTTGGGACAGGAGCGTGCGGGCCAGGGCCAGTTTTGCCGTCTCGACTCCAGCGGTGTCCCGGCGCTGCTCTGCCAGGTTGACCGCTCTCTGGAAGGCCTCGATCGCGTGCAGGTTGTCTCCCTCCAGGAAATAAGCTTCCCCCAATGCCTCGTAAATCTCTCCCTGCTGGCTTGGTGTCGACCCCTGCAGCGCCATCTCGTAGAATGAGACCGCCT
>DASWHG010000072.1:0-7854 GCA_036393315.1 Anaerolineales bacterium | reverse complement strand
CCCGCCCAACACCCCCACATCTGACCCATTGCCACGGAAATTCCCGAAGAGCCGTTTGATTGACGGTATGAACTCTATCTATACTATACCCCCCTCCTCACCGGTGTCAGTGAGATAAAGAAGACCTTTTTTGTGATGTTTTTCAGGAAGGAAGTGTGAGCCACTTCACATCCCGGACGGACAGCTCGCAGGAACCGGCGATTAATTAAGTTCTGGCAGCGGCACCGGGCGTTCATGGGGCTTGCATAGGCCGCAGTAAACCGCGTCCGAGACCACGATAGCCTTGTGGACTCCGGCCTCGCCGGTATAAAGACCGACGATAAAGGGTGAGTTCTTCAGATGGTCCTTACAGACCGCCCTACCGCAGAACCGGCAGGTTGCGTGGGCCGTGCGATCGCAGTGTATACAATTCATGATGTTTGCACCTGTGATAACCGCGTTATGCCGCCGGGACGATCGAAGAAAGGCGGCGCGTGCCTGTCCGGGAAATGGCCTGGCCGACTTGCAGGTGTCCGGAAACGAGCTCGTGGAAGTGTCCTGCTTCCAAGGTCAGCAAATTCGTGTCGACCACCGCCGTGATGGTGGCGGTGCGCGGGCGATTCTGAATCAGAGCGATCTCGCCCACATACTCGCCCGGGCCGCGCCGGCTGAGCTCGATTTCCACCCCCTCCACCGTCTGGGTGACCAGCAGCTGCCCCGCTTCGATGATGTAAAATTTATCCCCGCGTTCACCCTCCTGGAAGATGACCTCACCTGCCCGGTACGTCTCCGTCTGCAGGCGGAGGGCCAGCAGGTCCAGCTCGTGGCCCGACAGTTCGTCGAAAATGGGCATACCCCGCAGCAGCCAGCTGTAGCGCACGCTGGTATTGACCTGCTCGGCCAGGCTGACATAACCCCGGACCAGGCGGTCGAAATCGGCGTGGTCCAACGAGAGCAGCACGAGGGGCGTTTCTGCCCGGATCGTGGCGTTGCGCGGCGCGTTCGTCACCAGCGCGATCTCACCAAAGTACTGGCCATGGCCCAACCTGGCCAGCTTCGCTTCCACGCCCTGTTCGCTGGTCTTCCAAACGCTTACGTTGCCTCGCTCGATGATGTAGAATTTTTCGCCCGGTTCGCCCTGGCGGATGACCGCTTCTCCCGCCGAGAAGCGCTCGGTCTTGAGATTGTGCGCGACCCGGTCGAGCTCTTCATCTTCCAGATTCACGAAGAGGGGTACACGCTTTAAAGTCTTCCGCCGGTTGGCACGCGTATCCAGCACCTTCTGGTTGAGCGTCAGGCCCCAATCCTGGCGGCTCAGGATCAGTTCCGTAATCACCTCTCGATCTTGCCAGCTGAGCAGGTCGATCCCGTAGCCGAACGTCAGGGTACCCATCGCCCGGCCGAGTTCCTTGCAAATCAAGCGGTGCAGTTCGTTGAAAGCCAGCCCGTACACCTCGGTCAGCTCATCGACGGTTCGTTCGGGCAGCTTGCGGTCTTCGAACTGGTTGCCCTGGATGGCAATCTCGACCCCAGAGCTGCGCATCGCGGTGGAAAACGCCTGTCCCAGGAGGCGGACGCCGTTCCAGCCGGACTCGAAAAAGACCTGAGTAATGATCCTTCTCACCAGAATGCCGACCGAGTCGCGGATGGCCTGATGAGTCTGGGAAGAAGCTTCGGTTACTCTCTGGATCGACAAACGGGGCAAACGGGCATAAGCCAGGTGAAGCGCGCCGGCGACCAGGAGCAGCGACCCGATCAGCCCGGGATCGCCAACCGGGAACTGGACCACCCGGCTCAATGCCGGAGCCAGCCCACCTAAATAGACCAGGGCGAGCGCCGGCGAGCGAGCGCTGCCCCACACGCTACCCAGGCTCCAAACCGCCGCCATCACCAGGGCAGATAAGATCAATGTGCGCGGATCCAAGAAAGGCAGACGTGAGAACGTTCCGTAAAAGAACAGCCAGGCAGCCCCGACCAGCAGCCCCAACAGGAACAGGATCCATCCAAGACGCAAGTGGGGAGGCCATACCACGAACAACCCTGCTGCGACCAGCGCCAGCAGAGCCAGCAGCTCCAGAACTCCGGATGAGGCCGCCAGAGCCGGCGCGAGGAGGCCGGCTTTCGAAAGGCCGGTGAGTCCAAGCGCTACCGCAAAGGCTACGTGCGCCAGGCCGCGCGGGCTGCCCAGATAAGGCCGGTTGAACCTGAGCAGCTTCACGCCAGCTGCGCTCGTCGACAAGAAGCCGACCAAGCTCGAGAGCCAGATGGCCTGGGCCGGGAATGCGGCCGGCAGCCCAATCCCAAGGGCAACTGCCAGACCGCCGCTCACCAGCGCCAGCCAGACGTGCCGTTCCATCGCCCCTGAGCGGGCGAAGCGGCTGACCAGGGACTGCACCAGGCGGAAAAGGTTCAGCAGCATTAGCACGGCGAAAGAGACCAGCGCAGCGAGCAGGATGATGCTGAAAAGCCGGGCAATCATGGAATACCCACTGCCCAGCAGCGTTTGCATCCCGATCGAGATGCGGGTCTTCCAGAAGAAATAGGCGAGGTATAGGGCATATACGCTCCAGATCGTCGAGAGCAGGCCGAATACCGTGAAGATCCCTTCCTCCCGGCTGAAGCGCTTCCGCTGGGCGATCTTATTCACCAGCTTCTGGCGCACGAAAGCCATCGATTTCTCTCGAAGCAGGGCGATATCGAGCGCATCCGAGAGCAGGTAGTAGCCATCTAACTTGAGCAGCGGGTTCACGTTCAGGAAGACGGTCAGGTAGGCGAAGCCGGCCATTTTAAACAGGATGGAGTTGAACGGAGCGGCTGGGAAAAAGTACATCAATAAAGCGGCCGCCCCGCCAAGGATCAGGCCGGTGTACGGGCCGTTCCAGGTGACGGCAAGGCGCGCCCGGCGCGGCTCCAGCCAGATGTCGGTCGTCTCGACGAAAGCCGCCGGGAGGCCGAAAAACAGCATCAGCCCGCCCTTCGGCACTTCCCGTCCAAAGTGCTTCACCGTCAAGGCGTGGCCGAGTTCGTGGACCAGCACCGGCAGGATCGATACGACCCACAGCAGGGCCAGGCCCGGCACGATATTTTCGCCGAGGAAGACGTGCCTAGGATCGTTCAAGATCATCCAGAAGGCGACCAACCCCAAAATGCTGACCAGCAGGAAGACCAGGCCGGCCGGCCGGGTGAACAGCAGCGACCCGCCGTGTTGGTAGATCCAGCTGACAGCAGTATCCAGTTTCTTAATCGCCAGCTTCTGGGTCAGGAAAAATTTGGCCGGCGAGCTGATCCGGTACAGCCAGGAGCGTTTCTGAACCGCCTCGTTGAGTTGGCTCCAGACCGCCACCGGGGCTTCGACCAGCATGTGGTTCCGGTACAGCTGGTCGATCAGCCGCACCACGATATTATGGGCGAAAACGCCGGTCGCCACGTAGTGCTCGACGATCAATTCTTCGATGCTGTTCTCGCCATCCATGCGAGACCAAAGGCTGTACTCGACCGGCGAAAGGCGAAGGTAGGTCTTCTCGCGCGTGTTCTTCAGGATGAAATAAGGACCCCCGCGGTCGGACAGCTCCCGAACGATGACATCCGGGTTCGCCTGGGGGTGGGCTTCGCCCAGGTTCAAACCTTTACGGATCGCCTTCCAAATTTCCAGCCCCCCCGGTTCCGCATGTGAAGATACCGGCAGTCTACCCGTACCGGCAGAGGCCTCTTTGTCCTGATCAAACCGGTTGTCATTATCCTCTGCCGGCGGGACGGCCAACCTGTCCAACGTCAGCTGGTCCGCTAAAGTCAAGAACCACGCATCTGCCATCACCGCCCCCGTTCGTACAAAATCCGCCGCAGGCCTTCCAGGTCTCCGACGGAAAAATGGCTGCCGCTCACCTTGACCAGCTCACGTGAACGCAAGGCCGCCAGGGCTTTGTTGACGCTTTCCCGGGTGGCGCCAACCATGGTCGCCAGGTCTCCCTGGGTGAGCGGGATGTTGATCTCGATCTGACCTCCTACGACCGATCCATGCTTCTCGGCCAGGTAGAGCAGCTCGTAGGCAAGGCGGCCCTGGACGTCCTGGAAGGTCATAGCCTCGGAATGGCCGATCACCGTGCGCATCCTGGAAACCAGCAAGTGCATCATGGCGCGGTTCACACTCGGAAACCGCTCCATGCAGTCATACAAGTCGGCCCGGGGTAGCAGCCAGACCGCCGTTGGAGCCAGGGTGACTGCGGTGGCGGAGTGATGCTTCTGGTCCAGCAGGGAGAGCTCGCCGAAGACGTCACCCGGCCCAAAGATGCTGTGGGTGAGCTCCTGGCCGGTCTGCCCGATGCTGAAGATCCGCACCCAACCACCCTCGATCAGGTACAGGGTGAGGCCGGGCATATCCTGGTGAAACAGCACCACCCCCGACGCAAACGACCGCCTGCGCATGCGCTCGGCGATCTGGCAGACCTGTTCTTTGGAAAGCCCCTTGAACAGTGGGAGACTCTGCAGGAAAGCATCCGTACCCGGCGGCAGGTCAAGGGTTCCGGAGTACAAGCTCATAATTCAAATCCATGGTCGTAACCGGGACGGCAGGAGAGATAACCAGGGCCGCAAAGGGATATTGCTCTCCCAGGCCTTCGATCTCGAACTCGGCTGCCTGCTCGGGGCTCAGCTCGATCCAGGTGATGTCTGTCGGCGAGCTGGCCTTGACCAGCCAAACGATCCAGTTGGCCGGTACGAAGTTCGCGCTGCGGATAAAGCCGCGCGCTTCCCATCCGCCGGAATCATCCTCAGCGCCGTCGAAGTAGCCCAGCTCCGGGATCTCGATATCGTCGATTTGGATCCCATCCCGGTTGGTGGTGAAATCGTTGATCACTTCGAAGCGAAGCTGGATGACCTGGCCGGCATAGGGGCTCAAGTCGAGCGATTCCTCGAGCCATTTGATCGTCGCGCCGGTGTAGCCAAACCCATACGATGTGCTATTCGGATCTTGGCCGGTGCCATGCCCGGTTTCGAGGACCTGCCAGGTTTCACCACCGTCGGTCGATACTTCGACGTAGGCGAAATCGTAGAATTCTTCCAGCTCGTACCAGATCTTATAATTCAAAGTTGCCTTCTCCAGGCCGGTGAGGTCGAAGGAGCGTGTCAGGCTGAACTCGGATTCATCGCCCCGGTTCGAATACCAGACGTATTGCCCGCTGGGTGGGTCTAAAGGGGTCAGGCGCGCCAGGGTTGACCCTGAAAAGGAAACCTGGACAGGTGCGCCTGTCTCGATCTTGTAATAGCGAGTCCCATACGGAGGCAGCCGGCCGGCGATAGGCTCACCGCTGGCCGATTTGATCACCTCCCAGGCCGGTCCCAGCGGGTCGATCTCCTGGTAGCCGAACTGGCCCTGCATCAGGCCTGGCTGGTCGACCAGGTTCGCCAGGATCCAGGAGGCGTACACGTCGTCGAACAGTGGGGCACTTGGAAGCCTGTCGAGCTCGTGCTGGATGCTGAACACGCCTGGATCGGGGTTGCTGACGATATCTTTGATGAACTGCGGCCCAAACTGCTCCAACAGGTAGATAGCGAATAGTTTTTCGGCGGCGTAGTGTGCGAAAGTAGATTTGTCCTCATCCCCATAGCGCTTCTCGGGCCGAGAGGTGAGCTGAATGCCGGGGTCATCGGCGAACAGCTCGGCGTTGGTCTTGCCAAGCGCGCTGCTGGCTTCCGGCGCGCCTGTCAGGAAAATGGCCAGCTCCCCCATGGCTTCGTTCAGCCACAAGTCTTCATTGGGATCCACACTCCAATGGATGAGATGCTGGTATTCGTGCGCCAGCTCGCCGGCAAACGCCAACGAATCGAGCCGGGCGCCCCCCAGGTTGAGGACGAACATCTCCTTCTCGTTGGAGAACGGGCGTACGGCAGTGGAATACTGGTTCATGGCGCTGAAGTAGCCAAAGAAGCCACCCCACTGCTCTTCTTGCACCAGCAGGATGTGAATCAGGCGGTCGCCGTCGATGCCGGGAAAGATCTCGCTGCCAAAGATCAAGCGGTTGGACGGCAGCACTTCCGCCTCGAAACGTTGGGCAGCAGCCCGGATAGCGGTGTCGTCGGTGCGGGCTGTGATGCTGCTCCACCAGGCGGCGTGTTCACTGATGTAACGCAGGCGGGCGGGGACCGGCCGGTAATCCCCATTCAGATTCTTATTGATGAAGAAATCTGCCCGGTCGTTGACCTGCCAATCCGTACCCTCGCCCACCTGCGAGACAACCAGGCCAGGATCGATGCCCTGGATCTGGACGGCCAGCCGGTGGTAATCCGCAGGTAGGTGTTCTGCCTGCCACAAATCCTCGGCGGTCTCGAAAGCAAAAGCAGGTACGGGCACCTGGATGAGCCCGGTGGGGAGAGTCTCAACCGACGGGGCCGGAAGCGGGCTGCCGGCCGGGGTGACAGCCGGCGCGTCGGAGGACACTTGCGGTGTTGTGGTGGGAGGTTCTGGGAGGGCCGATGTGGACCAAAACGATTATACTTATCTATTACGATCCTGAGAAGAAGGAAATCGCCACAATAGTGACATCATCCTGAAGGTGAGCATCCCCCTGAAAGGCCAGGATGCTGTCTAACAACCGGTCGCAGAGTTCCTGGGCTGAGCGGTCACGCCAGCGGTCCGCGTTCGCCAGAAGACGCTTGTAGCCGAAGCGCTCGCCCTGCGGGCTGACCCCGTCGACCAGGCCGTCAGTATAAAGTAGGAGCATACCGCCCGGCGGGAGCACCAGCGTTTGCAGGTCAAGCGCTGGCTCCTCCAGGATACCCAGGAGCTGGCCGGTGTCATGCGGCACCCTGGCAACGCGCTCTCCGGGAAACAAGGTGACGGGCAGTTCGTGCCCGGCCCGGGCGTATTCGAAGCGCCCCGTCTGGCGGTCCAGCACCCCGTACAGCACGGTAACAAACAGGTTGGGGACGTTGATCTTGTTCAGGTGGCGGTTCACTCGTCGCAGCACCTCGGCCGGGGTCGGGCACTGAAAGACCTCCGCATACAGCAGGGCGTGGGCACGGGCCATGAAGATGGCGGCCGGGATGCCCTTATCGGCCACGTCACCGATCACGATCCCCACCCGGTCCTCGCTGAGCGGGATGAGGTCGAAGAAGTCTCCCCCGACTGCCCGGGCCGGGACGATGCGGGCGCCGAAATCGTAGCCCGGCAGATCGGGCAGCTGCTGCGGCAAGATGCTCATCTGGATGTCGTAAGCCACCTGCAGTTCCCGCTCCAATCTCTCCTTCTCGAGCAGCTGTTCCTGGGCTGCTTGCAGCGCTTCGTAAGCCTGGGTCAGCTCGCGGTTCTTTTCCTTCAGATTCGTGATGATGGCATTGTCCATCTCGGTCAGCCGGGCGCCGAGCGTGCAAACCAGCTTATACGCGACCCTGGGCTGGCGGTCCAGCAGGTCGTCCATGTCCGTATGGTGCATTTCCCAGAGCTTCACCGGCCCGCGCGAACGCACGCTGGCGGTGCGCAGTCGGTCGGGATTGAGCAGGCTCAGGTCGCCCAGGAACTCGCCCGGCCCGAGCACGGCGACCAACCACTCGCTGCCGCTCCCCAGCGACTTAATGACCTCCACCTCGCCGGAGGAGATGATGTAGAAATGATCGCCGGGGTCTCCTTCCCGGAACAGCAGTGTATCCGGTGGGACCTCGGTAACGCAGAGCAGCCCGGCAAGGACCTGAAGTTCCTCCGCCGGGAGATCATAAAAGAGAGGTAGAAGGGCTAGCTGCTGGACGATTTCCCCAGGTGGGATAGTCGACAGGTTTCGCGGCTGTCCGATGTGCTCTGCCTTGCCTTCCAGCTCGGCCAGCTGCTTCTGCAACGCATGGATAGAAGCAGCCACGACCGTCTCGCCCAGCGTAGCCCGCTGGGCT
>DASWHG010000071.1:0-8042 GCA_036393315.1 Anaerolineales bacterium | reverse complement strand
TATCGATGGCGTCCATGTTAATCTCCTCTATTGAGGGCCTGGCCTGACCGGCCTGCACGAGCAGCTGCGTTGATCTCATTGTACAGGATATTAGGATTGGGAGCAAGCAGAAACCGGACTTCTTTCTCGTGAAAAGCTTAACAGGCCGCCCGGTTTGTTGTAAACTAAGGATAGTCCTTTCAATCTAATTAAACATCAGGAGATACGCATGGAAGCCCCACGAACCACTGACCTCAACCCATCGCCACGCCTTCTCTTAGGCCCGGGACCTAGCCTGGTGGACCCGCGGGTGCTGCGAGCGCTGGCCACTCCCCTGGTTGGGCACCTCGATCCGCAGTTCATCACGATCATGGAGGAGGTCCAGCAGCTGCTCCGCTATGTATTCCAGACCGAGAACGAGCTCACGGTCCCGGTCTCGGGAACGGGCAGCGCCGGGATGGAAGCAGCCCTGTGCAACTTCATCGAGCCGGGAGATCGGGTGCTGGTGGCCGTCAAAGGATACTTTGGAGAGCGCATGTGCGACATGGCGGCGCGGTATGGCGCGCAGGTCGATCGCCTCGACCGGCCCTGGGGGCAGGTCTTCGACCCGCATGAGATCAAGCAGGCGCTGGGTAAGGCGAATTACAAGCTGCTGGCGATCGTGCATGCCGAGACTTCTACGGGTGCCTTGCAGCCGGGGATCGCCGAGATCGCCGCCGCAGCTCACCGGACGGGAGCACTGCTGGTGCTGGACACCGTCACCTCCTTGGGCGGGCTTCCCGTGCAGATCGATGCCTGGGACGTCGACGTCTCCTACAGCGGGACACAAAAATGCCTGTCTGCCCCACCTGGGCTGGCTCCGCTCACCATCTCGCCGCGCGCCCGCGAGGTGCTGCGCAGCCGCCGCACTCCGGTAGCCAACTGGTACCTGGATCTATCTCAACTGGAGAAGTACTGGGGGAAGGAACGTACTTACCACCATACAGCCCCGATCAGTATGAATTATGCGCTGCGGGAAGCCCTGCGTATTGTGGCCGAAGAAGGCCTGGAAGCGAGATTTGCACGCCACCAGGAGAACGCTCAGCTGCTCTGGGAGGGGCTGGAGGCCCTGGATATGGCTCTGCTGGTGCCCGTCGAGCACCGCTTGCCCACCCTGACCACCCCGCTGGTGCCTCCGGCGGTTGACGAAGCCAGATTGAGGCAAAGATTGTTGAATGAATACAATATTGAAATTGCCGGAGGCTTCGGGCAGCTGAAAGGCAAGGTGCTGAGGATCGGTCTGATGGGTTTCGGCAGCCGCAGGGAGAACATCACCCTGCTCCTGGCGGCAATGCGGCAGCTCCTGGCCAACGGTAAGTGACGATGCGCTGGTTCCGCTTCTTGCTCATGCTGTCGCTCGGGGCAGCCTTGGGCTTGATTTATGGCTGGATGGTCAATCCGGTCAAGTACGTGGATACGCCTCCCGCCGCGCTGCGCGTCGATTACAAGTCGGATTACGTCCTGATGGTCGCCGAAGCTTACCAGGCCGAAGGCGACCTGGAACTGGCGGCGCGGCGCCTGGCTTTGCTGGGCGACCGGCCTCCCGCCGAGCTGGTTCGGGAGGCCATGGTCTGGGGCTCGCAAGCCCCTTACCCCGAGGGGGATATGGATTTGCTCACCCGGCTGGCCAGCGACCTGCAGACCTGGAACTCGCTCCCTGGGGCGCCCGCGCCCGGCGAGACCCGGCCATGAAAGATGCGCGCGGATCCTGGTATCTGCTCACTGGCCTGGTGCTCGGACTGGCCTTCGGCCTGGTCTTTGCCTGGGTGATCTCCCCGCGAGCGTACGGCGACACCTCCCCGGCCTTCCTGCGGGCCGATTTTAAGGATCGCTATCGCGCCATGATCGCGGTTTCTTTCGCGGCGAACGGAAATCTGCCCCGCGCCCAGGCCCGGCTGAACCTGCTGGGCGATCCCGACAATACTATGGCGGTTGCCGAACAGGCCCAGCGCGCCGTGGCAGATGGAAGCTCCCCGCAGGAAGCCCAGGCCCTGGAGCTTCTGGCAGCGGCCTTGGGGGAGGGGACCACCCCGCTGCCTGTTACGCAAGAGGCCTCGGGGAGCGCTCCGCAACCTTCTGCGACTCCCTCCCGGCCTGCCCTGGTGGTTTCTCCGGAGGTCCTGCCTACCGATTCGCCGGCAGCCGTCGTGATCGTGGCCACGGACCCTCCGGACGCCGGATCCTCGCCAACGACTGGCACCCCGGCATCCGGTGCCGTTCGCACCGGGGCGGTGACTGCCACGCCGCTGGCCACTCGAACCCCCACGCCCACACCCGGGGCGCCTTTTATCCTGGAAGAAAGCACGTTTATCTGCGACCGGGACTTGGGCCAGCCTTTGATCCAGGTCCTCACCCAGGACAGTGCCGGCGAGCCGGTACCGGGTGTGGAAGTCGTCGTGATCTGGGAAGGCGGCGAAGATCACTTCTTCACCGGGTTGAAGCCGGAACTGGGGCTTGGATATGCCGATTTCAGCATGGCGCCGGGGACTGTTTACTCCCTGCGGCTCGCCGCTGGCGGACAGCCGGTCCCAGACCTGGCTTCCGCCGAGTGCGAGACGGAGAGCGGATCGCGCTACTGGGGTTCCTGGCTGCTGGTTTTCACCCAGCCTTGAGAGGGCGACCCAATCCCGCCATGGCTTTCTCAAAAAAGGGGTTTGGGGTGGGGAAAAGCAGGGCTTTCGACTTTGAGAAAGCCCTGCTTTTCCCGCAACCAGGTCCCCCCGAATGGAGACAAATCAGGTAAAATGTCCCCTATAAATCAGGTCGATTGTCCCTTGTCTCGATCCGGGTAAACGGGTACATTTCCTCCAATCACCTTTGAAAGGAGTTTACCATGAAGATCGTATTGGACCGCCGTACCTGCAACTGTTGGGACCCGGCCTGTGAAACCCATTTCGCCTGGCATTTCCTGAGAGAGGAAATCACGCCGGTCGACTGCACGGTCGAAATGGCAGAAGACGGCCGCGCCGAAACCACCTTTCTCATCAAAGACCGGGATGGCACGGATAAGATTCTGGTTGTAAACAAAGAAAATCTCGCCGACGCCTACGATTCCTGGCGCCAGGCCTGGGAGCAGCAACAGAAAACCTGACAATCCAACCTATGACGGATGTAGAACTCACTTCATTACACGCTTTCCTTACAGAATTAGCCCCTCAAGGTCGTCCCGCCCTGCTGCCAGCCCTGCACGCGGCCCAATCGATCTATGGCTACATCCCGGAGCCCGTCGCCGCTGAAGTTGGCCGGGCTCTGGGCGTTCCTCTGGCTGACGTGTACGGTGTGATCGATTTCTACGCCATGTTCTACCGGGAGCCGGTCGGCAGGACGGTCATCCAGGTCTGCGGAGACCCGGCCTGCGCGCTGGCGGGTGGGGATGAAGTGTTGGCGGCTGTCTGCCAGCACCTGGACGTCGAGCCCGGTGAGCTGAGCGCCGGTGGCGCTTTCACGGTGGAACGCGCCCCCTGCCTGGGACTTTGCGAGCACGCGCCGGCAGTTCTGGCAGGAAAGGTCCCGATTGGGCAGGCGAACCCGGCCCAGGTGGCCCAGCTCGCCCTCGGGCTCGGCGACCGCCCGACCGGCGTGATCGCCGGAGACGTGCGCATCCTGACGGCGAACTGCGGAGAGGGCCGGCCCACGTCACTGGAGGAATACACCGCCCGGGCTGGCTATGCCGGGCTGAAGAAGGCGCTCGAAATGTCGCCTGAGGCAGTCATCGCAGAAGTTAAAGCGGCCGGCCTGGTCGGCCGGGGTGGGGCTGCCTTCCCGACCGGAGTCAAGTGGGACGGCGCCGCGCAGGCGTCCGGGCAGCCCAAGTACGTGGTCTGCAACGCCGATGAATCGGAACCGGGCACCTTCAAAGACCGGGTGCTGATGGAAGAGGACCCGCACCGGGTGATCGAAGGCCTGGCAATCTCGGCTTACGCCATCGGCGCGCACGAGGGTTATATCTATATCCGCGGCGAGTATCCCTACGCGTTCGAGGTCATGCGCCAGGCGGTGGATGCGGCTCGGGCAGCCGGATACCTGGGTGAGGATTTACTCGGGTCCGGTTTCGATTTCGAAGTGGAGCTGCGCCTGGGAGCAGGCGCTTACATCTGCGGGGAGGAGACGGCCCTGTTCGAATCGATCGAGGGCAAGCGCGGTTTTCCCAGGATCAAACCGCCATTCCCAACTACCTACGGTCTGTTCGGAAAGCCAACCGTCATCAACAACGTCGAAACCCTGTGCAACGTCCCCTTCATTATCGAGCAGGGTTCGGGCGCTTACCGCGCCCTCGGGACGGAGCAGTCGCCCGGCCCGAAGCTGTTCTGTGTCTCGGGAGACGTTGCCCATCCAGGCTTATATGAAGTGCCTTTCGGCATCACTCTACGCCGCCTGCTGTATGACCTGGCGGGCGGGGTGCGTGGCGGTGCCCGGTTGGGGGCGGTGCTCTTCGGCGGTGCGGCTGGCGCCTTTGCCACCGAGAAGGACCTGGACGTGCGGCTGTCGTTTGAAGATCTGCGCGCCGCCGGCCTGCCTCTTGGCTCCGGCGTCGTGATGGTATTCAACGAGCAGCGCGACCTGCGCGACGTCCTGGCGAGGCTGGGCAGGTTCTTCGCCCACGAATCGTGCGGTAAGTGCTACCCCTGCCAGCTGGGTACCCAGCGCCAGTTCGAGATCCTTGAGCGCCTCTCGGCCGGAAAAGGGCTTTCAGGCGATGCCGGGCGCCTGGCCGACGTGGGTTGGACGATGACGGACGCCTCTTTATGCGGGTTGGGGCAGACCGCGGCCACCGCCGTGCTCAGCGCCATGAAACTCTGGCCAGAGCTGTTTCCGGATTAACGTCAGTTCAGGATGAAGGAAAATGTAGCCACAGATAAACACAGATCGACACCGATAAAGGATTAAATCTGGATTTTCTTCTCTGTGTTCATCTGTGTTGATCTGTGGTTTCAATCTAGACTGGATCTAACTATGCCGGATGAAATTACCCTGACCATCGATGGCCAAACTGTAACCGTACCTGCCGGGATGACGATCCACAAGGCAGCGGAATCTATTGGGGTGCGCATCCCGACCATCTGCTATCACGACCATAGCACTCCCAACGGCCTTTGCCGCACCTGCGTCGTGGAGGTGGAAGGCGCCCGGGTGCTTTCCCCTTCCTGTGTGGCCACGGTCGGCGAGGGGATGGTGGTGAACACCCGCAGTCCCAGGGTCGAGCGCAGCCGCCGGACCATTCTCGAAATGCTCACCTCAGCGGTAGACCTTTCGGAAGCGCCGGAGATCCTGGAGATGGTGCAGGAATACACCGCCGACCCGGAGCGATTCCCGGAAGCGGTCCGGCGGGATGTGCCGGTGCTGGATGATAACCCGATGTACATCCGCGACTACGCCAAGTGCGTGCTTTGCTGGCGCTGCGTGCAGGTGTGCGCCGAAGACGCCCAGTACACCTTCGCCATCAACTTCACAGGCCGGGGATATGAAACCCAGATTGGCACCTTCTTCGATAAACCGATGATGGAGACCACCTGCGTTTTTTGTGGCCAGTGCGTCGGCGTATGCCCCACGGGGGCCTTGAAACCCAAGCGCGAGTATCTGCTCGAACAGGGCCTGACGCCGGACGACATCATGCAGGTGACTCGCTCTGAGAGAAGAAAGAAGCGGCGCTAGGAGAGGCTTAGATGATTAAACCAGACCGGATTGTCTCTACTACCTGCCCGTACTGCGGCGTCGGCTGCAATCTCGACCTGCACATCAAGGACGACTACATTTATAGCGTCACTTCCCCGTTCGATTCCGTGGTGAACCACGGCAACTTATGTGTCAAGGGACGCTTTGGATATGACTTCATATACAACCCAGGCCGGGTGACCGAGCCGCTGATCCGCAAGACTCCCCAAAAACCCGGCCAGCGAACCCAGGCGTTCGATCTCTCCGAGTGGCAGGCGGTTTCCTGGGATGAGGCGCTGGACACCGTGGCCGGCCGGTTGGTCGAGATCTACCGGCGGGAGGGTCCGGACGCGCTGGCCGTCTACTGCTGTGCGAAGGCGACGAACGAAGACAATTACCTGCTCCAAAAGATCTACCGGGCCCTTTTCCGTACGAACCATATCGACCACTGCACGCGCCTGTGCCATGCCGGCTCGGTCGTCGCCCTGCAGATGGCGATTGGCTCCTCGGCGATGAGCAACACCGCAGCCGAAGTCATCCACAATGACGTCTTTATCGTGACCGGTTCGAATACCGCCGAGACTCACCCGATCATCGCGATTCAAATGAAAGCTGCCGTCGAGAAGTACGGGGCTAGGTTGATCGTGGTCGACCCGCGTCGCATCGAAATGGTCAATTATGCGACCCTGTGGTTGCCGGAGAAGCCCGGTACGGATGTGCCTGTCTTTTCGGCAATGGCGCACGTGATCATCAAGGAGAAGTTGTACGACCAGAAGTTCATCGAAGAACGTACGGAGGGCTTTCCGGAATTTGCCGCCTCGATGGAGAAGTTCACCCCGGAGTACGCCGAGGCGATCTCCGGTGTGGACCGGGAGCTGATCGTGCAGGCGGCGCGCCTGTACGCGAATGCCAGGAATGCCGCCATCTACTGGGCGCTGGGCATCCCCGAGCATTCGCACGGCACGGACAACGCCATGAGCCTGATCCACCTGGCCCTGCTGACCGGTCAAATCGGTCGGAAGGGCACCGGCTTGAACCCGCTGCGCGGCCAGAACAACGTGCAGGGGGCCTCCGACTCGGGCGCCATGCCCTGGCACTACCCCGGCTACATGGAAGTAGACGATCCGGCCAACGCTGCCAGGTGGGAGCGAGCCTGGAACGTCGAAGCGGGTGGGTTGAATCTGAAGCGAGGGCTGACCACCACCGAAATCCTCAGCGCCGTTGGCCCGGGTGGAGTGCGCAGCCTCTACATCATGGGCGAGAACCCGATGATGTCGGAGCCGCACCTCAACCACACCCGCCACCAGATGGAGCAGCTCGAGTTCCTGGTAGCCCAGGACCTGTTCATTAATGAATCCGGCGCATTTGCAGATGTCTTTCTGCCCGCGGCTTCCTGGGCCGAGAAAGACGGTACCTTCACCAACACCGACCGGCGTGTGCAGCGTGTCCGGCGTGCGATCTCCCCGCGCGGCCAGGCCCGCCCCGACTGGGAGATCCTCTGTGACTTGGGCCGGCGGATCGAGGCCCGCCTGGGCCGCCCAACCTCCGCTCGCTGGGATTATTCTCATCCTTCCGAGGTGCTGGAGGAGATGGGCAGCGTTGTCCCCGAATACGCGGGGGTGAAGTACGACCGTATCGAGAAGGAAGGGCTGCAAACCCCCGTGTGGGATGACCAGCACCCGGGAACGCCCTACCTGTTCACCGAATCTTTCCCGCGCGGGCGCGGCAAATTCCACCCGCTCGAGTATCGCCCGGCCGTCGAGATGCCGGACGACGAGTTCCCGTTTATCCTGACCACGGGCAGGGTGTTGGAGCACTGGCACGGGGGCACCCTGACGCGAAACTCGAAGCTGGACGAGCTGTATCCGGAGGCGAAAGTGGAACTGAACCCGGCAGACGCCGCCCGGGTGGGTGTGGTAGACAACCAGGCGGTGCGGGTTTCATCCCGGCGCGGCTCGATCGTGCTGAGAGCCGCCGTGACGGACAAGACGACGATGGGCGTTGTGTTCATCTCCTTCCACTTCGCCGAAGCCGCCGCCAACCTGCTGACCATCGACGCGCTCGACCCGCAGGCAAAAATCCCTGAGTACAAGGCCTGCGCCGTGCGCGTCATCCCGGCGCGCGAAGCGGAGCTGCCCCGGCCGGAGGCCTTCCAGGAGCGCGGGCGCTATTAATTAAGGGGTGTGCACAAATAGTACAACCTAGGTAACCGACACCTCTTGACACCCGATTTTGAACGATCATCGACGTTTTGAGCACAAATCAAGTCATCCTGATACACGTTTTGATGCCGTCCACCGCCATAATTAGCCGACAACGGGCTAAAAATCGTGTTTTCGCGAATTATGCACACCCCTCAATTAACTCCCTGG
>DASWHG010000070.1:0-1673 GCA_036393315.1 Anaerolineales bacterium | reverse complement strand
TAAAGCGCAGGACCGGGCGCCCTACAATGGGCGATTGTAAGACCTGGATATCCGGCTGCAGGTCTCGGCGGACGTTCTCATAATCCGGGTCTCCGGCGATCGAGACACTCATATATGGCTCGTGGGTGCTTGCCAGCGATGAGCCGTCTGCGTCGTAGAGAACGAAATCTTCAAACTGAGGGTAAGCGTATGCCAGGATCATCAATTGGCGACGCTGCTCAGCCTCGGGCATATCCATCAAACCCGGCTGAGCGGCCAGCACCTGGAGGGTAGCCCGGTGAGCATACAGGTGGGTTGCCAATTCCGCGGAAACCGCCCGGGCCTGGCTTTCCTGACGTTCTAACGCCTCGGCCCGGATAAACTGCTCCTCCTGGTAGCCGTTCCAGGCCACAGTAAAAATAAGGGGCAGCGCCGCGGCCGAGGTCAGGAGCACCGCCGTCCGCAAGCGCAGCGAGGTGGGAGGGAAGCGTTCCAGGTAAGATTCGATCCTCGAGAGCAATGTGAGGATCAAGGCCACGACCCCGTAATAGGCGACCGCGATCCACAAGCGGGTTGGAAACGAAGCCCCCAACAGGAAAGCGATGAAAACCAGGCTGGCAAACCAGTTCGCCCACGGGCTGGCCAGGCGCACCCAGGCCGGGGCGTGGCCACCCGGCACCCCAGCGTCTGCTTGCCGGAATCTGTAGACTTCAACGGCCAGCAGCCAGGACCCGCAGGCGACAAACGCGATCCCAAATCCCAGCATGATGGCCGGCGAGAGTTTGTAAACCGGGGTGTTGAGCGGTGTGAACCAGCTTGATAACAACAATATGCCAGTCAGCAGGGCGGTGAAACCGATCAAGGCCGTGAAGAGGTCGGCAACAGCGGGTGCGAGATCGCGACGCCAGGTGCGCGGCAAGATGATCGAGAAGAGCATCCCCAAGCCGAGCAGCGCATAATTGATTGCCCCGATCCAGGCTTCATCCCACAAGTAGTTGGCCGAAAGGCCGAACAACAGAAGGGCAGCCAGACCGTGGACGATCGAGACCGGTACGCGCCGCAGCGGGGTGAACAAGGTAATCCCGATCAGGGAAACCCCGGCGAGCAGGATGGATGCCGCCCAGGCGTAGTAATATCGATCCAGCAAGGGGAAGGAAATGAAGCTGAACTGGTGCGGCGCGATCAGCAGGAACGCCCCGATGACGGCGAATAAGCTCCCGACCGCCCAATGCAAACTGCGCACGCGAATTCTTTCCATTTGGTTTTCCTCGGCTTAAAGATCCATCCCGCGCGGGACGACCACCCGGATCAGGGTGCCACTCCCCGGCTCCGAGCTGACCTGCAGTCGTCCCCCGATGGCCTCCGCCCGTTCGGCTGCGCCCACCAGCCCGTACTGTCCTTGCCGGATCAGCCCGATCCAGCGCTCGGGAACTTCAAACCCAACCCCGTCATCCCGGATTTCCTCCACCTGCTCCTCAAGCACTTCATGAGCCCTGTGTAAGGCTTCTTCGGCCTGCTTACGCTCGGTTATATCGACGGTCAGAATCGCAAACTGCTTCTCCCCCGTACGGTAAGCTGAAATATCCAGATACTTCTGGAGCGCTTCACTGTAAAGTTCAAACAGCTCCGGTTCTCCTGTCTTTACCACCCGGGCAAGGCGTTCGATAAAATCCGGTGCGGGGCCCGGGGTGAGT
>DASWHG010000069.1:0-1980 GCA_036393315.1 Anaerolineales bacterium | reverse complement strand
AACGGGGAGCAGATCTACCTGACCGGGACCAGCCAATCGGGCCCACCCATCACCGCCGAGATGCAGGGCATGCACCGCATGGGCGCCGGGAGGTTGGCCTGCGCCAGCTGCCACGGCGAGGATGGCCGCGGCGGGACCGTCCAAATGATGATGGACTGGGCCGAAGCGCCGGACATCCGCTACAGCACACTGACCGGGGGAGAACACGGCGACGAGCATGCCGAACACCCGCCCTACACCGATGAGACGATCAAACGGGCGATCACGCAGGGCCTCGATCCGGCCGGGGAACCCCTGGATTGGGTGATGCCGAGGTGGAATATGTCCAACGAGCAGTTGGACGATCTGCTGGATTATCTCAAGACGCTCGACGGATCGCAGCCGTAAACAGGCGTGATGTCTCAGTCGCCCGGCTCGGCCGGCGCCAGGACGACGTGGGCGTTCCGGCGCCGTTCCAGGAACCCTTCCAGGGTGTAGATCAGCAGCGCCGTCCAGATGATCCCGAACCCAATTCGCTGCGGCAGGCTGAACGGTTCGCGGTAAAGGAAAACGCCGAGCAAGAACTGCACGCTGGGCGCGAAGTACTGCAGGATGCCGACCAGGGAGAGCGGGATGGAGCGGGCGGCGGTGGCGAACATCAGCAGCGGCAGGGCGGTAACCACCCCGGACAGGGCCAGGACGGCGTTCAAGTTCCAGCTGAGGTGGCCGAAGGAACCGCTCCCGCGGCTTTCCACGAACAGCAGGTATCCAAGTGCCGGCAGGAACAGGATGGCGGTCTCCAGGGTCAGCCCGTAAAGCGCGCCGAGCGGGGCGATCTTCTTCAGCAGCCCGTACATCCCGAAAGTGAAGGCCAGGGCCAGGGCGATCCAGGGCAGGGAGCCGTGCTGCAGGGTCAGGTAGAGCACCCCGATCCCTGCCAGGGCGACCGGCGCCCACTGCAGCGGCCGCAGCCGCTCCCGCAGGATCACCACCCCCAGCAAGACGCTCACCAGGGGGTTGATGAAATACCCAAGGCTGGTCTCGACTACCTGGCCGGAGTTGACGCCCCAGATGTAGATCAGCCAGTTGAGGGCCAGCAGGCAGGCCGCCAGGGTGTAGACCAGCACGACCCTGGGATGGTCGACCTGGGCTTTCAGCCGTGGCCAGTCTTTCTTCAAGAGGATCAGGATGGCCAGGAAGAAGAAGGACCAGACCACCCGGTGGAACATGATCTGCAGGGCAGGCACCATTTGGATGGCTTTAAAGTAAAGCGGGAAGAAGCCCCAAATCAGGTAAGCGCCGATGCCATACAGGATGCCTTTGTTCAAAATTTCACCTCGGACCGAGAATTAACGACAGGCCCAATGATACCACCACATATTCTCCACACTACGGCAAATCCCGGAGAGTCACACTGAACCGGTTCTCGTAATTGTCGAAGCATGTCGCTCTGAGACGCGCCATATCGTGGGAGCAATAGGTTAGAGTGAGATGACAACATATTACGAGAGGGGAGCAAAAATTTTCATCCTGAGGAAGCGTTCGGGCGGGCATTGCCCGCCTTTGCCGACGAAGGATCTGGCGAGATGAGCTTGCGAGATGCTTCACTCCGTTCAGCATGACACAAAGCAAGGCTGTCATCCTAGAATACACCATATCGAGTGAGCCGCCAACATGTCATAAGTAGCGACCGGAGGGAGCGAAGAGATCGGACGCGGACGAGCGCTGAAAAACGCTGAAAAAAAAAGGGGATCCTTCTGCGCTGAGCGCCTCAGGCACCGCCCTGAATGGAATGAAGGGATGACAGTCCTGCATAGATATGGGTAATCATCGATCTGCCGTAACCCTGCCCAGCTGGTATCGTTAGATTTCCGCTGGCAAAGCGGTCCGGGAAGGACGTACCTTATGAATGAGGAGGGCATGGACGAATGCAGGATGCTGAGCAACTGGCTGAGGGACATACGGGGAGAACTGCGGAGCGGGATGCGCGGTTGAAAGCCG
>DASWHG010000068.1:0-10894 GCA_036393315.1 Anaerolineales bacterium | reverse complement strand
GTTGGCGCCCCCTCCCAGGACGGTCTGGACGATCTCGACCGGCAGCTCCTGCCCGCCGATCTGGCGCGTGCCGTTCACGATGGCGGAGCTCAAGATGACCCGGTTCTGCAGGTGGCTCTCTCCCCATACGTACACGCTGATCCTGGCCTGCTCATTGGCGCGCACCTGCTGGTCGAACGCGACCGGCAGGACGATGCCCATGTCCAGGGCGCCGCGGGCAACCGCATCTTGCATCTCCTCAATCGAGCCATACGTGCGCACGTTCAAAGCCTCGTTCGCCTGCGCAATGGGAACCAGCTGCGAGCTGCCCTCGTCCACCACCCCCAGCCGGGATTTCCCGCTGAAGTAGGTACCGAAGATCAGCGACACCAGCAGGCTGAACACGATCGGTATGACCAAAGCAAAGAAAAACAGGAAGTTCTTCGGCCCTTCGAAGATTTCCTTCCCGAAGAGGATACCCACGCGTCGCAGGTTCATTGCAGCTTCCTCCCGAGGGCCAGCACGCCGAGTCCGAAGAAGGCCACCGCCAGAGCCAGCAGGACCATGAGGCTGGCGCTGACCTGGCTAAACCCGGCGTTGAAGTTCATGACCCGGTAGACGGTGTCGACGAAGTAGTAAGACGGGATGACCTTGATCCAGTTGGTGGTCAGCCCGGGCAGCAAGATGTTGAAGGAGGGGAGGGCGAGCAGGATCATCGCCAGCATGCTCCAGGCCATCACCGACATCATGTCGCGGGCTACCGAAGCGATCATGAAGCTCATCCCAGTCACCATCAGCGCACCGAACAGCAGGCTGGCGAGCACCAGCACCGGCTCCCTCGCCAGGCCTCCAGTGATCCCGAGCAGCAGCAGCACCTGGCCGAAGGACATCAGCAAACCGGTGACACCCTTGCTCAGGAACAAACCTTCTACCTTCAGCGGCGTAACCAGCAGCGCACGCAGTGTGCCAGTCTCGACCTCCGTGCTGATCAGCGAAGCCAGCCCCCATGACTCTATCATCAAGAAGAAGACCGCCAGGACCGGCAGCATACGCTGGCGTGGCGGAACCTGCTGCCCGACCATGTCCGGCCCCAGGACGATCTCCTCTGCTTCGAGGTTGAGCTGCTGGCCCGCCAGGAAGTAGCCCAGCTCCTGGAGCAGCAGGGTGTAAGCCTCGCGGTACTCCTCCGGCACCTCGGATTGGTAGTAGATCCGGACCTGCGGCTTTCCCCCGGAGGCCAGTTGTTGGGTGAAATCCTCCGGCAGAGCCACGCCCACCGGCTCGTCTCCGGCCTGCACGGCCTCCCGCAGGGCGCTCTCGGAGGGGTAGTCGCGCAGCGCCAGGCCCGATCCTTGCAGGTCTGCGTTCAGAAGATCCGGCAGCGACGGACCGTACCAGCCCATCTGCAGGGTCTCGTCCACCGTGGCTGGCAGGGCGAAGAAGACCGCGACGTAAACCACCAGCCCCAAGACCGTGATCAGGGCAAAGAAGCGGTTCTTGAAGAAGAGGGTGATATCCTTTTGGACCAGGGCGGCGACCATGCGGAGGTTCATGCCAGACCCCGCCCGGTGATTTGGATGAAGATATCCTCGAGGGTGGCTTCTTCGCTGTGCAGGGTGACGACCTGCTCCCGGGCAAACAGCTCGCTGACCGCCTCGGCCGTGCCTTCACCGTCCAGAGCGATCTCGCGCTGCTCCAGGCGCCCGTCTCGCCCGGCCACCTGCGCCATGAGCGAGCGCCGGCCGTAATGCTGCTTGAGCGCGTGGGGGGTGTCGATGGCTGCGATCTTTCCCTGGTTGATGAACGCGACCCGGTCGGAGAGCTTATCCGCTTCGAGCATGTCGTGGGTGGTCAGGAAGACGGTCGCGCCGCGCTCACGCTCCTCCAGGATGATGCGGCGGATCGCCTCCGACGAGACCGGGTCCAGCCCGTCGGTGGGTTCGTCCAGGAACAGGACATCGGGCCGGTTCAGCAGGGCACGCGCTACCATCAGGCGCTGCTTCATCCCCTAGGAGTACGCGGAGACCAGGTCGCGGCCTCGCCCGCCCAGCCCAACCCGCTGAAGCAGGGCATCGGCATCGAAATCCTTCACGCCGAACAGGCGGGCAAACAGGTTCAGGTTGGCGACCGCGCTCATCTCCTCGTACAGGTTGGTGATCTCGAAGCAGATGCCTGACCGGGCCTGGACCTGTTTAGGGTAGCGGGCCACGTTTAAACCGAGCACGGTGGCTTTGCCGGCCTTGGGCTTGATCTGGCCGCTGAGCATCTTCACCACGGTCGATTTCCCGGCGCCGTTCGGGCCCAGGAAGCCCAATATCTCACCCTCCGCCACGCTGAAATCGATTTGGTCCACGGCGACCAGATCGCCGTAATTGTAGGGAAGTCCTTCTGCTGAGATCGCCGGTTGGTTCATAGATGCACCTTGATGTTCTTTGGATCGCTGGCGCTTTCGCCAGCGGTGGGTTGGTGAAAATTAACGCATTGATCATACCTGAAATCTTGAGGGAGGGCAATGGGATTCCGACCTGGTGATAACCCATACGACGAAGCTTATCGCTCTGAGCGACCGTAAGGACCGAAGAGTCTCCTCTGAAGGCTTGTAAGGCGGCTCTGAAGCGAGATCCTTCGACGCTGCACGCTTCAGGATGCAATCAAATCCTGTCCACCGCGGCGGTATTTGCCGGACTGGCCCTGGCGTACGCGGTCTTGATCGCCGTCGCCCGGAACCAGGCTGACCCGTTGAACCAGTCCATCCTACTGAGCACCGGCTCGGTGATCTTCGGCTCGGGGCTGACCTTCTTCCTGGTGCGAGCTTTCCAGGCCGGCGAGCGGTCTTGACCGTCCAGGCCAAGAAATCCTACGACAGGCCAGGCCTAATCGCAATGGGCAATCGCAGCGAATTCTACGAGATCCGGGTCGAAGGTCATCTGGATCCGCGCTGGTCCGAGTGGCTGGAGGGGATGGCCATCGACCACCTGGAGAACGGCCAGACCCTGATCCACGGGACTGTCGTCGACCAGGTCGCGCTGCTCGGCCTGCTGGCCAGGATCCAAAACCTAAACCTGAAACTGGTCTCTGTTCAACGAAGAGAGACTCGGGGTACAGAATGATACCGGAGGTGATACGTTGTCTGTGGCGTAAACGCAGCATCCTGCTTGGGATTCTCGTCCACGCCACCATGAACCTGGTAGGAGGGCTGCTGCTCATCGGGCAGGTGTTGGGACAGGTGTAGAGGAAAGGACATATAGTACATACCCCTTCTATTTCGTAATAAAAGCGGGGTTATGCACCAAAGAATGCACAACCCCGCTTCGGCTTCAAGCAATGTACTTCGCAGTTCAGCCGATCTCCGGCTCGATCAGCCCGTAGCTGCCGTCCCGGCGCTTGTAGAGCACGTTCATCTTGTTGGTATCCACGTTGAAGAACACGAAGAACGATTCGTGGCCGAGCAGGCTCATCTGTTCGATCGCCTCCTCCTCGTCCATCGGGGCGACCTGGAACTGCTTGCGCCGGGCGATGATCGGACCGGCCTCTTCTTCTTCGGCTTCTACTTCGGGAGGCGGCATAGCGACGACTTCGGCAGCCGAGCGTCCATCGCCACGGCCGCGGTTGCGCTTCCCTTTATAGCGCTCGATCTGGCGCTCCATCTTGTCGACCGCTGTGTCGAGCGCGGCGAAAATATCGTCGGCGCGCTCCTCCGTCCGCAGCATGAAGCCCTTGCCGCGCACCGTGATCTGGGCCACCTGGCGGTCTGCGGCGCTGCGGGCTGACTTGACGTAAGCCAGGTCGACCCGGGCATCGTCGATCCCGTTCAACTTGCGGTCCAGTTTAGATACCTTCTTGGTGACGTAATCGTTGAGCCGATCCGTCACATCCATGTTCCGTCCGTAGATTTCGACTTCGAGCGGCATTGATCCACCTCCTGGAGATCAAGATAAGGAACCTTATGTATGAGCACCCGATTCCTTGTGCCGGGCCCGCGCCAGGGTCATTCCGAAGACCTGGGCGGCGCCGGCTCCAAGCAGCGCGCTGGCACAGGCATCCAGGGTCGCGCTGCTCGTCGCAACGTCGTCCACGACGAGTACGTTCCGACCGGAAACCCACCCAGCCCCTGCCTGGAAGGCCCCGCTGACATTTTCACGCCTTTGAGCAATTGAGAGCCCCACTTGCGAACGAGTTTCCCGGACTCTACTGAGCGCCTGTGGGCGGAACGAGCATCCGCAGCCCAGAGCCAGCGGCCGGGCGAGTAAGGTAGCTTGATTATATCCACGCTCGTGCAGACGTGCAACCCCCAATGGCACCGGGACGACCAGGTCGACCGGCCAACCGAGCTCCTCCAGCAGCCCGACCAGGGGCCGGGAGAGGATCTCCCCCAGGCTGAGGTCGCGGCGGTATTTCAGGCGATGCAGGGCCTGGCGGATAGGACCTTCGAAGACGGCCCAGGATCGAACGGCGATGAAATGGGGAGGCGCAGCCTGGCAGGACTCGCACAGCCCTGGCTGTTTGAGTTCCTGCCCACAGCGTTCGCACAACGGTGGAAGCACTCGGACAGCCGCCTCCTGGCACGCCTGGCACCAGCGCACCCCGCGCCGGCCGCAGCCACCGCAGTCCGGCGGGTAGAGCAGGTCGAGCCCGGACCATAGCCACTGGTAAGCCAGGTAAACTGGACGCCCGGAAGCAGGCATCGGTTACATCCTTGATAATTTTTGAGCGCCCTGGACGGGCAGTCGACGTGGTTTGTTCAGAACCCGAACATGCCCCCCAACGAAGAACGGAGCAGCATCAGGAAGGCCGGGGCCATCAGGACGATGCAGATCGATGGGAAGATCAGGAAGGCCATGGGGATAAGCATTTTAATCGGGGCCTTGTGGGCTTCCTCCTCGGCCATTTGCCGGCGCTTCATGCGCATCTGGTCGGCCTGAATGCGCAGCACCTTCGCCATGCTCACGCCCAGCTGCTCGCTCTGGATGACTGCGGCCACGAAGCTGGTCATCTCGGAGATGCCGATCCGGTCGGCCATATCTCTCAATGCGTCTTTCCTCAGCTTGCCCAGCTGGACTTCCTTGATCACGCGCCCCAGCGCACTGCCCAGTTCATTGTCCCACTTTTCGTAGACTTTCGACATGGCGGCGTCGAACCCCAAACCGGCCTCAACGCAGATCGTCAGTAGGTCCAGGGCATCCGGCATGGCCTTGCGGATATTATTCTGCCGGCGGGTGATCTTGCTGCTCAGCCACAGCTCGGGCAGGAAGAAGCCCAGTGCGCCGGCCGGGATTCCGTACAAGATCCCCTTTCCCTTCAAAAAGCTGCCTTCCGGGGCGATCGTGGCAACACCCAGGAGCAGGACGCCTAGGGAGATGCCGGCCATTCGCATGGCCAGGAAGATCGTCGGGTCTAAGCCGCGCGGGTTCCCGGCCAGCTCCAGCTTCCGGCTGGTACCCTGGATGGCGTTCTGGGGGGTGAACTTGAGCGCCAGCTCCCCCAGGCTGCGGGCGATCGGGAGGATGATGCGGTCGCGGAGGGGCTGGGAAAGCTCGATGTCTTCCAGGTTGGCCGCCTCGCCGCGCTCGGCAAACTCTTCCAGGCGCGCTTGCAGCGCGTCTTGCTTGCCGGATTCGCGCATTCCCATCACAACCAGAAGAACGACCACGATCACGACGACCACGCCTAGAATAACCATGACCAACATACGCTTGCCCTCCTGACTTCAGACTTCGATGGCCGAGATCTTGTTCATTACAAAGTAGCCGGCGACGACCATCAGCGCCCCAAAAATCAGGATCGGGGTGCCGATCAGGCGGGTCTCCGGCTGGAAGAACATCAGCATGTACGGGCGGTTCATGAACCACAGGGCCGCGACGATGAAGACCGGCATCATCGACAGGAAGCGGCCCGAGTAGATCACCTGGGAGGTCAGGACGCGGATCTCCCCTTTGATTCGCACCCGTTCCCGGATCGTGTAGGAGATCGTGTCCAGGATCTCGGCCAGGTTGCCGCCCACTTCCCGTTGCACGTTGATCGCCGTGATGGTCAGGTCCAGGTCATCGCTCGGGATCCGCCGCAGCAGGTTGTCCAGTGAGCGCTCCATGGGCAGGCCGAGCTGCATCTCCTGCACCACGCGGCGGAACTCGTCGCAGATCGGCGGCGGCAGCTCTTTACTGACCGCCTCCATGGCCTGCATGGTGGAATATCCAGCCCGCAGCCCGTTCACCATCAAGTTGAGCATGTCGGGGAGCTGCTCGCTAAAGCGGATCAGCCGTCTTCCCTGCTGCCTTCCCACGTACAGCCGCGGCAGGAACTGCCCGACCGCAAACCCGATCAGGGCAATAAGGATGGAGCGCCCGCCGAAATACCAGCTGACGGCCGCAACGCCGATGCCTACGATGACCATGAGGGAGACGAACTCCGAGGGTTTCAACTTCAGGTCCGCCCTCGCCAGGTCCTTCGCCATCCGGCTGCCCCAGGAGGAGCGCACTACGACCGTGTTAACCCACTCGCCCACGACCGACTGCTGGTCTTCCTGCTTGACTGGCCGGACTTCCTCCTTAAAATACTGGTCCAGGCGTTCGTCTACCAGCGAGCGCCGGCTCGTCAGCGAGACGACCGTGCCGACCACCAGCAGCAGGAAGACCAAACCCCCGCCAACGCCGAGAATGAGTAACATTGCGAATAACCTCTATCCTAAGATCGCCTTCGTTCGCCGGTGCCGAAGATCGAAGCGGGCAGATGGATCCCGGACGCCTCGATCTTTTCCATAAACTTCGGCCGCAGGCCGGTGGGGCGCAGGCGGCCGATTACCCTGCCGTTCTCATACCCGCTCTGCTCGAACACGAACAGGTCCGTCATGGTGACGATGTCGCCCTCCATGCCAGACACCTCCGATACCGCCACAACCTTGCGGGCGCCGTCCCGCAGCCGCTCCTGGTGGATCACCAGGTCGAGCGCCGAGGAGATCTGCTCCCGGATAGCCCGCATCGGCAGTTCCATCCCCGCCATGAGCGCCATCGTCTCGATACGGGACAGTGAGTCGCGCGGGCTGTTGGAGTGCGCCGTCGTCATCGAGCCATCGTGACCGGTGTTCATCGCCTGGAGCATGTCCAGGGCAGCCTCGTCGCGGATCTCACCGACGATGATGCGGTCCGGGCGCATCCGCAGGGCGTTGATCACCAGCTGGCGGATCGTCACTTCGCCGCGGCCTTCGATGTTCATGGGGCGAGATTCGAGCGTCACCACGTGCTCCTGGCGCAGCTGCAGCTCCGCCGCGTTCTCGACCGTGAGGATGCGCTCGTCGGCGGGGATGAACGACGACAGGATGTTGAGCAGCGTGGTTTTCCCCGAGCCGGTGCCGCCGGAGATGACGATGTTCAGGCGGGATTCGACGCAGGCTTTCAAGAAAAGTAGTACGTCCGGAGTGATCGTCCCAAACTGCACGAGCTGCTCGACCGTGATCGGGTTCTTGGCGAACTTGCGGATCGTGAGCACCGGGCCGACCAGGGAGATCGGCGGGATGACCGCGTTCACGCGTGATCCGTCCGGCAGCCGGGCATCGACGTAAGGGCTCGATTCGTCGATCCGCCGTCCCAATGGCGCGACGATCCGCTCGATGATCCGCATGACGTGTTCGTCGCTCTCGAAGGCGACCGGCACGCGCAAGATTTTTCCGCTCCGCTCGATGTAGATGTTGCGGGCGCCGTTCACCATCACCTCCGTAATCGATTCGTCTTCCAGGAGAGGCTGCAGCGGTCCGAAACCCAGGATGTCGGCCGTTATCTGCTCGAAGAGTCGGTGTTTTTCCGGCCTGGAAAGGATGATATTCTCTTCGGCCAGCACCTGCTCGTACAGATTCAGGATGGTGTTGCGGACTTCCTGGACCTTCGTGATGTCCATGCTCGGGTCGAGCTCGGAAAGAAGCCGGTTCTGGACGCGGATCTTTAAATCCGCAAACGGATCACGCAGGGCTGGTCCAGCCTGATTTCCGAGCCGGCGTGGATTGAAGTTGGCCGGGCGCGAGTTCCCGTTTCCTGATTCGGTGATCGAGGTATTGCCCTGTTCGATCCGCTTGAGAAGAGACATGCTTCACACCTGCTTGTTAGGTTTGAATCACCTAGCGCCGTCCAATCCGGGCAGGTTCCTGCCTGCCGTTTTTGGAGTCGGCATCGATCGATTCAAGACTCTGTTTGAGCGTATCCGCCAGCGATAGAATGCTGCGCGCGATGGGCCGGTTCCGGTCGCCCAGCATGAAGGGCACACCTCGGTTCACGGACGGGACGACGACCCGGTCTTCGAACGGCAGGACGGCGGAGACCGGATGCTTGAAGTTCTCGCCGACTTTCTCGGCCGTGATCCCCACCCGCTTATCGTAGCGGTTCATCACCAACAGGATCCGGTCTCTGGGCACCTTCATGATATCCATCAGGTCCAGAAACAGGCGCGCATTCTTGATGGCCGGGATATCCTGGGTGGCGATCAGCAGGATTAAGTCGCTGGCGTCGATGATCGAGAGGGTCACGTCTGTCAGGGAGGTGGCAGTATCGACCAGGATGTACGAGGACATCTGGCGCAGGTAATCCAGCACCTTGGTGAACTCCTCCCCGCTGACATTTTCGGCCTCCTCCGGGCGGGAGGGAGATGCCAAGACCTTCAGCCCGGAAGCTGCGTGGTCGATCAACACTTCTTCCATGATCTCCGGGTCCAGTTCATCGGCGCGGGGGGCCAGGTCGACGACGCTGTTGCGGCCCTGTTCGTTCAGAAAGACAGCGACGTCTCCGAACTGGATATTGCCGTCTACCAGCACAACGGTCTCATCCTCGCTTTTCAGTGCCACTGCCAGGTTGGTAGCGATCGTGGTAGCCCCGGTCCCTCCCTTTGGGCTGTAAATTGAGATCACTTTACCGTTCGCGATCGCGGGCATCCCCAGGACGGCCGGGTTGAGCGCACCCGTTTTGATGTGGAAGGCCGGGCGGGCTTTTGCCTGTTCCTCGTGGGCCATTTGGCCCGCCCGCCGGATGGCCGAGATCAGCTCATCTACCGAGGGTGGCTTGGTCAGGAAATCACGCGCTCCGGCCAGCATCGCTCTTCGCATGTAGTTCGGATCGCCCTGGATGGAAAGGATCACGATTTGCGTGAACGGCAGGTCGCGCCGGATCGTCTCCGTGGCGGTGATGCCGTCCATATCCGGCATATTGATGTCCATCAAGATCACGTCCGGCCGGGTTTCCTTGGCGAGATCGATGCCTTCCCCACCAGTGCGGGCCGCGCCTACAACCTCGATATCGTTCTCAAACTGGAGCAGTTTGCGGATGTTCTCGCGGGTCTCGGCGATATCGTCAACGATCAGTACCCGTATTTTTTCACTTTCTTCCATGGATCCATCCCCAATTAACGATCAGGGTGCAGTACAGGGTTGTCAGGAGGGTATACATCCCAATGGGCGTCCTGCCCGCTCAGAAACCCTTGAGCCGGTTACGGCGTCGGGGTTGGCAGAGGGGTATCGTTCACCAGGCTGGGCGCAACCAGTTCGTCGACCCGCGGCTCCACCCCATAGGGCAGGCTGAGCGGCACCGGGATGTTGTAATTCTGAAGCAGGAAATCCAGACTGGTCGCTTCCGTCACGACCAGGGTGTCGTCGCCGGAAGGACGCAGCGCCAGGGTCAGCTGCGCGCCGGCGTAGACCAGGTAGTTCAGGGTCACGGCGTCTTGCGGGCTGACGATCAAGGTGATGATGTCCGGCAGGGGCTCAGGAGTCGCAGGCTGTGCCGTCGCCTGAGGGCTGGGAGCGACCTCCCCTTCGACAGGAGCTGCTGCTTCGGGAGTGGGGGTCGGGGCGGCGGTTTCTTTATCCTCCAAAGGGAAATTCCCCAGACCGAGCACGACGGCGTTCTGCAGCAATGTCTGGCTCACCAGCCGCGGCCGCTGGCGCTCCGAGGGGACGGTGTAAAACGTCTGGGCCAGGAGCGGGTCGATCTCCGCCCGGCCGATGACCGAAGCAACCCCGCCGGCCGCATTCTGGGCCGTGATCTTGGTCAGCTCGGAATCGACGGTTGTCGTGTTCTCCTCAGAATTCCCGACCCCGATGACCACCCCCGGCCCAGCGCCGAGCACGGCAGCCGTGTTGTTGGGCGTGATCGTCTGGAACTCGGAATCCAGGCCGACCAGGAGCAGGGTGGCAATCACGTTGACATGATCGCCAGCCCGGGGGGCGTAGGAGACGCTGGAGAGCCGGCTGATCGGGATGGAGACCGCCACCATGCCGCGCGGGATGGAGAGAGCCGCGACGGAGCCGGTCGCTGAGAGCTGTTCGGCGGTGTCCACGATCATGCTCTTGGTGAGCAGCATGTTCGCTTCCAGGTCTACCCGAGCCTGGTGACCGACGACCTGCCTCAGGTCTGTAAAATACCCGTCAATCAACAGGTCACGCTGGATAGGGATCGTCCCGAGTACTTCTTCGTTGATGACGCTGCCGCGCTGGATCCGCTGGGTCGCGACGATCACGTTGGCCAGGTCCACGAACGGCGTGGGGGTCGCTTCGACGACCGAGGATGCGTTGGCTGGCTGCAGGGAGCGCATCCAGACCACGGCCACGGCGACCAGCCCGAGGAGCAAGATCAATGCTAAGTAGATGAAAATTCGCCCACGACGCATGTCGACCTCCATATTTCATTGATGTGGGGTTGCAAAGCTGCTGTTATCATAATCTGTCCCATTCAGAAGTCAAGCCAGGCGGGTGCCGGAAGCCATTACAACAATGATAGAATTGGCCTTTTACCCTTTCGACCAGCTTTCAATCTCGCGAACCTCTCCTGGCTGTTTCTCGGAGCTTCTCCCCGGCCCGTGGTGGATGTTGGTGCGGAATTGTGAGACCGGGAAGAAGCTCCCACAGGGTTTCCCGCAGGGAAAGCGATCCCGGGAGTTCCTG
>DASWHG010000067.1:0-4984 GCA_036393315.1 Anaerolineales bacterium | reverse complement strand
CGAACCCGGAGAAGATTGGGCCATGGGCATTTCCCCTGGATAATGGCCCCTCCATGAGCGACTGGCTAAGCACGGCGGGCGCCATCTTGCGCATCCTGGGTGTTGGGATTGCCCTGGCTGCACTCGGTTATGCCGGCTGGGATTCTTCTCTCTCCAGGAATCGCTGGATCGAACGGCTTGGACACCCGCCGGTCGAAGCGGCTTTTTACGTGGCCGGCCTGCTGTTCTCCCTGGGGATGGCGGTGATCGCGCGTTCACAGCTCGAAACCACCTTGTGGCTGCTCCTGGCTCTGACCTTCGTCGCCCAGCTGGTCATCCTGCGGCGGTCCCGATAAGCATCCGGTCCATCAGGAAGCGGTGCAGAACCAGGAAAATTACCACCACCGGAGCGCTCATCAGGATCGCAAGCGCCGCCACGTCCGCAGCCGACCCGCCCGTTTGACGCACCATCCCGGATACGGCCTGTTACTCTCCCTGTTGGTTTCCCTCGATCTTGATACATTCCCCCCGCTTGATTTGGAAGACGTCGAAATCTCGCGCCACGACCGCGCCGGGGAAAAAAGAGCGCGCCTCCGCCACCACGTCCCGTTCGCGGTAGCGGCGCGAGATGTGGGTGAGGATCAGGTGCTTCACCCCGGCCTGCACGGCCAGCTCGGCCGCCCGGCGAGCCGTAAGATGAGAGAAATCGCTGGCCATCTCCCCTTCTTCATCCAAATACGTCGCCTCGATGACCAGCAGGTCGGCATCCCGGCAGACCTCGACCAGGTTATCGGTGCGGCCTGTGTCGCCCACGTGCACGAATTTCGTGCCCGGGCGGGCAGGACCGAGCACCTGGTCCGGGCTGATCTGCCTTCCGTCGGACAGGGTGATGGTGTCGCCGTTGACCAGGTCGCGCCGCCAGGGCCCGGGGGGGATTTCCAGCAGCTCCGCCTTCTCGGGCAGGAAGGGGCGGCGAGATTTCTCCTGGAAGTGGAAACCGTAGCAGTCAGCCCCGCGGTGGTGCACCGGAAAAGCGGTGACGCTGAAATCCTCTCCCTCGAAGATCACCCCGGGCTGGATCTGCACCAGGCGGATATCCATCGGGGGACGAGCCCCGCGCAGCACGACTCCAAACAACAGATCCTGGATGCGCTCTAACGCCCACTTCCCGGCGTAAATCTCCAGGTCGTCGATCGCTTCCCAGCGGGAGAAAGTCGAGAGCAGGCCCGCCAACCCAAGGATGTGGTCCAGGTGCCCGTGGGTGATCAGGATCCGGTTCAAGCGCTTGAAACCCGCCCCAGACTTCAAGATCTGGCGCTGGGTGCCCTCTCCGCAGTCGATCAAAAACCGAAACTCACCGTGTTTGACAATCTGGGCCGAGAGCCCGCGGTGGACTGAGGGAGCCGATGCAGACGTACCCAAGAAAATGATCTCAAACAAAACCGTCCCTTTCGGCGTTAGGAATGCGCGCTGCGCCTGGAAGAATCCTGGCAGCCCGCAACCTGAATTGTACCTCAACTTGGCTGCCGCTCCCTTGCCGGGGCTTTCTCAAAGTTGCAGTATGTCACCCTGAGACGCCGCTCTTTGCCGCCGAAGGGTCTCGCTCCTGGCTCGTTTGAGCTGCCTCGGCAGGGTATCATGGCTTTCTCAAAAATGGGGTTTGGGGTGGGGAAAAGCAGGGCTTTCGACTTTGAGAAAGCCATGGGCAGGGTATCAAAGGCCGGGGATAATTCAGACCATATGTGCTATAATTTAGCTGTTCTCCCCAAAGGATCATTTAACGACCAGAGTCGACGGAAAACAGAAATCGAATGGCTGCTCGAAAGACATCCAAACCGGCGAAAAAAACCGCCTCGAAGACGAAGCGGACCACGCTGCCCCCCAAAGGCAAACCGGCCGCGCGCCGGACAGCTCCGCCGAAGGGCAGGGTCCCCGCCGCTGCATCCCGCTCCAAACCGGCGTCGCGGACCGCGCGTCCTGGCATGCCTTTGAACCGCAAACTCGACCTGATCGGGGTGGGCATGACCCTGGTCGGCCTGCTCACCCTGCTGGCGCTGCTCTCGAGCAGCAACGGCTGGCTGTCGGGCGGCTGGCTGTCGCTGATCGGGACCGCTTTTGGCTGGGGCATGTACGTGCTGCCGCTTGGGTTGATCCTGCTCGGCCTGTGGCTGATCCTGCGGCACTTCGACCGCCTGCCGCAGATGGCGCCCGAGCGGGTCGTCGGGCTGCTCCTGATGTTCTTCAACCTGCTCGCCTGGTTGCATTTCTCGATCTTACCGGAAGACCAGGCGGACGCCTTCAACCTGGCCCAACAAGGCCGGGGAGGCGGCTACCTGGGCGCCGCGGTCCTGGTCCTGCTGCGCGCCAGCCTGGGCTGGGGCGGGGCAGCGATCGCCCTGGTGGCCTGGCTCCTGGTCGCGCTGGCCTTGACGATGGACGTCTCGGTACCGGAATTGTTCCGCTGGGTGCCCCCCTTGCTGGCGCGCCTGGAACGGTCCTGGGACCAGTGGCAGGCGAGCCAGTCCGTGCGGAGCAGGTCCGCTCCACCTGGGCTTGCCCCATCCGCCTACCCGCACCCGGGAGAGCCGGAATTCCAGCCGATCCCCCGGCCCCTGGGGGAGGCCGGCCCCGGTGTCCCTTCTACAAGGCTCGGGCAGCCTGGCGAGGCCCGGGAGTGGGTGCTGCCCCCGGTCGACGAAATCTTGGAGGCTGGCGGCGAAGTCACCATCGATGACGAATACGATCGCCAGCGCGCCCGCATGATCGAGGATACCCTGGCCTCCTTTGGCGCGCCTGCGAAGGTCGTCGAGATCAACCGCGGCCCGACTATCACCCAGTTCGGCGTCGAGCCAGGATTCATCGATTCGCGCGGCGGGCAGATGCGGGTTCGGGTAAGCAAGATCGCCGCGCTGGCAGACGACCTGGCGCTCGCCCTGGCCGCCCGGCGGATCCGCATCCAGGCGCCCGTCCCCAGCAAGGGCTTCGTCGGGATCGAGGTGCCGAACGACGATATCGCCCTGGTCGCGCTGCGGGACGTCATCGAGAGCCCGGCCTTCCAGCGTTTAAAATCACCGCTCCGCTTCGTCCTCGGACAGGACGTCGCCGGGAGCGCCTCGGCCGCAGACCTGGCAGCCATGCCGCACCTGCTGATCGCCGGCGCGACCGGTTCGGGCAAATCGGTGTGCGTCAACGCCCTGATCTGCTGCCTGCTGATGAACAACACGCCCGACGACCTGCGCATGATCATGGTGGACCCGAAGCGAGTCGAACTGACCGGCTATAACGGGATCCCCCATCTCCTGGCGCCGGTGGTGGTCGAATTGGAGCGCGTGATCGGTGCGCTGCAGTGGATCGCGCGGGAGATGGACCAGCGCTATCACAAGCTGGCCCAGGCCGGCGCGCGCAACATCCAGGATTACAACGCCCGGCTGGCAGCCCGCGGCGAGAAACAACTACCTCACCTGGTGGTCATCATCGACGAGCTGGCCGACCTGATGATGCTTGCCCCGGACGAGACGGAACGAACCATCACCCGCCTGGCGCAGCTGGCCCGCGCCACAGGTATCCACCTGGTGCTCGCCACCCAGCGCCCATCTGTCGACGTGGTGACCGGGCTGATCAAGGCGAACTTCCCGGCGCGGGTCGCATTTGCCGTGGCCTCCGGGGTAGATAGCCGCGTGATCCTGGACCAGCCTGGGGCCGAGCGTCTTCTTGGGCGCGGCGATATGCTCTTCCAGGCCCCTGACGCGCCTGCCCCGGTGCGGTTGCAAGGCGCATTCGTCTCCGACCCGGAGATCCAGCGCCTGGTTACCTACTGGCGGGGTTTTTCCAGCAGCGCCGATACGGCCCCGATGGCCATCGGCGGCGCGCCCGACGCGCTGCCCCCCGGCATCCCTCTCAAGCAGATGGCCATGTGGGAGGAAATGGCCCAGGAAGAGGAGCTGGACCTGCTGTACGCCGAATCGGTCGACCTGGTGCGGCGCCAGGGTCGCGCCTCGATATCCATGCTGCAGCGCCGCCTGCGCATTGGCTACACCCGCGCTGCTCGCCTGATCGAGACCATGCAGGCCAAGGGCATTGTGGGGCAGAACCAGCCCGGCACCCAGGGTCTGGAGGTGCTGGACTACGGCCCGGCCGCGCCCCCTGTGAATGGGGAGAAAGATTAAATATTTCACTTTACGCATCCAGAAGGGTGGTCCGCAACGGCGGCCACCCTTCTTTTGTCCCCTTTTCCATTTCTCATTGGCACTCCCGGTGATTTTCTAACCTGGTTTCGGGGTAAGTTAACCTGAGCCCCTGGTTTAACAAAAACAATTCCCTGGTTCTTCTTAAAGATAATAAATCGTGTCGGGTAGTAAATTAATTGTTGACAAACAAACATAATTTGTGTATTATTTGAACACAAACGAACATCAGCCCTTTCGCTCCTCGCCCGACGCCGATGATCCCGGTAGAAAGACAACAGGCAATTTTAGATCTGCTCGATAAAAATCCCTCCATCCAGGTCACTGACCTGGTGGCGTTATTCGACGTCTCCGAGATGACCATCCGCCGGGATCTGGACATGCTGGAGCGCAGGGGATTGCTGCGCCGCGTGCACGGTGGGGCGGTCAGCAACCGCGGGCGTAGCTACGAACCGCCTTTCATGCTGCGTAGCTCGGCAAATATCGAAGCAAAGGAAAGGATCGGCAGGGCCGCAGCTCAACTGGTGCAAAACGGCGACTCGATCATGCTCGACGTGGGCACCACGACACGAGAAGTGGCCCGCAACTTGAAAGACCACCAGAACCTGACCGTCATCACCCCTAGCTTCCAGATCGCCGCTTTGCTGGTCGAGCACCCCGACATTCGTTTGATCCTGACTGGGGGTATCCTGCGCCGCGGCGAGCTCTCGCTGGTCGGCCATCTGGCGGAACGCGCCATCCAGGATTTTTACGTGGATAAGTTATTTATGGGGGTCGGCGGAGTCGATCTTAAGGCAGGGTTCACCGAGTTCAACCTGGAA
>DASWHG010000066.1:0-10920 GCA_036393315.1 Anaerolineales bacterium | reverse complement strand
CATTTCGCATTGGTCGGCTACCCAATAGTAACCCCCGAAGCCGGCCTGCCCAATGACGTTCAAGATGGGGTTCACCCGTTCGGCCAAAGCGTTGAGCACGGGCGGCCATTCGAAGTGGGTGAACTGCTCACAGAAAGCTTGTGCGGCAGGCAGGTCAGCGATGTGGGTGAAGCTGTTGTCATAGCGTTGATAAGCGATGCCCTGTTGATCGAGATAACGCGCCAGGCATTCCCGACCGTTGACGTAAACCTGGATTTGGAACGGGAACCAGCTTTGTAAACGGATATGGATGAAACCCAGGTCACGATCCAGATAGTAAAAGTAAAAATGCAGACATTTCGTGCTCCGCCGCACCACTTCCAGTCGTTGCGTCGACTGATTGCCACGTACCGTGAAGGTAGAACAGGGTTCCAGCGTGTACAAGACACACACCAAGCCTTCGCTGATCTGGGCTTCTTCGGCCACCTGCTTGGCCAGTTCTTCTTTGCTGTGACCGTTCTTCGCCGTCATCGCCGTTTCGAGGTAGCGGAATGGCCGACCCGCTTTTGTGGCAAGTTCTTCCGCATGTTGTTTGATTTGCTGGCTAACCTTTTCAACGTAGGGCTTGAAGTCTTTCAGCAACACCCCTTGACGGCTCAATAAGCGAGCAAAAGCGCCGTTCGGGTACAACATCGTTAGGTGGCCTTTGAAAATCATCCGGTCGAATGTAGTCAATGACCCAAGCACAGAATCTTGATGTATACTCAGAAATGTGTCCATGGCCTGTCGTGGTATGAGGAGAGGTGGTTGCGGGCTTCGTTCCCGCTTTTCAATCCTGAATTATGCCACATTGACAGGCCACCTTCTTTTTTGGTTGCGGCTGGAGGCCGCGCTATGCTATACTCGGTAGGTAAAGAATGAGAATTTCCTTGATTGACGGTAAGGAATTCTTCGTATGACGATCCAACATAGGGAGGACCACACCGCTCGCGCCTCTTTGGAGCTGCTCTATAACATCAGCCGCGAGCTGGCAATGGCGTTGGATTTGCGCACGGTGCTCCAGCGCGTCGTGCTCCTGTCCATGCAAAATGTGGGCGCTGTAAATGGCACCATGATTGTCCTGGATGACAGCGGCCAGCCAGTCGATTCGATCATCATTGTCGGCAGCCAGGTCCTCGAGGATACTACCCAGCAGCTACGGATCACTTTCGATCGCGGGCTGGCCGGCTGGGTGGCGCGGCATTCCGAGGCGGTTTTGATCCCGGACACCACCAAGGATGAACGCTGGCTGCGCCGACCCGATGACGCCAAAGAACGATCCGGGGCGAAATCTGCAGTGAGCGCGCCGGTCATGGTGCGCGATCGCCTGGTCGGCGTCATCACCCTGGTGCACCCGACTCCTGGGTCTTTCAGCGGTGAGCACCTGGCCTTGATCCAGGCGATTGCCGACCAGGCCGGGATCGCCGTTATCAACGCCCGGTTATATCATGAGAGCCAGCGCCAGGCGCGGGTGATGACCGCGGTCGCTGAAAGCGCGGCGGTGATCACTGCAAGCCTGGATCTAAAAGATGTGCTGCAGCGCATCCTCGAACAGGTCAGCCAGGCCTTGCGGGTCGAGGTCGTCTCCCTGGCTTTGATCGAACCAGACGATCCCATCTTGACTTACGAGGCATCCACAGCCGGAGAAGGCCACAGCCTCGTCGGGCTGCAACTGAAACTCGGCCAGGGTATTGCCGGTTGGGTAGCCAATGAGGGGCGTGGCGTGATCGTCCAGGACGCGCCCCAGGATCCACGTTTTGATCCCCAAATGGACCGGGATTCTGGTTTTGAAACCAGGGCCGTCGCATGTGCCCCTATTATTTTGCAGGGGGAGGTGATCGGTGTCCTCGAAGCGCTCAACCCTTTGGCGAGTGCGTTCGATGCCGATGCGCTGCACTTCCTGGACGGCATCGCCAACCTGGCAGGGACTGCGATCCACCACGCCCAGCTCTTCGAACGGCTCCAGGCCGCCCACCAGCGCTACCGGGATCTATTTGAGGACAGCATCGACCCAATATTAATCACAGACCAGCAGGGAGGTATTTTAGAAGCCAACCGCCAGGTGCTCCAGACCACGAATTACGCCAGAGAGACAATTCTAGAAATGTCCATCGGCCAGCTGCACAACCTGGACGAAAAGAAAATCGGACCTGATTTCGAACAGTTGTCGGCCGGCGAAACCATTTCTTACGAGTCCCTGCTGCAGACGAAAAAGGGCCAGCAGCTGCCGGTTCAAGTTTATGCCCGCAGGGTCGAGATCGAAAGCGTGATCAATTTTCAATGGATCCTACGCGATATCAGCGAGCGGAAGAAGCTGGATACGCTGCGGGAGGATCTCACCTCGATGGTATACCACGACCTCCGTTCCCCCCTGGCTAATGTCGTTTCCAGCCTGGACGTTTTCGGATCTCTCCTACCGGATGACAGCGATCCGGCGTTCCGCTCTCTGCTCAACATCGCGATGCGATCGACCGAGCGCATCCAGCGTCTCACCAACTCTCTGCTGGATATGAACCGCCTGGAAGCCGGGCAGCCGGTCGTCAACCTGTTCGCGACCAGTCCACATCTCATCGCAAGCGATGCTGTCGACGCAATTTTGCCCGTCTCCGAGAATAAAGGCATCCAACTCAACCTGGCAGTCTCCAACGGGCTGCCTCCTGTCCTGGTAGACGCCGACATGATCCGGCGAGTTCTTTCCAATTTGCTGGAAAACGCCGTCAAGTTCACTCCTCCAGGCGGGACCATAACCGTTGGGGCAGCCGAGGATGGGGAATTTATCCGCTTATGGGTTCAGGATACGGGTTCCGGTATCCCGGTGGCCGAACGTGAGCGCATTTTTGACAAATATACACGCCTGAGAGAAAAAGAGAGTCCGAAGGGATTTGGCCTCGGGTTAGCTTACTGCCGCCTGGCTGTCGAGGGACATGGTGGGCGAATTTGGGTTGAAGGCCAGCAGGGAGAGGGAGCCCGTTTTTGCTTTACCTTACCGCAGGCGAAAACATAGCAGCGATCCGGAGTCTTGGGCGAACGGGGTTGAACCGTTTCAGCTGCGATCATAAGTGATTCTGAATTGTGGGTTTTGTTCATTCCAGGCCGGCGAACAGGGGGGATCCGATTGTTTGTGAGGTGGTTTGATGCATCAAATTGAACCTGGAATTTATTACGAGGACTCGTTTCCGGGAGTCACCTTAGGGGCGCTGATCTTTTCACACGGGATCATCATGATCGACGCGCCGCTGAGGGCGGAGGATGCCCGTTCCTGGCGCTCCACTCTGAACAGTATGGGCAGCAGCGCCAACCGGGTGCTGGTCAACCTGGATGCTCACCTTGATCGGACCCTGGGGGCGCGCGCCCTGGATGCGACCATTATTGCGCATTTAAGAACCGCGCAAGTTTTCCGCAACCGGCCGACCATCTTTAAAGGCCACACCCTTGAGAGCGGAGCGGAGTGGGAGGTGAGCAATGACGTCCTCGGAAACCGTTGGGCAATCCCGGACATCACCTTTTCTAACCGGATGAATTTCCACTGGGGCGGGCCCGAGGTGATCCTGGAGCATCACGCCGGGCCGGCGATGGGCTCGATCTGGGTGATCCTACCCGACCCAAAGATCATCTTCGTAGGCGATACAATCCTGCTCGACCAGCCCCCCTTCCTGGCATCCGCCGACCTGGGCACCTGGATCGAATCGCTGGAGGTGCTGCTCTCCTCCTACAAGGATTATCTGCTGATCAGCGGGCGCGGTGGACCGGTTGCCGGTGAAGCCGTGAAGGTACAGCTCAAAAACCTTCGAACCATCCTCAAAGGCATGGACCGCCTGGCCAAAAAGAACGCTCCTCCGGAAGCGACCGAAGAGCTGATCGCCGGTGTGCTGTCCAACATGGACCTGCCCCCCAAGCGGCGCGAACATTACCTCCAGCGTCTCCGCCACGGGCTGTATTACTACTACGCCCGGCGCTACCGTCCGATCGAATCCTACGAGCAGGACTGAATCTTGCCTGTAATCGATACGAACGGTTCTGCTATCCCTTCCCCCCAGGAAAACATGCCTGATTCACCTTACCTTCCGCTTTACGAACTCACCAGGGGCGAGATCGTCGAGTCTATCCATTTCGGCGCCCTGGCCGTGTGCGATGCAAACGGGCGCCTGGTCGCCTGGTATGGCGACCCACAGGCGGTTGCCTACCTGCGCTCCACTGCCAAGCCCTTCCAGGCGCTTCCTTTTCTCGAGCAGGAAGGAAAGTCCACCTTCGACCTGACACCAGCTGAGGTGGCCCTGATCTGCGCTTCGCATTCCGGAACGGATACGCATGTCGCCACGGTCTTATCCATCCAATCGAAAACCGGCGTGCGGGAAGCGGATCTCTTGTGCGGAGTCCATCCACCTTACGACGAGGCGACGCTCGAGGCCATGCGCGAGCGCGGAGAGGAGCCCTCTCCAAACCGGCATAACTGCTCCGGGAAACATACCGGCATGCTGGCTTACGCCCGGTTGAAGAACTGGCCGGGCGAGGATTACATCCGGCCCTCTCATTTTGTCCAGCAGAGCATCCTTCGAGCCTTCGCGGAGATGTGCGACTTGAGGCCTGAACAAGTTCAGCTGGGCATCGATGGTTGTTCGGCTCCCAATTTCGCCGCGCCGCTGAAGAGTGTCGCCACGGCTTACGCGCGCCTGTGCGACCCGAGCGGGCTCTCGCCTGGACGGGCAGCCGCCTGCCGGACCATTACCTCTGCCATGACCCTCCACCCGGAGATGGTCGCCGGGCCGGGTAAGTTCGATACCATCCTGATGGAATGCGGCCAGGGGAAGATCGTCTCGAAAGGCGGGGCAGAAGGCTATCGCGGGATAGGCCTGCTCCCGGGCGCGCTCGGCCCCAGTTCACCCGCCCTGGGAATCGCGCTGAAGATCTCGGATGGCGACCCGAGAGGGCGGGCCACGCATGCCGTCTCACTGGAAGCCCTGCGCCAGCTGGGCGCTCTTTCTGCGGACCAACTGGAATCCCTGGCGGAATTCGGCCCTGTGCTGCCGGTGCACAACTGGCGCAAGCTCGTCGTCGGCCAGGCCCGCCCGGCGTTTCGGCTGCAATTCGACGGTCGCTAACCCCTTGCGAGTGGATGCCTGAAAATGGATTTACGTGCCCGCGCCCTTGCCATCTACCGCCGGCTGCTGGATTTCTATGGATATCCGGAGTGGCGCAGTCCCCTGCCGGCGATCGACGAGCTGGTCTCCACGATTCTCTCCCAGAACACCAACGACACGAACAGAGACCGCGCCTTCCTTGCCCTGCGATCGCGGTTTCCGACCTGGGAAACCGTGCGGGACGCCGAACCTGCCGAAGTGGTCACCGCCATCCGCCCGGCCGGCCTCGCCAACCAGAAAGGGCCGCGCATCCAGGCGGTGTTGCGTGAAATCACAGAGCAGCGCGGGGATTTAAACCTGGATTTCCTTCAGGAATACTCGCCGGAGGAAGCCCGCCTTTGGCTGCTCCAATTTAGAGGAGTCGGCCCCAAAACGGCCGCCATCGTCCTGCAGTTCTCCCTGGGGATGCCTGCTTTTCCTGTCGACACCCACATCTATCGCGTCACCGGGCGGCTGGGGCTACGCCCGAAAAACATGAATGCAGAGCAGGCACACACATTCCTGGGCGAACTGCTGCCGCCGGAAACGTACTACCCTGCTCATCTCAACCTGATCCGCCTTGGGCGTGAGATATGCCAGGCGCGCAAGCCCCGCTGTCCCGTTTGCCCGCTGCAGGATCTATGCGACTATTATGCCGAGAACTTTGGGGGAGAAGCGGATCTGAACCCGGCATGAACATTTACTTCGCTTGCTCGATCACGGGGGGCCGCCAGGATGAGCTGGTCTACCAGGCGATCGTACATACTTTACTCGCAGATGGACACTTCGTACCGACTGCCCATCTCTCCGCGCCAGAAGTGATGGCCCTGGAGAGCGTGGTCGACCCTGGGGAAGTTTTCCTTCGCGATGTGAATTGGATCGACGCCTGCGACGCCCTGATTGCTGAGATAAGCACGCCTTCCCATGGCGTCGGCTACGAAATCGCCCATGCCCTCAACCAGGGTAAGAAAGTGCTGTGCTGCTACCAGGAGGGAAGGCGGATCTCAAAAATGATCTCAGGAAATACACTCCCCGGTCTAAGAATCCGTGCTTATCGCGACCATGAAGAAGCGATCCACATCGTGCGCGAATTCCTTAAAGGTCTCCCCACCCGGTCCGGAGAAACCGACTCGTCATAGTGAATAAAATCACGTGGAAGTTATGATCTTTGGCAATCGCCACTTCCAGCATAATCAGGTAAGATAATGACAGAACAAAGACGGGACTCAGGACACCTCCTGATGCTCATCGCTGTTTCCTCCTTTGGCGAAAGCCTCCGCCGGGTTCTCCTCACCGCCCCGGCGGAGGCCGTTTTAAGCGCCTGTTAACTTCCTCTAAGTAAGAGTTGTATAAAAAATGGCAGAATGTTCTTGACTCGGAGTGCCCGGCGCGCATACAATCTATATACCTGAGAACAGGAAACATTTATTTTGGGGAATTCCAGGCCCCCTAGAGTTGATCCGTATGGAATACAAAGATTATTATAAGGTTTTGGGTGTTGATCGTAAAGCACGCGAGGAAGAGATCAAACGGGCTTACCGGAAGCTGGCGTTAAAGCACCATCCGGACCGCAACCCGAACGATAAACAGGCAGAAGATAAATTTAAAGAAATTAACGAAGCCTATCAGGTTTTGAGCGACTCGGAAAAGCGCGCCCGCTACGATCAGTTGGGCGACTCTTTTTCGCAGTGGCAGCAGCGGGGTGAGCAACCAGGTGGATTCAACTGGGAAGACTGGTATACTCAAGCTCCTGGCCAGGCTCCCGGTGGTGTCCGGGTTGAGTATGGAAACCTGGATGAAATCCTGGGAGGGGGAGGATTGGGAGACTTCTCGGAGTTCTTCCGGCGAGTATTTGGCGGGATGCCTGATATGGAGACCGGCTATCCGGGTTCGGAGAGAGGCCGGCGTGGGCCCGCCCGGAGAGCGCCCCAATCGTTTCAACAGCAGGTGACCATCAGCCTCTTCGAAGCCTTCCAGGGCACGACACGCCGTTTGGAGCTGGATGGGCGCCAGGTCGAGGTCAAGATCCCGCCAGGTTCTCGCACAGGGACCCGGGTCCGAGTGGCGGATGCGGTTCAAACCGGACAGGATGGGCAGAAGGGCGATCTTTACCTGATCATCCAGGTCGCCGATGACCCGCGCTTCGAACGCAAAGGGAATGACCTGTCCACCGAGGTGACCATCGACGTTTACACCGCCGTCTTAGGTGGTGAAGTCACCGTGCCAACTTTAAGCGGGAATATCGTGCTTACCATCCCTCCCGGGACCCAACCGGGGAGGACTTTCCGGATTTCTGGACGAGGCATGCCGCACCTGCGAGCCCCTGATAAGCGTGGCGACCTGTACGTCCGGGTAAACGTGCAGATCCCTCGCAACCTTACTCCTCGCCAGAAGGAGTTGTTTGAAGAGATCGCACAGGCGCGCTGACCACGTCGATCTGGTGTCTGCCACGAGAGCGGCAGCCTCACCTTCTTTATCGTTATATGGAATTCGTAAAAAATACTCTTGCGTGATCGCGCAGAAACGAAAGGAAGATCAGATGAAACGGTATTGGCGTCCTTTGGTAATCTTAACAATACTCGTGCTTTTTCAGTTCTCCTGCCAGGTCTTCACAGATTTTCAACTGGAAACTCCCACCGGATCAGCTCTACCACCAACCGAGACGGCAACAGCCATAGCGACACCGGAGGTTACCGTTTCGTCTTCGGAACCGGTCGTCAAACTCCCTCCGATCCCAGACTTAGTCCCGTTAGAAGATACACTCATCGGCATGTATGAAAAAGTAAATCCCGGGGTGGTCGCGATCCGCGTCTTAACCGGGACCGGAGGGGGGCTGGGCTCCGGCTTTGTGATCGATGAAGAGGGGCACATTGTCACCAACTATCACGTGGTGGAGGGGTTTACCGACCTGGAAGTTAATTTCCCATCCGGTTTTAAGACCCGCGGCGAAGTGATTGGCAATGATACTGACTCCGATCTGGCCGTGATCAAGGTAGACGCGCCACCCGAAGAACTTCACCCCTTGACTCTGGGTGATTCGGCCCATTTAAAAGTAGGGCAGACGGTCGTAGCGATCGGCAATCCTTTTGGCCTGAGCGGTACGATGACCACCGGGATTATTTCTGCCCTGGGGCGCACACTTCAATCGATCCGCAGCTCGCCGGGCGGCCAGCCATTTACCGCCGGGGATCTCATCCAGACCGATACGGCTATCAACCCCGGCAATTCGGGCGGTCCTCTGCTGAACTTAAACGGGGAGGTCATCGGCGTGAACCGGGCAATCCGCACATTTAACTTCACCTTAGAAGAGGAGCCAGTGAATTCCGGAATCGGATTTGCGATCGCGATCAATATTGTCAAGCGCGTGGTTCCAGCCTTGATCAGTGAAGGCACGTTCGACTATCCTTACCTTGGGGTGAGTAGTTTGCCGGAGATCACCCTGGCGGAACAAGAAGCCCTCGGGTTGTCGCGCTCCACCGGCGCATATATCACGAGCGTGACTCCGGGAGGCCCGGCAGCCAAAGCGGGCTTGCGCGGCGGCGATCGCCCTTCCTCAGTCCAAAACCTGGCCTCGGGAGGGGATTTAATCATCGCCGTGGACGGGCAGCCCGTTCAAATCTTCAATGACTTGCTCTCTTACTTGATCAACTACAAGAGTCCGGGAGATGTAATCTTGCTAACCATCCTGCGTGGAGATGAAGAATTGGAGGTGGAATTAACCCTGGACAAGCGTCCCTGATCTAGACTTCTGTAAGCAGGTGGGGAAACGAGGATTTGGCTGGGGAGCTTCCCGCCCACGCTTACGGTTTCAACCAGTCAGGTCGTTAGCTTCAGACAACCAGACGAAAAGAGGAGATCCCTATGTTTACCGAACGTGATCTGCGCGAGTTGTTGGAATATAAAGCGGAGCACCCGATGCTGAGCGTGTACCTGAACACGGAACCAGCGGAGGGGAGTGCGGACGCCTATAAACTTCGCTTACGCAGCATGCTCAAGGATACCAGCCTCCCGGAAGATGCCGCTGCGGTTGAGCGGTTTTTCAGCCACGAATATGATTGGTCCGGGCGCAGTGTCGCGGTTTTCTCCTGTATGACAGAAGATTTTTTCAGGACCTACTCCTTTGCGGTCCCTCTTCGAGACCGGATCCGAATCAATAACAGGGCGCACCTCAAACCCCTGGCAGACTTGCTCGACTCCTACGGGGGCTACGGCGTGGCAGTGGTAGATAAGCAGGGCGCTCGTTTTTTCTACTTCCATTTAGGTGAACTTCGGGAGCAAGAAGGGTTGATGGGAGAGCTGGTGAGGCACACCAAGCGAGGCGGTGGATCCCAGGCTCAGGGGCGGCGGGGCGGGGTTGCCGGGCAAACCAATTATGCGGAGGAGGTAGCCGACCGTAATATTAAAGATGCAGCCGAATTTGCCACACACTTCTTTTCAGAAAACAACGTGCGCAGGGTGCTGATCGGCGGCACCGAGGAGAACGTCACCCAGTTTCGCAACCAGCTGCCAAAGGCCTGGCAGAGCCTGGTGGTGGGCAGCTTTCCTATAAGTATGACCGCCAGCCAGGTCGAGGTCATGGAGCGAGCCATGGAGATCGGCAGGCTTGCTGAACGCCGCCGGGATGCTCAGCTGGTCGAGGCAGTCGTGACCAGCGCTGCCAAAGGCCGCGGCGGGGTGACCAGCCTGGAGGCAACCCTGGGTGCGGTGCATGAAGGGCGGGTGCAGACTTTAATCATTCACGAAGGATTCCGGGCCCCGGGTTTTCGCTGCCGCGGCTGCGGCTATTTAACGGTCCAGCAATTGGAGATGTGCCCGTTCTGTGGAAACAGTTTCGATCAGATTGCCGATGCAGTCGAGCTGGCTGTCCGCCGGGTGATGCAGAACGGCGGCGAGGTCGAAGTCCTGCACGACCCGGACGGCATAAAAGAGTTCGGCAACATAGGCGCACTTCTGCGCTACTAATGGGCAAAAACAACAACCGGGTGTGGTGGGCTGCCGCTCAGCGGTTCACCACACCCTTTTCTATTCCTCTGAAATCAGGGCAGCTTCCAGCTGTCTCAGGTTCGCTTCCAGCACGCCCAGGTCGGACTGCGCGGCAAAAGCATCCCGGGCCATCTCGGCCACGGCTAACTGCAGCCGTTCCTGCATGGCAGCCAGCTGATCGCGATGGTCAGGACCAACCAGGTTGGCCAACCTGCTAAAGTCACTCCGGGTATCGCCCAGTGCAGCCCGGGCGGTTTCGGGATCTTCCGTCGCCAGAGCCAGCCGCGCCGCATTGACATCCGACAGCGCCCGCAGGATGTAAACCTGAAGGTTCGTCTCTCGCTGCTCTGCCCGCAATTCCTCATTCTGGCTCTGGTAAACCTCCAGGTCCGCAATCCGCTGCTGCGCCTGTTGGACCTGCGAACGAGCCTGGGCCAGCTCCTCGATCTGAGGGCGGTAGAGGAACCAATAGACCGCCAGCGCGCCCAATAGAAAAGCGATCAGCATCGCCGCGGTCCAACGCAGAATTGTGCGTGCAATCCGCGCAAACCGGGATCTGGCCGGGGGAGCTGGCTCCTGGAGCTGCTGGCCAATGAGGTTCTCCTCTTTCTCGCCGGGGAGTTCCGTTCGGATACCTTGCTCTTCTTCAGGTTCTCTCATCCTGTTTTTCCTTGTAGGTCAGTTTCTCGGCTCGCTTCTCCCCGGGCTTGGCTCGCGAAGCGGATAAGGCACCGGGATATATTCGACGGATGGGCGGCCTCTCCCGGCCTGCGGGAAGAGGTTCATCACCTGGTACACCTCC
>DASWHG010000065.1:0-4474 GCA_036393315.1 Anaerolineales bacterium | reverse complement strand
GATCCTTGACAGGTTCAAGGCCTTATCGTAAAATTACGATGAAATGGACAAGCTAACAAACACTCCCCTTACTTCTGAAGACCGACGGCTGGCCCAGATGTTCAAGGCTCTGGGTAACCCGGTCCGGATGGAGATCCTGCGCCAGCTGGCCAGCTGCGACCGCTGCATCTGCGGCGACATTGTCGCTGCCCTGCCGCTCGCCCAGTCGACCGTTTCCCAGCATCTCAAAGTGCTCAAAGAAGCGGGATTGATCCTCGGGGAAATCGAAGGCCCGGCCACCTGCTACTGCATTGACTACGAAGGTCTGGAATGGTTCAAACAACGAGTGGCGGATTTCCTTATGATAAATTCCGCTCCACCCATATCCGAATCCATGCTGTTGTTACGCTTGAGGGATAGATGAAACCCGACATCGAAATGGTTTATCGCGATTTTTCGACACAACTTAGAAGGTTTATCTCGAGGCGCGTTTCCGATCCCGATTCTGCAGAGGATATCCTGCAGGATGTTTTCGTACGCATCCACACTCGACTTGACAGTCTCCAGGATGAGAGCAAGCTGCAAGGTTGGATCTATCAAGTCACTCGCAATACCATCGTCGATTATTACCGGCGCCGGGTGGACACTGCGGAACTACCCGAATCGCTCAGCTACCTGGATGAATCGGATATCCAGGAAGATGCCTCCCAGGAGCTGCTCCCATCTATACGGCAGATGGTCGGCAGTCTTCCCGAGAAATACCGCCAGGTGGTGGTGATGACGGAATACCAGGGACTGACCCAACAGGAAGCGGCTGAACGGCTGGGGTTATCGCTATCGGGAGCCAAATCGAGAGTCCAACGGGCCAGGGAACAGCTAAAAAAGATGGAGGAAGCAAGGATGTACCCGAACCCAAACGACTGGTTGTTAGTACAAGCCTTGGATGAAGAGCGCTGGAGAAAAGCGCAGAGGGGATTGCAGATCCAGTCAGCAGTCACTCGCATATCCCATGAGACCCGGGCAGGCATGAACTTGTTCCGCTGGATTCTCGATCGAACGAAAAGCGTTGGCCAGAAACTGCGACCGGTTGAGGATTGCTGCTGCCCGGCTGCCAGCTCCACAGCAATCGCATCCTAGCTGCGACCCGGATTAATAGCTCAATAACCAAATTATTACAGAGAACGATAAAGGGTAAACCATGTCTCAACCATATTTTGCTCAAGTTGCTGGAGAATGGGATAAGTTGCGGGCGAGCATGTACAGCGATGAGGTGCGGACAGCCGCCATCGAACACGCCAACCTGCATCCCCAGGATACGGCAGTCGACCTCGGCGCAGGCACGGGGTTCCTCTCAATTGGACTGGCGCCGCTCGTTGCAAGATTGCACGTCGTCGATCACTCTCCAGAGATGCTGGCGGAGGCGCGCGAAAACCTGTCTGCTTTCGAGAACGTCGAATACCACCTGGCGGACGGTAACGACATCCCCTTGCCGGACAAAAGCGCGGACGCCGTGCTTGCCAACATGTACTTGCATCACGTTACAGATCCGCAGGCGGCAATCGCGGAGATCGTGAGGGTCCTCCGGCCCGGTGGGCACCTGGTAATCACTGACCTGGACCAGCACGAATACAGCTTTCTCAAAGAAGAGCATTTCGATGTATGGATGGGCTTTTCGAGAGATCTAATCCGGGACTGGCTGAAGAACGCCGGGCTGGTCAACTTACTGGTCGAGGACACCCACCAGACGTGTTCCAGCCAATCGCAAGTGGACGGCCAGCCGGCTGAAGTCGGGATATTCGTGGCGACCGCCACGAAGCCGCAGCCGGAGATGCAGCCGGTCGTCCAGCAGCATTACAGCCAGATCGCCATGAGTGGTTCCAGCTGCTGCGGGCCGTCCAGCTCGAGCGCCTGCTGCGATCCGGGTCCGGTGGAGGGCGCTTTTCCCCTGGATGTGATTCAACCCGCCGGATCCTCATGCTGCTCCAGCCCGGTCACTCTCCTGGAAACCGATGCCGATATCTCTTTAGGCTGCGGCAACCCGGTTGGACTGGCCAGCCTACGTCCTGGCGAGATCGTGCTCGACATCGGCAGCGGAGCAGGCGCGGACGTTTTTCCGGCCGCTAAACGGGTCGGGGAGCAAGGCAAGGTGATCGGTCTGGATATGCTGGAAGAGATGCTGCAGCGAGCCCGGAAGGTTGCCCAGGCACACGGCTACCGGAATGTGGAATTCCGCCAGGGCGACGCACAGGCCATCCCCCTGGAGGACGGCAGCGTGGACGTGGTGATGAGCAACTGCGTCATCAACCTGGTGCAAGACAAAGGTCAGGCTTTCCGGGAAGCCTTCCGGGTGCTCAAGACCGGCGGGCGGCTCTCGGTAAGCGACATCGTCACCGATCGCCCCTTCAGCCCGGCGCTGCGAGCCAACCCGGATTCCTGGTCGGAATGCATCACCGGCGCGCTGACCGAGCGGGAGTACCTGGCCTTGATCGCCCAGGCCGGCTTCAAGGAGATCCAGGCGGCCCGCAGTCCGGCAATGGAGGCAGGCGACGGGACCCGGGTGTACAGCCTTAACATCACCGCCTCGAAAACCTGATTCCATCACCCTTCGATCCCCTCCATAATGGCCCACCGCAGAATGCGATGGGCCATACTTTTTTCACTAGAAGACTTATAATTGCACCGTGACTTCTAACCCTGAACCCTTACCTCTCGGGCGCATTATCCGGACCTGGTGGCCCCTGGCGGCCAGCTGGGTCCTGATGGGCGCCGAGCTCCCGGCTCTCGCCGCCGTCGTCGCCCGGTTGGCGGAACCCGAGATCAACCTGGCGGCTTACGGCGGGGTGGTCTTCCCCCTCTCGCTGATCATCGAATCGCCCATCATCATGCTGCTGGCCGCCTCGACCGCTCTCAGCAAGGATTGGGCCTCGTATCGCAAGCTCCGCCGCTTCATGATGGTCGCCGGGGCCTCCCTGACCGCTTTGCACGTATTGGTCGCCTTTACGCCCTTGTACTATTTCGTGGTGGAAAAGGTGATTGGCGCCCCCCAGGAGATCGTCGAGCCGGCACGGGTCGGCCTGATGATCATGACTCCGTGGACCTGGTCGATCGCTTTCCGGCGCTTCAACCAGGGTGTGCTGATCCGCTTCGACCACTCCAAGGCGGTTGGGATGGGCACCATGGTGCGCCTGAGCGCGGATGTCACCGTGCTGATCGCCGGTTACCTGATCGGCAACATCCCCGGCATCATCGTCGCCACCAGCGCGGTCGCGGCCGGCGTGGTAAGCGAGGCGATCTTCGCCGGGATCGTGGTGCGTCCGGTCCTGAGGAACCAGCTTAAACTCGCCCCACCCGTCAAAGACCCGATCACGCTGCGCTCGTTCCTGGATTTTTACTTCCCCCTGGTCTTGACCTCGCTGCTCACCTTGATCGTGCAGCCGATCGGCAGCGCCGCCCTGAGCCGGATGCCGCTGGCCCTCTCCTCGCTGGCGGTCTGGCCGGTCGTCTCCGGGCTGATCTTCATGCTGCGCAGCATGGGCGTGGCTTTTAATGAGGTTGTGGTTGCGTTGTTGGACGAACCGCAGTCCACCAAGAGCCTGCGCCGGTTTTCCATCCTGCTGGCAGCCGGGACAACCGTGATCCTGCTGGCGATCACCGCCACGCCGCTCTCAGGCATCTGGTTCGAACAGGTTTCTGGACTCGAACCGGCCCTGGCCAGTATGGCTATCCTGGGCATGTGGATCGCCCTGCCGATGCCGGCCCTGAGCGTGTACCAGAGCTGGTACCAGGGCGTCATCCTGCACGGCCGCCGGACGAAAGGGATTACGGAAGCGGTGATCGTATTCCTGGTCACCTGCAGCGCCCTCCTGTGGGCTGGTGTGGCCTGGGGAAGGATAACGGGGCTGTACGTGGGCCTGGCAGCCTTCGTCACCGCCATGCTGCTGCAGACCGTCTGGCTGTGGTTCGCCAGCCGTTCCGCTGAATCCAGGGTGTTGGAGCGAGATCAATTTCAAGCTTCACAGCACCCCTCTGAAGCGCCGGCAGATTGATCAGGAATTCCTATTTCATTCCCAACGATGACGGCCATACTCATGGCGGCACTTCAGACCTCGCTCCTCCTGACCTTCGCGCTGCAGGGTGCGGCCCTCGGCCTGACGGCTGCGGCCTCGCCCGGGCCTTTCCAGACGCTGCTCATCTCCGAATCCCTGGCAGGTGGTTGGCGGCGCGGCGCCCCGGTGGCCTTCGCCCCTCTCATCACCGATCTACCCATCATCCTGCTCACACTTTTCCTTTTAGACCAGATACCCGCTACCTTCTTGCGGGGCGTCAGCCTGGCCGGCGGGTTGTTCGTCCTGTATCTGGCCTGGGGGCTGTGGCGAGGCTGGCGGTCGGGGAGTGGGAGCAGCCCGGTGGACGACGGCCAGGTGAATGTTCGAAAGGGTCTCAGCCGCGGCGTCCTGGTCAATTTCCTCAGCCCGGGGCCTTACCTCTTCTGGGG
>DASWHG010000064.1:0-8441 GCA_036393315.1 Anaerolineales bacterium | reverse complement strand
AGCGTGTATTCAGGGTTGTGGTCGTAGACGGGACGTCCCTGCAGTTGGGCTGGGATGGAGCCGGCGTGGAACACGCAGAAATCGATACAGCCAGGGACGATCACCTGCGGCAGCCCCAGCAGCCCGACGCGTTTGAGCCGGTCGGGGCCGCCGTCGTGGATGCCGCCGGTCATGGGATCATAGGTCTCGTTAGTGGTAAAGTCTATGACGCCGGCGAACTGGCCGCTCTCAGCCAGCTGCTCCATCGCCGGGCCGCCGACGCCGTTCGAATGGAAAATCACGGCTTCGTAACCATGCTCGGCCAGGCGTTCTTTAAGCGCCATGACCGCCCTGGTCGTGTTCCCGAGCATCGTCACGGCCACGAATTGATCGCCCGGGCCGGGCTGGCTCAGCTCGTGCCCGTGTTCGACCAGCCCCTTGAGGGCTGCGGCCACGTTGTCGAAGATCGTGGTGGCGATCGGGTTCAGCCCCAGGATGTCGACGATGGAGTGCACGACCATGATGTCGCTGGTGCCGACCAGCGGGTCGAAATAATGCTTGCCCGAGGCGATTGGCGAGACCAGGACTTTCGGCACCCCGACCGGCAGCTGCATCATGGCCGCTGCGCCCATCACCGCGCCTTCGGCCCCGCCCATGCTCACGATCGCCTGCAGCTTGCCCGTCTTGTATAGTTCGAGCGTCAGCGCTTTCAAAGCCTCGCGCATACCATGGACGGCCTTGCCGCGGCTGCCGGCATTGCGCAGCGCTTCGATGGTCGTACCCGCATAGGTCGCCGCCTCCGCCCGGCTGATGTCCGGGGTGATGCCGGCCGGTTCGCCCAGGATGCCGGAGTCAACTACAGTCGTCTCCAGGCCGAGGGCTTGCAGCCGGTCTCGCAGGTAGGCGATCTCGGGCCCCTTGGTGTCGAGCGTGCCGATGATGACGACGTTCTTACCCATATCGTGACCTCCGGGCAAAGGGAACGGGCAGACGGATCCGGTCCAAAAGGCCGGAATCGGCGCATCTGAATGCGGCGCATCCGAATGCGCCGCATTCTCAGGGTAAATTTTGATTGCCTGCCCCACCCTGGCCCCTCCCCGGCTTTCCGGGGAGGGGCAGGTGGATGGGGTGGGTGAATCTGTGTCTGAGGGCCCGGGTAGAGCCCTCGACCGGATAAGAAGAGCCGGACTACTTGACGAGCGGCAGCAGCGTGTCCGCGCAGACCTTGACCTGCCAGCTGTAGAAATCCTCGGTCAGCAGGCTGGAGCCGTGATCCTCGATGAACTTGCGCTGCTCGGGGCTGATGTCCACCGGGTTCTTCTCGATGGCATCCGGATACTTGTTGGCCGGGGTGCGGTCGACCGGGGCGACGAATTCAACCGTCAGGGCCCCGTCGTAGCCGATCTCCTTGAGGGTGTCGACCAGCTTCGCCCAATCCCAATGGCCCTGCCCGCAGGCGAAGCGGTTGGTGTCGGCGACGTGGAAGTCGGCCAGCAAGCCTTTGGCGGAGCGGATGGATTCGTAGGGGTCGGCCTCTTCAATGTTGAGGTGGAAAGCGTCCAGGCACACGCCGCAATCGGAGCCGGTGGCCTTGGCCAGGGCGATCGCCTGGGCAGCGTGGTAGCAGAAGTAGGTCTCGAAGCGGTTGATGCATTCGACGGCCAGCTTGACGCCCTCTTTCTGGGAGAAATCGTAGATCTCCTTCATGCTGCCTACGGCCCACTCCCACTCCTCTTCGGGATTGCCATCCGGGACGATCTTGCCGACGGTGGCCGGGACGATCGTGACTTCGTAGCCATCCAGCTCCTTGACCATCGTGACGATGTCCTTGACGTACTGCACCGACTTGGCGCGCTGTTCCTCGTCCCTGGCTACCAGGTTGCGATCGCCCAGCATGAGGGTAACCGAGCCCCAGCAGCGGATGCCGTTGTCGTTGAGGGTTTTGCGCACTTCCTTGGTATTGTACTGGTATGGCTCGCCGCTGATCTCGATGCTCTCGTAGCCGTACTTCGCCAGGCGGCGGACGGTTACTTCGATCGGCTCGGCCCTCATCCAGTTGTGCATTGATAGGTGCATTTGGAACCTCCTTATAGATGAATGTGAAAGTTGGTCGTTACTCGATTTAAACTCGATGCGATCCAGGCGCTCTCCGCAACAAGTCGGGAGCCCCGTTTACACCCTAACCAAGATGTTCTGCCAGCAGCTCGTACAGTCCATGGACGCGCAGGCCGAAACGGTCTGCCTTCTCGCTCAGCTGCTTCAAGGTCCCCGGGTCCTCGGTGACCAGCAGCCGGGCGCCGCTATTCTCGGCATCTTCCAGCCGGGCGAGCGTCAGCTTCTCCGCAAGTTCCGGGGTGGTGAACTGGAGCGCGGTGCTGCCGACCGGATGGGCACGCTCGCGCCGCCAGAACAGCTCTCGCCGCTCACCCGGTAAGACCGCCTCGAGCAGCTGGCGTGGGTCGTCGTGACGGTCAGGCACCCGCACGGCGTGGGTCGGGTCGACGTAGGCGTACGGCGTCTCGTCCGCCGACCTGCGGAAATGGAGCGTCCCTGCTTCGAGTGCGCGGGCGAGCAGGGCCGTGACTTCCACCAATTCCACGTTCTCCGGCCATTCAATCCCCAGGCGCTCGATGTACATCTGGTTAAAGGCGAAATAATCTCCTGGGGAGAGTACCAGCATGCGCCCCGCCCCGCTGGCCTGCAGCTCCGAGAGGTTGGCCTGCGCCAGCTCCCTGGCAGTTTCGGGCAGTCCAAGCGAGCTGGCCAGGAACCCGTTGTTCCGGCCGGCGCCGATGCGCACAGGCCGGATGCCCAACGCAGCGAGCAGCTCCAGGGCAGCAGCTTGCGCATCCGGCCAGAGATACTCGGCTTCGTCGCCGACGAACAAGGCTGTCTCACCCTGTTCGACCACCCCTGCCGGTGCCTGCCGGGCAAAAGGCGTGCCATACTGCTGGAGGGCCGAGTCGAGCTCGTAGACGGATTCAGGCGCCAGACGGCGGGTGACGATCTCGGCCCGCACCGCGGCGATCGCCTCGTCCAGCGGTTGGTCCGTGACACAGTGGGCGCGCGAGTTCCCGCTGTCCGGAGCGCTGTAGATGACGCCGACGGTATCGTCGTTCCACTTTAGAAGCCCCCGCCTCACGGAAGCGATGATCAAGCCCCAGCCGTGCGGAGAGAGCGTCTCTCGTTGGGTGACCCGCTCGACCGGGGAGATATGCCGGCACATCAGGCAGTAGCGGCAGTTATCGGCTGTCAGGATTACGTTTTCGATGGACATGAGAAGCTTCCTCAGAATCCAAAACCGGTCTTGCCTGGATTCATGATCCCGTTCGGATCGATCGTCTTCTTGAGCTTGAGCAGCAAAGGCCAGGCAGTCCCGAACTGTTTGCGCATGTAGCGAGAAAGCTTGAGTCCCACTCCGTGATGCTCGTTGATCATCCCGCCGCTGGCGATGACCGCCTGCATGGCCGCGTTCCAGACCAGGTTGTGCAACCGCAGGGCCTCTTTCGCATCCTGGGGCGGTTCCTCGATGATGAACCGGGAGTAGAGCATCACCCCCCAGTGGAACCAGTGGGAAAAGTGGCCGATGAACTGGACGTCGTGCTCGGCAAAGCCCTCTTCCACCGCCCTCTTCTCGTTCCAATACAGGTTCTCGATTTTGTCATAGGTTGCCACGGTCTCGGTCGTGCCGTACATCCACGGCAGTTTGAGGCTCTTCGGTGGGTAGTAAAAATCGTAGCGGTGATCCCACCATTTCTCGCCCGGCTCGCGGCCCAGGTCGCGCGCGCCCAAGTCCAGGCAGATCTCCATCGCCTTCTGCTCCTGCAGCGCAGCGATATCCGGGTCGCCATCGAACCCGATCACCATGTAAGCGCCCTGGAATTCATAACCGAGGACTTTCTTGACCTGGGTGACCGTCGAATTGGGATCGTAAAGCCGGATCACGAACGGGTCCAGGCGGCGGGTCAGCATCAGCCTGCCCGACTCTAAGGCCTTGCCCAGGTCGTCGAACAGCACCGCCCGCATCAGGCGCGCCTGGGGTAGATAGTCGAGCCGCATGGTGGCTTCGGTGATGATCCCGAACGTCCCTTCGGAGCCGAGGAAGAGCCGGAACCAGTCTGGGCCGGCGGCATGCTGGGGGACCGGCGGAGTGCGGATGATCTCGCCGGTGGGCAGCACGATCTGCATGCTGAGGACCATGTCCTCAGCTTTGCCATACTTGGTGCTCATGGTCCCGGTGCCGCGCGGGGCAAGCGCGCCGCCAAGCGTGGCGCAGTTGCTGGAAGCTGCGTAGTGCGGGAACATCAGCCCCTTCTCATTGACCACCCATTCCAGCTCCTGGATGATGATCCCGGCCTGGGCCGTCACCGTCAGCGATTTCTCGTCGATGGCGATGATCTTGTTCATCCGCTTGGTATCGAGCAGGATGCCGCCGAAGATCGGCAGGGCTGCGCCCTGCGTCCCCGAACCACCGCCCCAGGGGACGACGGGGATGCGGTATTTGTTGGCTACGTCCATGATCTCGGAGATTTCTTCCGCCGAGCCGGGGTGGACGATGTAGTCCGGTGTGGTCAAGGGCTTGCCGCGATCCAACCACATCTGCGGCATCCATGACCAGTCGGTCGAGTAGACCAGCTTGTCGCTTTCCTCTATCGAGACGTGATCCTGGCCAACGATCTCTACCAGCTCGCTGCGGATCATTTCACTCAAAAATTGGTCGTTCACCATAATCGATCGAATCCTTTGTAAGTTGGCAAACCGCCGAAAGTATTCTAATAAAAATTATCTTATAACGGCGGTCTGCGGCTTGCGCTTGAGTGATTGGCGGTAAAAGGTCTGCCGGGCTCGGCAGGCTACCTGCCCATCAGGCGGTTGAGCACGTACCAGTCCAGCTCTTCGTAGTCGCGCGCCGCGATCAGCTCGGCGATCCTCCGCCGGTCGAGGGCGCGCACGACCTCCACCAGGCGCAGGAAAGTCTGCAGGCTGTTGCGCAGGTGTTTGGTGGCGACCTCAAGCGCCTGGGTGCGCATGGCTTTCACGTCCATGCCGACCATCCCCTTTTCGAAGAAGCGGTTATCATCCAAAACCCGCACCTGGTTGAACGCCCGGCGCAGGTCCACCGCGCCGAAAGATTTATCCTCGTCGAACTTGAGGCCGTTCTGGTCGTTCAGATGGACGCTGTACAGCTTGTCGAAAGCCAGGGCAAAGGCCATCTCGTCAGACGGGTCCAGCCCCGCCAGGATGGCGTGGGCCGACTCGACCAGGCAGCCGACCCGTTGGGGGATATCGGCTTGAAAACCGAGGGCCAAAGCGTGACCGATCGTCGGGATATAGGCCAGGTCCACCGGCTCGTTCGGCTTGGGCTCGACGGCGATTCGCAGGTCCGGATCGTACGCCAGCAAGGCGTTGATGGCTTCCAGCAACTGGTGCGTGGCTCGCACGGCGTCCTTGGATTCGCGCAGATAGGTGCCCTCTCTCGCCAGCCAAAGCACCATCAGGTTGCAACCCAGCTCCCGGCCGATATCCACCGTCTTTTTGGCGCGCGCGAGCGCGTACTCGCGGGCTTTGGGATCGTTCGAGGTAAACGCGCCGTCGATGGTGTTCGGGTGCTCCCACAACCGCGGGGCGACGAACTCGGCAACCAGCCCGTTGTCTTCGAGCTTCTTGCGCATCTCCTGGGCCTGGCTGCGGATCTCCGCAGGGGTAAGCCGGTCTAAATCCGGTACGGCGTCGTCGTCGTGAAACTGGACGGCATCGAATCCCAGTTCCTTGAAAACCGGCAGCTTCTCGTCGAAGCTGCGCGCCGGGCGCACCGTTGGTCCGAATGGGTCCGCGCCTTCATGGATATTCCAGGGACCAAACGAAAAGCGGTAACCGTATTTCTCCATAGATCTCTCCTGTCGTCGTTAAATCCGGGCTGCTCGCCAGGCCCGTTCACGCAGGCCAGGCTAACCGGGCGGTCTCTCCTTGAGCCTGAGATTGGAGCGCGGCGGTGAACAGCGCGTGGCTCCACTTTGCCTCCTCAGGCGTGGCGCAGGAGAATGGCTGGCTCATCCCCTCCCGGCCGTTGGCCAGCTCGTCGCAGAAAGCGGCCCACATCTGCAGGATGGCATCCGGCAGGCCGAACTCAAAGATGCTCCCCGGCGCGCCCTCACCGACCTGGCAGGCGAGGATCGCGTTATCCCAGGTCTCGCAAGGCACGAGCTCCCCGGCCGGGCCGGGCCGTTCGGTCACAACGTTCGAAACCAGGGCCCGCACGTTATCCGGCCTCCAGCCGGCCCGAAAGAGGACATGCACCACGTGCAGCCCCAGGTCTCCCATGCATCCATATTCACCATTGATCTCGACGATGCACTTCCAGTTGATGGGTTTCGTCGGGTCCATGTCGCTGCTGTGCCAGAAACCGGCCTCGACTTCGATCACCCTGCCGAAGTGTTTCTCACCCAGCAGATGCTTCCCAGCCCGGATGATGTCGGTGTAAAGGGCGGCAGCGCTGGCGAATTCTCGCCCCATCAAGCCGCAGCCGATCACACCAAAATAAATGACTCTCCGCGCCACTCTCAAGACCTCTCTACCCGGATCGCAGGCGTTTTAACGCCTCTTCCGCTGTTGAACCCTCGTGCAGGATGGCCATGAACGCCCGGGTGATTGCAGCCGGGTCCGGATGCTGGATCACGTTGCGACCGTAGACAATTCCCCGGGCCCCCTGCTGTAAAACCGCATAGGTGCGCTGCAGGATTTCTTCTTCCGAAGCCTTGCTGCCGCCCCGCACCAGGACCGGGATGTCCCCGGCAGACTGGATCACCCGGTGATAGTCACCCTCGTCGATGGTGGGGTCCGCCTTGATCACGTTGGCGCCCAGCTCCACGGCCTGCCGGACAAGCGGGACGATCTTCTCAGGATCCCCGTCCACCATGTACCCGCCGGCCTTTTCGTTCGGCTGCATGACCAGGGGTTCGATCATCAGCGGCATGCCAAACCGCTCGCAACCCGGCTTCAGGCGGTTGATGTTCTGGAGGCACTGGCGGTAGACTTCCGGCTGCTCCGGGATCAGGAACAGGTTGACGACCACGCAGGCGGCGTCTAGGCGCAGCGCCTGCTCCACCGCACCGTGGATCACCTCACTGAACAGGTGCCTGGGCAGCTTCTTGCCGTACACGTTGGCCACGTCCATGCGCAGGACCAACGCCGGCTTCCCTTTCCCTGGGATCGATTGGAGCAGCGGCGCCTGGCCAACGGTGAGCTGGATCGCATCCGGGTTAGCCGCCACGATGGCCGTGACCGCCCGGCGCATATCTTCAATCCCGGCCAGGAATCCGCCTTCATTGAAGAATCCGTGATCGATGGCCACGTCGAAGCATTTTCCGTCCGGAGCGAGCAACCGGTTAAGTCTCGCATTCACACTCACGTCAGCCACCTGCCTTTCGTGGGGTCGATTCCATGAAAGCCAGCGTCTCGGGGAGCGAGCGGACCCCTCCGTTGGCGCCAAGGCCGGTAACGCACAGCGCGCCCACCGCGTTGGCAAAGGGCACCGTTTTCTCTAACGGCCACCCATGCCACACGCCCGCGATGAAGCCGGCGGCAAAGGCGTCCCCGGCGCCGGTGGCGTCGACCACCTCGACTTCGAAGGCCGGCAGGCGGATCTCTTCGCCATCGCGGGTTACCACCAGGCAGCCCTCGGCGCCCATCTTCAGGCCAACCGTACCTACGCCATGATCCAACAAGGCGCGAGCAACCTGCTGCGGGTCATCCAGGCCGGTGATCATCTGGGCCTCCGGGAGGCTTGGGATAAAGTAATCGATCTCCTGCAGGCAGGGTTCCAGGAGCTGCATCCAGCGGCCGGTATCATCCCAGACGGTGTCGAGGAAAGTCACAACACCCATTTGGTGGGCCCGGCGAAGCAGCTCGGCGGTTGGCTTCCCGTCGATGCCCGGCAGGACCAGCGATCCGGCGACGTGCAGGATGCTGGCGCCGGCTAACATGTCCAGGTCGACATCTGCGAGGGTGTAGCGGGCGTTGGCGCCAATATAATGTACGAAGCGCCGTTCGCCGGCCGGGTCGACCATCACCATCGTGGCCGACGTCCCGACCTGCGGGTCGCGCTTCACCCCGCGCGTGCCGATCCCGCGCTCTTTCATCGCCTGGAGCACGAAATCGCCCAGGGCATCCTGGCCAACCTTGCCCATCAGCTCCGCTGGCAGGCCGAGGCGGGCCAGTGCGGTGGCTGCGTTGGTGGCGCAGCCACCGGTGTACAGGCCCATCTCCTCGACCAGCACCAGCCTGCCCGGCTCCGGGACTGCCCGTAATGGCCTGCCAACCAGGTCGGCCACCAGGATACCCAGGCAGATGATCGGCTTATCGCGTTCGTTCATGAACCTTTTCCTGATGTTTGGTGCTGTTCCACAATTTCGGCCATCTGGCGGAATTCGGCTGCCAGCGCCGGGTAGAGAGCCTGGTAGCGC
>DASWHG010000063.1:0-2337 GCA_036393315.1 Anaerolineales bacterium | reverse complement strand
ACGACCCGGAGCGCTTCCTGGCCGACCTAGTCGCCGGGCTTGAGGCATGCGGGCTGGATGGGAGGGGATGGCCGAGCGAAGAATTGAAGGAGGAGGCGGGCGGCCGGAACTCGCCGGGTTCCCACGCCTCGACATCCCTCGCTGGAGAGGGGGTCCCGCGGTTCGAAAGTGGGATGACCGGGTTGGCCAACGCGCTCACCACAATACAGGGCGAGGTCATCCTGGTGCTCGACCACTACCACAACATCTTCGCGCCAAAAGTCCACGCAGCCGTCGCACAACTGTTGGACTACCCGCCACCGCAGGTTCACCTGGTGATCGCCTGCAGGGGCGAACCGCCCCTGCCACTCCCCCGGCTACGCGCCCGCCGGCAGATGATCGACATCCTCCCGGCGGATTTGCGTTCGAGCTAAGCCGGGACCTGCCCACTCGTTGGCACAATCTTGGATTGATAGAGACTGTCGTGCGATTCGGGGAAATCTCACTCCCGAAATTCGGGCACTCGCTCAAGGAGCGCTGCATCCACCGACAGGCGCACTTCGTTTTCGACCACCTCGCTCACCCAATGGACCGGGATCAATTTCTTCTCTTTGAAGAACAGCCCCTCCGAGATCAAGAAGTGGGTTATCCGATCCGTGTCCGGATCCACGATTACCCGGCTCACATCGCCGACCTTTTCGCCGTCGGCGCTGACCACGTCGGCGCCTTCCTTCAGGCTAACCGTGTAATCGGGGATATTTCGTTTTTTCTATAAGGGGAATTCCCCACTTGTCTGCTTGCCACCCCAGGGAAAATACAATAGAATCCATCTAATTTCCTGAGGAGATGCAAGCGGGTTGAATTTTTGGAATACTTGGGGGAATTCCGCCGGAAGATCCCATGTGGTGTAGAAAGGTGAAAACAGCGTTTTGATCCGGCCAGGTGGATTGGATTTAATCAACTGGAAGATGCTCTTCCAGAGGGCAGCCCTGTGGGCCGCGATCGTTTGCCTTGGACTTTACGTCGCCTGGCCCTGGCTGCCCGGGACGCGCGCCGCCCAGCCCCGCACGATTGTCGTATATGGTTTCAGCATCCTTGGCGAAGTGATGAACGAGGCCATCTTCCCAGCATTTCAAGCGGAGTGGCAGGCCAGCACCGGAGAGAGGATCGAGTTCATCACCTCCTTCGCAGGCTCCGGGACCATTACGAACCAGATGATCCTGGGTGTCCCGGCGGAAGTCGCCATCCTTTCGCTCGAGCTGGATGCGCTGCGCCTGGTGGAGAACGGAGTCCTGGCGGAGAACTCCTGGCTAGATCTGCCGCACGCAGGAGTGCTGAACCGGACCCCCTTCATCATCCTGGTCCGGCCTGGGAACCCCAAGGACATCACCGATTTCCAGGACCTGACACGGCCGGGTATCGGCGTGGTGCACCCGGACCCGCTCACCTCCGGCGGAGCACAGTGGGGGATCCTGGCCGAATACGGATCCTCGCTCCGCACCTCAAATGACCCACAGGCAGCCTTTACCCAATTGCAAGGGATCTGGTCCAACGTCGTCGCGCAGGCTGCTTCAGCCAGGGCAGCTCGGACGCAGTTCGATAACGGCTTTGGAGATGCGCTGATCACCTACGAGCAGGAAGCGCTGTACGACCAGGCGCTCGTCAGGCTGAACGCCGAGATCGTATACCCGCAGAGCACGATCCTGAGCGAACACACCCTGGTCATCGTCGAGAAGAATATCGACCCGGAGGATCGTGCGTTAGTGGACGAATTTGTCGATTTCCTGTGGAGCGAAGCCGCCCAACGCATATTCGTCGAATATGGCTTCCGAAGCGTGGATGAGCGCCTTAACGTCGAGAACACCGGCTTCGGCGTGATCCAGGATGCCTTCACCGTAGGCGATTTGGGCGGCTGGCCGCAAGCCAAGCGGGAGATCATCGATAAAATCTGGAAAGAACAGGTACTACCAAAGGTAGGGCCATGAGCGAAAACGAGCAAATCACATCCAGTACCGGCCGGCCAGGGCGAGCCTCCAGCCTGCTGCCTCTGTCGATCCTGTTGGCCGTCTTATTTCCTTTGCTGCTGATGCCGCTGGCGTCGATCTTCATCTTCGCCAGCAGCACCGGTTTGGAAGGCTTTATTTCGACCTTACAGCAACCAGATGCACAGTTTTCGCTGCGCTTTTCCCTGCTGATCGCGTTTGGCACCGCACTCGTTAACGGCGTCCTGGGTACCTTCACCGCCTACGTGCTCTCCAAGTATCGTTTTCGCGGCAACCAGGCGCTCAGCGTGGTTGTCAACCTGCCGGTCGCAATTCCCACCGTTGTCGTGGGAACCTCGCTACTCTTACTCTGGGG
>DASWHG010000062.1:0-17837 GCA_036393315.1 Anaerolineales bacterium | reverse complement strand
AACCTCAAGGTAAAAACCCTGGGTGGGCAGGTCTTAATGAAGCCGGTAGGCAGCACGGCAGTGCGCAAATTCATCGAAAAGATGCAGCCGCTGCTCTCTCTGCACGGCCACATCCACGAATCGCCGGGCTATACGCGCATCGGTCGCACGCTCTCCATCAATGCAGGCAGCGAATACGCCGAGGGGATTTTGAGAGCTGCCATCATCAACCTGGAACGTGATAAGGTCAAGGGCTACATCCTGGTTTCCGGATAGCCAGATTGTACGAACCGTCTCCTCGCTTACGTTGAGTTCATCGGCGATTTGTTGGAACTGGCCAGCGAGCACCGGTCCGCTTTGGCCGAAGATCTGATGTCCGCACAGCCCGGCTTTCAGCTCCCACCCGTCCCGGATGTACTGGCAGATGAGAAGACCGGCCTGAAAGAGATCGCTCGCTACCTGCTGACCCCAACCTACAGCGGGTTTTACCTGAGCCGGGACGATCTCTCGCGCCTGGCTTCTGGCCTGGGAATCCCGCGCGGATTTGGCTCCCGGGAGCAGATGCTGACCAACCTCCTGCGTGCCGCAGCCGATTACGAGCAGCTCGCCCTGCTGGCAGAGCGCCTTGGCTCCTTCCTGGATAGCTGGATCGGTTTCTATGCTGAGTTATCCGGAGATGAGCGCCCGCTCACCCCTTTTGCTGCGCCCTGGCTGGAGCGCCTGCGACTCACCCAGGCGCTGCTCGCCCGGGTAGTTGCCCGGATTAAATAATTAGAGCCGCCTCACGGCGGCTCAATCGTTGCCAGAAGTGTCGCTTTATGCGAGCGGAACCACTTTGGCAGCCTGCAGCCCCTTGGGACCCTCTTCAACAGAGAACTCCACCTGCTGGCCCTTTTCCAGCCGCCGGTAGCCGTCGGACTGGATCGAGGAGAAGTGGACGAAAACATCGTCGCCGCCATCCCGGCCGATAAAACCGTAGCCTTTGGCAGCGTTGAACCACTTCACCGTTCCAACAATTCGTTCAGCCATACTTCTTCTCCAACTGAACTAAGGATGAGGACGCAGACTCGCCATCGAGCAGCGGTTCGGGTATTCCGTAGCCATTATCTGCCGGCGATGGAACTGCGCACGAACAGCGAAAAATTTATCACTTCTCACCGCAAGTGTCAAGCGACTCTTCGGGAAGATTCATGGCTTTCTCAAAAATGGGGTTTGGGGTGGGGAAAAGCAGGGCTTTCGACTTTGAGAAAGCCATGCGGGAAGATTACTTTCCCAGACGCTGGCGCAGCGCTTCCGTCAGGGCTGGGACAACGGCAAACAGGTCGCCAACCACGCCGTAGCGAGCCATGCGGAAGATCGGCGCTTCCGGGTCCTTGTTGATGGCGACGATGACCTTGCTGGTGCGCATGCCGGCCTGGTGCTGGATCGCGCCTGAGATTCCAGCGGCGATGTACAGGTCAGGGGAGACGACCTTGCCGGTCTGCCCGACCTGGTGTTCGTAGGGGATATAACCGGCGTCTACCGCAGCCCGGCTGGCCCCGAGAGCAGCCCCGAGCACCTCTGCCAGTTCTCCCAGCATCTTAAAGCCCTGCTGGGCGCGCCAGACCTCAGCCTGTTTCTCGTCCATGCCGTTCGGCGGTGCGAGCGTTGGGTTGTTGGCGACGCCCCGGCCGCCCGAGACAATGACAGCCGCATCGGCCAGGCTTACGCCGCCACCCGCCTCGGTGTAGCCCACTACCCTGGTGAGGATGTCGCCTTCCGCCATAGCCGCCGCGACCGGTGTGATCGTGGCCGACCGGGAGGCATCCGGCTCAGGCGCTGCAAATGCCCGCACCCGTACCGTGATCATCTGCGGGCTGGTATTGGAGACGGCTTTCGAGAGCAGCTTCCCCGCATATACCGGGCGGGTCGCCACGATGGCGCCGTCCTTTACCTCCAGGCCGGTCACATCGGGTAAGACCCCGGCCTCCAGGTCCATGGCCGTCATCGCGGCCAACTCCCGGCCGCGCGAGGTGGTCGGGAAGAGGACGACCTCCGGCCCGCGCTCCTTGACCAGCTGGCTCAGCAGGGTTGCGAAGGGTTCGGGGCGGTAATCTGCCAGGGTCGGATCGTCGGCAAGCAAGACTTCTGTCACGCCGTACTGGGCTGCTTGTTCAGCTACGGCCCGGACATCCGACCCGGCGACGACCGCGGTCACGCTGCCGCCCAGCTGGCCTGCCAGTGTCTGCCCTGCCCCAACTGCTTCCCAGGAAGCCGGGTAGGCCTCGCCTTTGAACTGATCGATGTAAACCCATACTTTGTCAGCCATCACAGCACCTTTTCTTCCATGATCTTTTCGGCCAGTTTTTCGGCGATCTCCTGGGGGGTATCGCCCGTAATTATCTCGGTGGTGATCTCGCGCCTGGGCGGGTTCATCACCTCTGGCCAGGTCACCGCGGGAGCCGGGACTTCCTCGCCGAGGTCCGCTGCGGTCCAGGTTGGGATCGTCGACCGGGAGGCCTTGCGGATGCCCATGAAGGATGGGTAGCGCGGTTCGCCGATATCCTTGACGACGCTCACCACGGCCGGCAGCTTCGCCTCCACGACCTGCCGCCCTTCCTCCACCGAGCGCTCGACCTGGATCGTGCGGCTGCCGGTGTCCAGGTTGGAGATTTTCGAAACCAGGGTGAGAGCGGGCCAGCCCAGGGCGCGGGCCGTCTGCGCTGCCGTGACCCCGACGTCGCCGTCGATCGCCTGACGGCCGAAGAATGCCAGGTCCACCTCCCCGATCTTGCGGAGCGCGGCGGCAAGTACGCGGGCCGTCAGCAGGCTGTCCGCATTTTCGAAGGCCGGATCGGAGATCAAGATAGCTTCGCTGCAACCCATCGCCAGGGCGTGCTTGAGCGCCTCTTTGGCGTTCTCGCCGCCCATGGTAACCGCGGTGACGTCGCCGCCGTGTTCCTCTTGCTGCTTCAAAGCGGTCTCGACGGCATATTCATCCCAGGGGTTGATCACCAGGGGTGCATCTCCCCAGGTGACCTGCCCGTTCTCCACCACCACTTTCGCGGCGGAATCGGGCACTTGTTTGACGCACACTACGATTTTCAAGTTGTCCTCCTTAAATTGATGAATGACCGGTTGGAGTAATCATTGAGAACTCGGGGTCGTAGGCCGGTAATTCACATCGCAGGGAAGCATCCTCCCGGTAGCCGAGGGCATACCCCGCTTGCATCAGCTGGTGGATCTCGCTGGTCCCCTCGTAGATGATCGCGCCTTTTGCGTTGCGCAGATAGCGTTCGACGTCATATTCGTCGCTGTAACCGTAAGCGCCGTGGATCTGGATGGCCTCCGAAGCCGCCTCGAACGAAGCGTCCGTCGCGAACCACTTTGCCAGGGAAGTCTCCCGAGTGTTGCGCTCGCCCATGTTCTTCATCCAGCCGGCCCGCAGGTAAAGGAGCCGGGCGGCGTCGTACGATTGTATCATGCGGGATATCTTCTGCTGCACCAGCTGGAACTTGCCGATCTCCCGGCCGAAGGCCTGGCGTTCGTGGGCGTACTTCACGCTGGCCTCCAGGCTGGCCCGGATCAGGCCGGTCGCTCCGGCTGCCACGGTGTAGCGCCCGTTATCCAGGCAGGACATCGCGATCTTGAAGCCCTCCCCCTCCAGGCCGATGCGGTTCTCGACCGGGATGCGCACGTCCTGGAAGGCGATCCAGCCCGTCGACCCGGCCCGGACTCCCAGCTTGCCGTGGATGTCGCCAGTCGTCACCCCGGGCCGGTCCAGTTCGACCATGAAGGCGGACAGACCTTCGTGCGGGTCCGGGGCTTCCAGATTGGTGCGAGCCACCACCAAAGCGTGGTGCGCCTTGGTCGCCAGGGAGATCCACATCTTCTCGCCGTTCAGGACGTATTCATCCCCTGCGCGCCGGGCGGTGCTGACGATCCCCGCCACGTCGGAACCGGCGCCAGGCTCCGTCAGCCCAAAGCAGGCGATCTTCTCCCCGCGCGCCTGGGGGACCAGGAAGCGCTGCTTCTGCTCCTCGGTGCCCCATTGGAGCAGGCACATGCTGTTCAGCCCGACGTGGACAGACATGACCACCCGCAGCGTGCTATCGACCGCTTCTAGCTCTTCGCAGGCCAGGCCGAGGGAGATGTAGTCCAGCCCCTGCCCGCCATACTTGACCGGGAAACAAATCCCCAGGATGCCTAACTCAGCCATGCGGGGGAGGATGAACGGGGCCATCTCCTGCTTCCGGTCGTATTCCTTGATCACCGGGGCGACCTCTTTTTGGGCAAATCCCCGGACCAGCTGCTGCACCATGCGATGCTCTTCGGTTAATGAAAAATCCATAGGATCTCCTATCCACGGTGATTGGCCGGAAGGTATTTTACGAAAATTAAGCGATATACGGCCAATCACTCAAGCAAACCGCCAGGAGCACTTCCGTATTAATTCCTATCAGCGGTTTGCTACAGAATACCACCCATTATAGCGATTCAGGCAGGAGAAGACAACTGTTATTCGTCACTTTTTCACACCCTCGGCTATAATCTCGTCCTATGACACGCATGCAGCCGGCCCTGCTGCTCGCCCGGATCCTGATCCCGCTGCTGCTCATGACGCTGCTGGGCAACACCGCACGCCCTCACCAGGTCGACCTGGCCCTGCAGGCAGCCCATCGCGACCTGGACGCAGGTGCGCCCTTGAGCGCGGCCGAGAAGATCGCCGCAGCGGCTGAGGGCCTCCCCCGGCGCGCCGACCTTTGGGAGCTGGCGGGGCAATACGCTCTGCAAGGCGGTGACCCGGCCGCGGCCCGGACCTATTTCGAGCAGGCCATCTCAGCGGGCAGTCTCACTCCAGCCGGGCTGGCGTCCATGGGCGAGGCGGCGCTGCTGCTCGGCGACCAACCGGCCGCGATGGAGGCCTGGCAGGCTGCTATCGATACCGGCGGCCCTTCAATCCCCCTTTACGAGAAACTTGCCGCGGCCTTCCGCTCCCGGGGAGATTACCCGGCTGCCATCTCCAGCCTGCAGGCCCTGACCTTGCTCCAGCCCGGCGAGGCGCGGCGTCCGTACGAGCTGGGACTGCTCTTCGCGGCCACCCAGCCCGAATCCGCGCTGGCGCCCCTTGCTCTGGCAAGCGAATTAGATCCTGCCCTGGGTCCGGATGCACAGCGGGTCGCACGAAGCATTCGCACCGCCCGTCTGGCAGGCGACCCGGTCTACACGCTGGTCGCCTCCGGGCAAGCCCTGGCATCCCTGGACGAATGGGATCTGGCTGCCGAGGCTTTCCGCCTGGCGGTCGAGGCGAACCCGGGTTATGCCGAAGCCTGGGCATTCCTGGGCGAGGCCCGCCAGCATTTGAACCAGGACGGCCTGCCCGCCCTCGAGGAAGCGCTCGCCCTGAACCCCGATTCCGTGGCCGCCAACACATTCCTGGCGCTCTACTGGCAGCGCCAGGAACGCCCAGAGCTGGCGCTGGTGTACCTGTACGCCGCCGACGGCCTCGAGCCGGAGAACCCGGCCTTGCAAGCCGAGATCGGCTGCAGTCTGGCCGCTCTGGGCCTGCTCGACTCTGCCCGGAAACATTACCAAAAGTCCGCCGAGCTGGCGCCCCGAGACCCGCAATACTGGCGCTCGCTGGCAGGTTTTTCGATCAAGTACGAGGTCCAGGTCCGAGAAATCGGGCTCCCGGCAGCGCGCCAGGCGGTGTTGTTGGACCCGGAAGACCCGGCCTCCCTGGACGTCATGGCGCAGGTCCTGACCCTGCTGGGAGACCCGGCCAGCGCCGAACGCTTCCTGAAGCGCGCCCTGAAGACAGACCCCAACCACGCGGCTGCCCGCGTACATCTCGGCCTGGTCTACCTGCTGCGAGGCAAGCCAAGCCTTGCCCGGGAGCAATTCGACCTGGTCCAAACCTTGGCGCCCGCCGATTCTGCGGAGGCCGAGCAAGCCAGGCGCTTGCTGGAGGTCTACTTCCCCTGAGACTATGTTAAAATCTGTACAACTGCATCGAAGACCGCCGCACAGCCCGGTTCGGACACAATGAAGCACACTCTCCCGGGGACCGTCCTCATCACTTTGCTGGCGCTGCTGGCAGGTTCCTGCCAGGTGCTGCCTCTGAACACTCCCAGGGCCGAGCGCCCCTCCGGGAGCGTCCTGTTCCAAGACGAGTTCTCGGATCCCTCCAGCGGCTGGGACCGGCGCCCCCAGGACCCGGATGGGTTCCTCGATTACAGTGAGGGCGTCTACCGGATCCAGGTGAACAGCGCCCACAAGATGGTGTGGGCCGGACCGGGTTTAACCTTCACCGACCTGCGCCTGGAAGTAGATGCAACCCGGGTCGCAGGCCCGGAGGACGACGATTTCGGCCTGGTCTGCCGGGCGGTCGATCCGGGCAATTTCTACTTCTTTGCCATCAGCAGCGATGGCTACTACGGGATCGGGAAAGTCAAGGACGGTGCGCCGGAGCTGGTCGGGATGGCGGCGATGCCCCCCAGCGAGGCCATCCGGCGAGGCAAGGACAGCAACCACCTGCGCGCCGACTGTGTTGGAGAGAACCTCAGCCTGTACGTAAACGGAGATCTGCTCGCCACGGTCCAGGATGCGGAATTCAGCGACGGGGAGGCCGGCCTGCTGGTCGGGACCTTCGAGACACCCGGGACTGAGGTTCACTTCGACAATTTCGCCGTCTTGCAGCCCTGAATGACAAGAGTCAAGCAACCAGATTGAGTTGTTGGATGAAGATTTATCTCGATACGATCGGATGCCGCTTAAACCAGAGCGAAATTGAAACCTACGCCCGCCAGTTCCGAGCGGCAGGACACAGCCTGGTCGCGGAACCTGGAGAGGCGGATTTGGTCGTGATCAACACCTGCGCGGTGACGGCCGCGGCGGAATCGGACTCACGCCAGAAGATCCGCCAGGCAGCCCGGGCTGGCGCGAAGGAAATCGTCGTGACCGGCTGCTGGTCCAGCCTGCACCCGGGGAGCGCCGCCGGCCTGCCAGCGGTCAGCCAGGTGATTCCCAACCTGCGCAAGGACCAGCTGGTCTCCGAAGTCCTCCAAACCTCGCCGGAAGTTTTCGACCTTGAGCCCGTCGCGCGCACGCCGGTCCCCGGCGCCCATCTACGGACACGTGCTTTCATTAAAGTGCAGGATGGCTGCGACAACGCCTGCACCTTTTGTGTCACGACCGTCGCCCGCGGCCCGGGGCGCAGCCGCCCGGTCTCGGAGGTGCTGGCGGACGTGCGAGCGGCGCTGCGCGGCGGCCCGGACGGCTCGGGATCCGCCAAGGAGATCGTCCTTACCGGCGTCCACCTCGGCTCGTGGGGACAGGACCTGTCGCCCAGGATGCACCTGCGCCAGCTGGTCGAGGCGATCCTGGGCGAGACCGGCACGCCGCGCCTGCGCCTGTCCTCGCTGGAACCGTGGGACCTGGATGCGGCGTTCTTCTCCTTGTGGCAAGACCCGCGGCTTTGCCGGCACCTGCACCTGCCGCTGCAGTCGGGAAGCCCGGCAACCCTGCGGCGCATGGCCCGCAAGACGACGCCTGCCTCCTTCTCGGAACTGGTCGCCGCGGCACGAGCGGCCTGCCCGGAGATCGCCATCACCACCGACGTGATCGTCGGATTCCCCGGGGAGAGCGAGGCGGAGTTTTCCGACAGCCAGGAATACATCCGCTCTCTCGGGCTTGCCGGCGGGCACGTCTTTTCCTATTCTGCCCGGCCCGGGACGGCGGCGGCGCGTATGCCTGCCCAAGTTCCTCACCCTCTGCGCAAAGAACGCAGCGCTCGCCTGCGAGCCGCCCTGTCCGAGGCGGCCAGGGAATACCAGCTGCGCTTCCTCGGGCGCACGTTGCCCGTCCTGTGGGAAAGCGCTACGGCGCTCGGCCCGCAGGAGTGGCAGATGAGCGGGTTAACCGACAACTACCTGCGGGTCCATTCCCAGGCTCCCCGCCACCTGTGGAACCAGATCACCCCGGTAATACTGACAGCGGTGACCGCCGGTGAAATCCACGGCCAAATCCTGAGCAGCTGAAGCCTGACAAAAAAGCTGCTCGTACTTTGCAGGCCGCGGAAAGTGACGAAGGTGGGATTGCGCCGCTTCGCTTAGCGGGCGCCGCTGCGCTTAGCGGGCGCCGCTGCGCTTACGAGTACATCGCCTGTCATTTCCGCACGAATAGCGCTGGCGCTGTGGGATTACTCACAAAGGCATTTCCATGAAATAAGGACCGGATGAACAAGAAGACCGATCGCGAAGTGAACGAGTGCATCTTCTGCAAGATCGTTGCCCGCCAGGCGCCTGGCAAAGAGGTCTACCACGACGGCCAGGTGACCGCCTTCCGCGATAACCGCCCGGCTGCTCCGGTCCACATCTTGATCGTGCCAAACCAGCACATCGCCTCGATCGACGATTTGATGCCCCAACACGAGCCCCTCGTCGGCCACCTGTTTACCGTCGCCCGCCAGCTGGCCCAGCAAGAAGGGATCGCCGATTCCGGCTACCGGCTGATCATCAACAACGGGCCGGATGCCGGGCAGGCCGTCTTCCATCTGCACCTGCACCTGCTGGGGGGACAGCGCATGCGGTATCCCATGGGCTGACGAATTTACGTAAGAAAATGGGTATAATGATTGTCATGACGACGAAAGTTGACCTTGAGAACTCGCTTCGGGAAGCGATGCGCTCCGGGGATGCGGTGCGGAAGCGCACCCTGCGCATGGCGCTCTCAGCGATCCGTTTGGCCGAAGTCGAAAAAAGGGTGGCTTTGGACGAACCGGCTGTCTTAGCGATCCTTCAGAAGGAAATTAAATCACGGCGGGAGTCGATCTCCGATGCTGAGCAGGCCGGGCGACCCGATATCGCCGCTGAAGCGGAGACCGAGATCAGCATCCTGGAGGGCTACCTTCCGCAGCCGCTCTCGCCGGCCGAGCTGGAGGCCATGGCGCGCGCCGCGATCGACGAAGTGGGGGCCACTTCGCCGCGGGAAATGGGCCAGGTTATGAAAATCCTCATGCCGCGCATCCAGGGCCGCGCTGACGGGGCGCTGGCCAGCCAGATCGTCCGCCAGCTGCTGGGATAGCCTGAGTAGGGGTCATGCCTGATAAGGAAAACCGGACCAGGTCTCGATGGCCTACCCGGCGCAACCTCTTTCTGAGTATACTCGTCCTCCTCGGCACCGGGCTTACGTTTATCGCCCTGGTGCTGCCGCTTTATTCGCGCCTGTCTGCGCCCGAGTTCCGGGTGGGGGATGTTTCTCCCCAGGACGTGGTGGCGCCCCGCGCCCTGGATTACGTCAGCGAGATCAGCACCGACCGGCAGCGGGAAGCCGCCGCGCAGGCGATTCCCCCCATCTATACCTCACCTGACACGAGCGTGGCGAGACGCCAGCTCGAAAGGCTGCGAGCGACCCTGGCCTACATCACCAGCGTGCGCGCCGACGCCTTTGCCTCCCCCGAGCAGAAAATGGCCGACCTGGCCGCTCTCGAGGATATCCACATTGCCCAGGACACGGCCCGGCGCATCCTGGCTCTGAGCGATGCGCGCTGGCAAGCGATCCAGCAGGAAGCGATCGTGGCCCTGGAGCAGGTGATGCGGAGCACGATCCGTGAGGACCGGGTGGAAGAAGCCCGCCGCAGCGTCCCTGCACTGGTCAGCCTGGCCCTGCCGGAAGACCAGGCTGAGATTGTCGCCGAACTGGTGGCCGGGTTCGTCGCACCTAACAGCTTTTACAGCGAAGAGCTTACCGAAGCCGCCCGGCAGGCGGCCCGCGAAGCCGTCGCCCCGGTCAGCCGGACCTACGTGGCCGGAGAGCTCATCGTGCAGCGTGGGCAGGTGCTCACGTCGCAAATGCTGGAGGCGCTCGAGCAGCTGGGGCTGGCCCGGCCGGGCAACCGCTGGCAGGACCTGGCCAGCGCCGCTTCTCTGACCACCCTGATCATCTTCTTTGTCCTCCTGTACGTGCGCCGCTCCCCCCTGCGGTACGACACGCGCGGCTTGATCATCATCGTCAGCCTGCTCATGATCTTCCTTTTCGGCGGGCGGCTGATCCTCCCGGACCACGCAATCATCCCTTACATCTTCCCCTTTGCAGCTTTCAGCCTGATTGTGGCTTCTCTCTACGGCTCTGATACGGCCATGTTCTTTACCCTGCCGCTGGCGATCCTCATCTCTTACAACCTGCCCAACAGCCTCGACCTCACCCTGTTTTACCTGCTGAGCGGAATCTTTGGCGTATTCACCCTTGGTTCGGCTCGCCGGGTGATGTCATTCTTCTGGGCAGGAGCGGCGATCGCCTTTGCCGGGGCAGCAGTGATCCTGGCTTACCGCCTCCCGAATCCGAACACCGACCTGGTGGGCGTCGCCACCCTGGCCGGCGTCGCGGTGGTCAACGGCGTCGCCTCCAGCAGCCTGACGATCCTGCTGCAGTATTTCCTGGCCCAGTTCCTGGGCCTGACCACGCCGCTGCAGCTCATGGAGATCTCGCGGCCCGACCATCCCCTGCTGCAATTCATCTTGAGGAACGCCCCGGGCACTTACCAACACAGCCTGCAGGTCGCCAATCTATCGGAGCAGGCCGCAGAGCAGATCGGGGCAGACACCCTGCTGACCCGCGTCGGCGCGCTCTACCACGACGCCGGTAAAGCCTTGAACCCTTTCTACTTCATCGAGAACCAGGTCCCGAACAGCGTCAACCTGCACGAGGGCCTCGATCCGGCAACCAGCGCCAAGATCATCATCCAGCACGTTCGAGATGGCCTGGACCTGGCCAATAAATACCGCCTGCCTCGCCGGGTAAAAGACTTCATCGCCGAACACCACGGGACCATGATCACGCTCTACCAGTATTACCAGGCGGTAGAAGCGGCCGGAGGGGATGAGAACGCGGTCGACGAAGAAGAGTTCCGCTACCCGGGGCCAAAACCCCAATCGCGCGAGACTGCCATCCTCATGCTGGCGGACAGCAGCGAAGCCAGCGTGCGAGCCGAGCGTCCAAAAGATGAAGACGAGCTGCGCGCCTTAATTAAGAAAGTTATTGGAAACCGCCTGGCAACCGGCCAGCTGGATGAGACAGAGCTGACATTGAACGACCTGGATAAAATCGTCGAATCTTTCACGACCACCCTGCGCGGGACTTACCACCCGCGCATCGAATACCCGAAATTCGACAGAATCCAGGCGGCGAAAGCCGATCCCTCTCCGACGCTGCCGATCGTTCACCAATCTTCTGACGTGCCTGTCGAACAAGAGATGAAACCTTGATAGATACCGAAGATACGATGATCACCCTGGAGATAATCGAGACTTACTCCTCTCAAGTCGACGCGTCCTTGTTGGAAGGTGCTGCTCAGGCGGTCCTGGAATCGCAGCTGGCCGCCCCGGATACCGAGGTAACCCTGGTGGTTAGCAACGATGAGCAGCTGCAGCAGCTCAACCGGCAGTTCCTGGGTGTGGACGCTCCTACCGACGTGTTGTCCTTCCCGGCCGGTTACACCGATCCTGAAACCGGCGCGCCATACCTGGGAGATGTCCTGATCTCTTACCCGCGCGCCGAAGCGCAGGCCGCCGCAGCCGGCCATCCAGTCGAAAATGAACTGCAGCTGCTGGTCGTACACGGCCTCCTACACCTGCTCGGGCACGATCACCTGGAGGAGGATGAGAAAGCCCGGATGTGGGCAGCCCAGGCGGAAATCCTGGACCGGTTAGGGGTCTCGATCAACAGCCTTCCTGAATAGCAGGAGACCATGTCTTCCAAGGCACATTCCATCACAAGAACTCCCACTTCCATGCGTTTATTCTTCAGGTCTCGCGCAAACTCCTTCCGCTACGCCTTCTCCGGCTGGTGGTTTGTCATCCGGACCCAACGAAACGCGTGGATCCATGCAATCATCAGCATCGCAGCCATCGCTGTGGCAGTTTGGCTCAGGATCGAAGCGCGGGACTGGGCTACGATCATCCTCGCCATAGCCATGGTATGGACGGCGGAATTCCTCAACACGGCTCTCGAAGCCGTGGTCGACCTGGCCAGCCCGCAGCAGCACATGCTGGCCCGGGTTGGAAAGGACGTTGGGGCAGCCGCCGTCCTGATCGCGGCGGCCTCTGCCGCCCTGATCGGCGTGTTCATCCTCGGTCCCCCGCTCTGGGCCCGGCTCAGCGACCTGCTCCTCTCTCCGTAACTGGGTCTTTGCGGGCCAGCCGGCCTTTACGACAAATACGGATCCGGCGCAGGCGCGCCGGCTCTTTCCATATTCTTCCTCTCGAGGTATGCCATGACATCGCTCTCCTTTCAATTCGGCACCGTTGGATCGCCCATTTCGACTCCCAAGAAACCCGGAGGCAGCGTGGGAGGGGTCATCCGCTCCGCCGAACTCGGACTGTACGGCCTCGAGCTGGGTTGGGTCCGGTCGGTGCGGGTCTCCGAGCAGACCTGCGCCGACATCAAGAACAACGCGGCGGAGCAAGGGGTAGCGATCAGCGTGCACGCCCCATATTTCATCAACCTGAACGCAGACGAGGAAGAATGGCCGAAGTCGCGCAGGCGCCTGATGGACGCGGCCCATTATGGGAACCTGGCGGGGGCGACGGATATCGTCTTCCACCCCGGATCTTACTTCGCGCGTCCCCCGGAGGAAGTGCTGCCCATAGCCCTCGAACGCCTGGAGGGCTGCCTGGATGAGCTGCGCGCCGCCGGCAACCATGCCGTCTTGCGCCCGGAGACCATGGGGAAATCCGCCATGCTCGGCTCCCTGGAGGACGTTCTCCAGATGAGCCAGGCGCTCGAAGGCGTCGAGCCGTGCATCGACTTCGCCCACCTGCATGCCAGGCCGGGAGATGGCTCCATGAACACCTACGACGAGTGGGCGCGTGCCCTGGAGGCCTATGGGAACGCCCTGGGCCAGGGCGCCCTGCGGCGCTTACACACGCATATTTCGGGGATCGAGTACGGTGGAAAAGGGGAAAAGGAGCATCTTCCCCTGGAGGAATCCGACCTGGACCTGCAGGCGATCTTCCGCGCCCTGAACGAGTTCGGCTGCCGGGGCCGCATCCTGTGCGAAAGCCCCATCATGGAGGAGGACGCATTGCGCTGCAAACAGGCCTGGACCGAAATCAGCGGGGAAACCGAAGAAGGTTAGGCCTTTTGCCTGAACCCAGGCTCACCACACCTGATTGAAATTCACCAGGATCAGGGCCTTCGCGCACTCCGCGTAGGTATCGAAATAAACCCTCTCGGAGAGCGGCGTGCCATCCTTATCCAGCAGCTGCACCCACAGGGATTCGTTCGAGGCTTTTGGCCGGGTATCCAGGGTGATTTCATAGCCCCCTTCTCCGTATTGAGCCGCCGTGCCGGTCAAGGTCACCGGCAGCATTTTCTCGCCGTCCAACACACCCCCCAGCTGGATCATCAGGCCTGTGACGGGCGCGTTATTCAGCCCGGTGGCCTGCCCGGCGACGCCCATCCAGTCACAGCCCAGGTCCGGGTGGCCGACGTTTGGGATCGCGACCGGGTTTCCCGGCTGCAGCACGAACGGCATGTTCGCGGCGGGTTCTGGGGTCGCTTCGGCAGCGGCCTCTTCAGTCGGGACCTGAGTCTTCGTTGGCAGGGGGGTGTTCGTGCTGGTCGGGTGCAACACGGCTGTAGGAGTCCAGGTCGGCGGGAGGCTGATCAGGGGCGTCGGGGTGGGCGTGGGCAGGGCGACCAACGCGGGCAGGGTTGGCGGTGGGAAGGGGTTGAACCCGATGTACGGGTTGGTGAAAACCACCAGGACTAGCAGGCTGGCGCCACAGGTCATCAACAAAACCAGCAGCGTCAGCAGGTTAAAGAGGGTGGACAGAACATCTATCGGGGGGCGGACTTTTACGTCGGTGTAGTCAAAGGAGTCCATGGTTTCCTTACCCTTTCGGCAGGGATGGGCCGCGATCCGATTTGCATCGACCGGCAAGGATGGGAAAGAGAGAGGAGTTCGGTTCTGGCCATTTATTCAGGCAATAAAGTTTGGATCTCGCTTTCGCTGCGCCGGGCCTCCAGCCATTCCTGCAGCGCGTTCCGCTGCAGGGCGAGGAGGGCATCCGGGTCGAGGGGGCGGTCCGGCTCTCGTTCGATCAGCTGGACGAGGTGAAAGCCGAGGCGGGTCTCGACCACCCTGGAGTACGCCTCGGGCTCGAGCGCAAAAGCCGCCTCTTCCAGGGCCGGCTCGAGCAGGTAACCTCGGGGGAACCAGCCCAGGTCTCCGAACGTCACCGGCTCGAACTCCGCTGCCAGGGTATCAAATTTCTCGCCAGCGCCGAGGCGGGCAAGCACCTCCCTGGCCTGGTCTTCGTTGTGGAGCAGGATCTGGCGGGCGTGGACCTGCTCGGCCGATTCCGGGACTGCAGCGATCACCTGGTCTCGCATCCAGGCTGCGGCCAGGGCGCGTTCCAGCGACGTTTGGAAGCTCTCGGGCGTATACCCATTGGCGGCCTGCCACTCGGCGAGCGCAGTTTCCCCACCGGCTTCTTCGGCCAGCGCATCCAGGCGAGCCTGCAGTTCAGTCTCGGTGAGGCTGAACCCGGCTTCCCGCGCCCCCTGGGCCAGTAAAACCTGGTCGACCAGGTCGTCTAACACCCGCTGCCCGGCCTCGGACTCTGAGTTCGCTCCGGACTCCTCGACAGCCGCCTGGTAGCGGGCCAGCTCCTCCTGGTATTCAGCCAGGGTGATCTCCTCGCCGTTTACGCGGACCGCCAGCGGCACCGGCGTGGGCGAGGGCAGGACCGGCGTGGGGGTCTGGGTCGGGGGGACCGGGGAGGCGGGCGGAGTCACGCCGGTCGGAGTGGGGACTTCCGTTACACCGCCGCAGGCCGCTGCCAGGAATACCCCGGCCAGCAGCCACAGTACGATCTTCGGGAGCGAAGGATGTCTGGGCATACGGAGCAGATTATACTCGCATCTGGCCCACTCTTACCGAGTGCGCAAGCATCCTAAAGAATGTGTAAGGAAAGGTTGGTCCCACCAACCAATAAAGAAAGATTACAATTGGCGCAGGAGAAAACCATTGTCGCGCCTCAATGCTCGCACCGTGCTTTCCACGATCTTCGGGATCCTTTTCAGGCTGCTGACCCGGGTCACGGTCATCGGGAAAGAAAACCTGCCGGTCGAAGGGGGGTACATCGCAGCCAGCAACCACCAGGGGATCATCGAGGTCCCGTTAGTTTACTGCGTGCTGGACCGAGAGGACGTGACCGGGTTGGTCGCCAAGAAACATCAGGACCAGCCCATCTTCCGCTGGGTCGTGGACTCGCTTGGGGGAATCTGGCTGAACCGGGATGAAGCCGATGCGCGCGCCGTCCGGCAGGCCACGGAGCACCTGAAGCGCGGGGGCGTGCTCGGGATCGCCCCGGAAGGCACGCGCAGCCCTACCGGCTCCTTGATCCCCGCCAAGACCGGGGTCGCTTACCTGGCGAACCGGGCGGGGGTGCCGATCGTGCCGGTCGCCGTGACCGGCACCTGGAAGGCGATCCGGGAAGTGCTGCTGCTGCGTCGCCCACGCATCACCGTGCGCCTCGGTGAACCCTTCACCCTCCCGCCCGTCGAACGCCGAGACCGGGACGCGGACTTGCAGCGCAACACCGACGAGATCATGGCACGCATCGCCGCCCTGCTGCCGCCGGAATACCGCGGCGTCTACGCCGACCACCCGCGGCTGCGGGAGCTGCTCGAATCGAGAGAGAGGGTTAAGCAATCTTAACTGAACGGATTATTATCGGGGAAAAAATCTTCAATTTTTCTTAGCTGATTAAAGAGCAGCATCTTGTCCTATCGCTATCAAGTCAATTTCTTCGTTGGCTTGCCACCAACCTCCGATCCTCAAGGGGATAAATGGGAGTTTACTATTCAGGCCGAGGCGCCAGAGGAATTGCCCGCATATTTCCTCAAAGACCGGTCCCACGAACTGGTCCAGGTGTGGCTTCACCTGGGATTGGTAGATCATATGGCCAAGTCCACGTTCCAGGGGTGTGCGGTTAGTGTGTAAAAAACGGAACCAGAAGCGAAAGAAGTGATCTCGGATACGGTAAAGTCCACGCCATGATGAATTGTATCACATCCCCCTAAAGCGAGGCGTGGTTATGAACAGGGACGAAACCGAAGTTCAACATACCTTCATGGCTTTCTCAAAAATGGGGTTTGGGGTGGGGAAAAGCAGGGCTTTCGACTTTGAGAAAGCCATGAACATACCTTGTCAACCCCTTGACACACGGCTTGTTTTGCGGATAATTAGGGCTACAACTGACCTCGAAAAGCGATGACGGAGGAAAGTACGCCAGCGGAAACCGACAGGGAAGCGTGGGGCTGAGACTGAAACCCCCGCCAGGCGGAAACTGGTCGAAGTTCCCTCCCGAGCTGCCTGGGGGAACGATCATAGATATTTGATAAATCAAATATCTATGATTCATTAGTCCAGGCCGCGACCCCAGCGTTAATCGGGGAGCCAATTGCCGGAACTTTACACCAGGCTGTTGGCTGCAAAGTGGGCCGCCAGGATGCGGCCAACAAGGGTGGTACCGCGGGAACGACTGCATCCCGTCCCTTCGCAGGGCGGGATGTTTTGTTTCTTTATTCTTCGGAGGTGTTATGGTCACACAACTGGAACAGCTGGACGAGATCGAGCAATCTGCCCAGGCTTCGCTTGCTTCCGTGCAGGACCCGGAGGCGCTGGAGGGCTGGCGGGTGGCCTATCTGGGCCGTAGTTCGCCCTTGATGCAGGCCTTCGACCGACTTGGACAGATGCCGAAGGAAGAGCGCCCGGCGGTCGGGCGGCGGGCGAACCAGGTCAAGCAGGCCCTCGAAGCCGCTTACGCCGAGAAGGCCGAGGAACTGCGACAGGCCGGGCTGCGGCGCTCGCTACAAGCCGAGCAGCTGGACGTCACACTGCCTGGCAGGCCGATTACACGCGGCCGCCTGCACCCCACCACCCAGACGATGCGGGCGATCTACCGCATCTTCGCCGAGATGGGCTTCCAGGTCTACCTTTCCCGGGACGTGGAGACAGACGAAGTCAACTTCCAGCTGCTCAACTTCCCACCCCACCACCCGGCCCGGGAGATGCAGGATTCGTTCTACCTGGCCGGGAGCGATCCCGACAACCCGGTCATCCTGCGCACCCATACTTCGCCGGGGCAGATCCGGGCCATGCGCGAGTTCGCCGCCGAGAACCCGGATAACCCGCCCCCGGTGCGGATCATCCTGCCGGGTATGTGCTATCGATACGAGCAGGTCACGGCCCGGGCGGAATTCCAGTTCACCCAGGTCGAAGGCCTGGCGGTGGGTGAGCGGATCACCTTCAGCGACCTGAAAGGCACGCTGAGCGATTTCGGCCGGCGCATGTTCGGGCAGCAGGTCCGTTCGCGCTTCCGCGCCTCGCACTTCCCCTTCACCGAGCCCAGCGCCGAGATGGACATCGAGTGCTTCGTGTGCGGTGGGCAGGGCTGCCCGGTCTGCAAGCGCACCGGCTGGCTGGAGATCCTGGGTTGCGGCATGGTACACCCAACCGTGCTGCGCAACGGCGGGTACGACCCGGAAGTCTATACCGGGTTCGCCTTCGGCATGGGCCCGGAGCGGATCGCCATGCTGCGCCACCGCATCGAGGACATCCGCTATTTCTGGGCGAATGACCTCCGCTTCTTGGAACAGTTCTGAAGAGTGGAGAATGGAGAATTGAGAGTAGAGAATTATGAAAATCCCCCTTTCCTGGCTCAAAGATTTCGTCGACATCGACCTCTCCATCGAGGACCTGGCCCGCCGGCTGACGGTGGCAGGTTTGGAAGTGGAAGAGATCCGCTACGTGGGGCTGCCCATGCCGGCTGGGACGACCGAAGGCCGGTCCGGCGCTCACCTGCGGCAGG
>DASWHG010000061.1:0-7051 GCA_036393315.1 Anaerolineales bacterium | reverse complement strand
ACGATCGTCCTGGTAAGCAAGCCTCCGGACACCTCCGTCGCAGCGAAAATCCTGGAGCAGGTCGCCCGGGGCGATAAACCGGTGGTGGTCTGCTTCCTGGGCGGAGAAGAAGCCCTGGTCCGGGAGGTCCCGAACGCGATCTTCGCTCGCACCCTGCAGGAAGCGGCTTTGCTCGCCGCCCAGGCAACCGGTTTATCCTCGATCCGTCCGGAGGAATTTCTGGCGGCCGAGGACCGCCAGCTGCGGGAAGTCGCAGACTCCCTGCGCGCAAGATTGAGTCCGGGACAGCGCTACCTGCGCGGCCTGTTCTCCGGCGGGACCCTGTGCTACGAGACCCAGGTCATCTGGCAAGATGTGCTTCCCGAGCCAGTGTATTCCAATGCTCCGCTGCGCATCGAGCAACAGCTGCCAGATTCGACCCACAGCCTGAAGCACACGGCCGTCGACCTGGGCGAGGAGGAATTTACCGTGGGTAGGCCCCACCCGATGATCGACAACGACCTACGGATCCGGCGGCTGCTGCGCGAAGCATACGATCCGGAGGTGGCTGTAGTGCTGCTGGACCTGGTGCTGGGCTATGGCGCGCACCCTGACCCGGTTTCGGAGCTGGGCCCGGCGGTGCAAAAGGCGCGTGACATTGCCGGCCAGGAAGGCCGCGAACTGATCGTGGTGGCTTCGGTCACCGGGACCCGGGGCGACCCCCAGGGGCTGGACAACCAGGTCCAGGCTCTTGAACAAGCCGGCGCGACGATTTGTGAAAGCAACGCCGCTGCGGCCCGACTGGCAGCCATGATCGTCTCTTGAGAGGGCGGATATGGGCGGACGTAAAATCAACGACATCTTCGGAAAACCGGTATCCGTCGTCAACGTCGGGCTTGAAAGTATGGCCCGGTCGGTCCGGGAACAAGGCTTCCCGGTGGTGGCCGTCGATTGGCAGCCCCCACCCGAGGGGTACCGGCACCTGAGAACGAGCCGGACCGGGGAGGATATCGACGCGGCAAACCAGGAGGTCTGCCAGCGGATCAAGCAGGGAAGGGCGGTGCTGGTGGGCATGGGCGTTGCCCGCGAGGTCATCCCGGGCATGCACGACCGGATGATCCTGCACGCCGGTCCCCCTATCTCGTGGGAACGCATGTGCGGGCCGCAGCGAGGCGCGGTGATGGGCGCCCTGATCTACGAAGGCCTGGCTGAGGACGAAACGGCCGCTGCCAACCTCGCCGCCTCCGGGGAGATCGAGTTCGCGCCTTGCCACCATCACCACGCCGTCGGCCCGATGGCGGGCGTTATCTCCCCGCGGATGCCGGTGTTCATCCTCGAAAACGCGACCTTCGGCAACCACTCTTTTTGCACGATCAACGAAGGCCTGGGCAAGGTCCTGCGATACGGTGGGATGGGGCCGGAAGTGTACGCTCGCCTGCGTTGGATGGAAGCAGCGCTCTACCCGGCGCTGGACCGGGCCCTGCAATCCCTGCCGGATGGGATCGACATTAAGAGCCTGATCGCCCAGGCATTGCACATGGGCGACGAGTGCCACAACCGCAACCGGGCGGCCACCTCCCTCTTCCTGCGCGCCATCGGGCCGGCCCTGGCGCGCACCAATCAGGACAATGAGGTCCTGGCGAAAGTGATCGAGTTCATCGACCGGAACGACCACTTCTTCCTCAACTTGAGCATGCCGGCCGGGAAAGCCCTGCTGGAACCGGCTGAAGGCGTGCCAGGGAGCAGCATCGTCACGGTCATGGCTCGCAACGGCACCGATTTCGGCCTGCGCCTGGCGGGTACGCCGGACCGCTGGTTCACCGCCCCGGCCGGCCAGGTCCAGGGCCTGTATTTCCCCGGCTTCACCGAGAGAGACGCCAACCCGGATATCGGCGACAGCACCGTCACCGAGACGGCCGGCTATGGCGGGTTTGCGATGGCCGCGGCGCCCGCCATCACCCAGTTCGTTGGCGGGAGCCCCCAGATGGCCCTCCAGGCCTCCCTCGAGATGTATGAGATCACCTTCGCCGAGCACGAAGCCTTCACCATCCCGGCTTTAAATTTCCGGGGCACCCCGCTCGGGATCGACGTCCGCAAAGTGATGAAGACCGGCATCCTGCCGCAGATCAACACCGGCATCGCCCACAAGGAGCCCGGCGTGGGGATGGTCGGCGCGGGGATCCTGCGTGCCCCGGAACAATGCTTCCGGGATGCGTTCAGAGCATTGCATGAACTATAGATAAAACCGCTAAGACGCGAAGATCGCTAAGAATTTAAGTCCATTGTCTAAACACCTGATATACGGGTAGGATTAAAACTTTTGGGCTTAGAAGATATCGCTTCCAACCTCGTTGATGCTGCTGTCCGCGTTCATCGTACATTAGGCCCAGGTTTGCTTGAATCAGCGTACCAGCAATGCTTTGCTTACGAGCTGCGTAGACGAGGGCTTCAAGTCGAATGCGAAATTGCTTTACCAATCATTTATGATGGTATTCAGATCGATGTTAGCTACCGGATCGACATGGTAATTGACAAATGTATAATCGTTGAAAACAAAACAGTGGAGCAGCTATTGGCTATCCATGAGGCTCAATTACTTACTTACATGAAATTAGGAGGTTTCCAGCTTGGATTTTTAATCAACTGGAATGTCAAGTTAATCAAGTATGGAATCAAACGTTTTGCCCTTAATCTTCCAGAACCGCCTTGGCGCCAATTTCACAAAGGTAGCCTCTAAACCTTCGCGCGCTTAGCGTCTTAGCGGTTCAATATTCGGAGAAGGAGAATAAGATGAAATTTATCGACTTGACCATCCCCCTCGGCATTGCTACCCCTCCCTGGCCCACCTACGAACCTCTTCAAATCAAATATTTTAAACGCCTGGCCCCCAACGGGGCCAATGGACAGGTCCTCACCCACTCCAATCACCTGGGCACTCACCTGGATGGAGAGATCCATTTCCATACCCCGGGAAAGGACATCGCCTCCCTGGACATGGATTACCTGGTGCATCCAGGCGTGGTGGTGGATTTGAGCGACTGCTGCGGCGATTACGACGTTTACACCAGCAAGATGGTGGAGGAGCGAGTAGAAGTACTCCAGGGCGACATCCTCATCATCCACACCGGCTACCACCACTTCGGCTGGGATATGCCGACCGCCAACGAGATCCGCTACATGGTCATGCATCCCGGGCCCGATCGCGAGTTCGCCGAGTGGGCCAAGGCCAGGCACCTGCGCTGGATCGGCGTGGACTGCGGCAGCGCCGACCACCCGATGAACACCATCATCCGGGATTGGATGCCCCGCCAGGCGCGCCAGGCGGAAAAAGTTTTCCAGCACAAATATGGAATGCCGCTGGCTGAATACTTCGACGACAGCAAGTACCAGCTCATGCACCTGGAGATGTTCCCCTTCGGGATCGTGCACGCCGAATGCTTGGGCGGAGACATCGACCTGCTGACCAACCAGCGGGTCACGATTGGGTTCTTCCCCTGGCGGTTCGTGGACGGGGAGTCCAGCATCGGGCGGTGTGTCGCCATCGTCGAGGATGACACATACGCGGACCTCATGGAAAGGAAGGCCGGTATGCCGAAAACGAAGTTCGGCGACGCCATAGAACCCAGCCACGTGGAGAGCATCAATATGCTTAGCCAGGCAAATCTTGGTTAGTGAATCTTTATAAAAGAACCACGGAGACACGGAGTACACTGAGTATAAATGATGGAAATCAACCAGATAACCGAGACGATCATTGGGGCAGCGATTGAGGTGCACCGACATTTAGGGCCGGGGTTACTCGAGTCGGCCTACCACACTTGCCTGGCCAGGGAAATGACTTTGCGAGGTCTGGATTTTGAGCGAGAGAAGGAGTTGCCTATAGAGTACAAAGGCTTGCAGTTAGATTGTGGTTACCGATTAGATTTCCGGGTCGAGCAATCCGTCATTGTGGAGCTCAAAGCGGTCGAAGCGCTCCAGCCAATCCACGAAGCCCAACTCTTGACTTATCTCAAGCTGACCCGCTGTAAGATCGGCTTGTTGATCAACTTCAATGTCCCGGTCCTGAAAATGGGCCTTAAGCGCATGATCCTCTAATTTGCCCTTATTAAACTCTCTGTGTACTCTGTGTCTCTGTGGTAAATATACCTAGTTTTTAGGAGAAATAAATATGCCTGTCGACATGGAACTCGAAATGGTCTTGCGGCCGAAACAATACCCGATGGTGCCTTACCCGCCCAAGGTGATCACCCTGGCAAATGGCAAGAAAATGATCGTCCGCCAGGCTGCCCGCGAAGATGTGCCCGCCATCCTTCAATCCGTCCACCCCTGCCTGTTCATCGAGCGGGACTATTATGACGTGGTCAGCGCCCGGTTGTACGGCGAGCTGCTAGCCTGGTACCACTACCGGGTGAAGAGCGAATACTGCCTGATGGGGCAAATTGACGGTTACCTGGTCGGTGTGGTCAACGGCCGCCTGGAGAACGAAAAAGTCGGCATGAGCTACCACACCCTGGCCATCGATCGTGGCCTGCGCATTGGCTCGCACCTGTTCGCCGCCAAGATGGAGTACCACATGGAGTACCTGGGGCAGGAATCCGTCCTGATTGTGGCCGAAAGTCCGATCGGATTTCGGCGTTGGATGATCGAATATCCCCTGGAAAAGACCGACATCCCGCACGAGCTGGGCGGTGGGGATTCGTATAACCTGACGCGGGAAATCTACTTCGCCGCAAAACCACGCCTGGTGGTGGGCGACCGCCCCGTGCCACAGGACCTGCTCGACCTGGCCATGGCAGAGATCAAGTTCGCCGATGAAGCCGCCATCCGTGAGAAGATCGCCGGCTTGAAAGGGAGATGAGACCATGAGAGACGTAGCAGTGATCGGAGTCGGCATGATCCCCTTCGGGCGACGGGACGAAGACAGCCTGATGGATATGCTGGCGTATGCATCCCTGAAAGCCCTGGACGACGCCGGCATGGCGGACCAATCGGTGGATGCAGTCTATGTCGCCAACATGGGTGGCGGCATCCTGCAGCACCAGACAGCGATCGCCAGTTCGCTGGTAGACCGGCTCAGCCTGCTCCCGGCCGCGGCGGAGACGGTGGAGAACGGGCCGGCTTCCGGTGCCTCGGCGATCAAGAACGGCCTGCTGGCAATCGCCTCCGGTTATTACGATTACGTCCTGGTCGTGGGTGGCGAGAAGATGCGCGAAGTAACCGGCTGGCGAGCAACGGACTTCGTCGCAACCATGACCCACCCAGAAGCGGAATACGTCTACGGGGTGACGCTGCCCGGGATGGCGGGAATGTTCACCCGACTCTATATGGAAAAGTACTGCGTTACTCGCGAAATGCTGGTGGAAGTCGCTATCAAGAACCAGGGGATGGGCGCGCTTAACCCCTATGCGCACGTCGAGATGGCCATTACCCGGGAAGGCATCTTTGAGAGCCAGCACTCGGTGGTCAATAACCCGCCGGTCGCCGATCCGCTGCACCTTTACGACGCCTGTCCGGTGAGCGATGGGGCCGCGGCGGTAATATTGTGCCCACTCGAGCTGGCGATGAAAACGGGTAAGACGCCCATCCTGATCGCCGGTTTTGGCCAGGCGACCGATACCCAGACCCTGCAGGAGCGTGAGGATCCCACCGACTTGAAAGCGGTCACCCTGGCGGCGCAGCAGGCTTTCGAGCGGGCGAAGCTCAAGCCGGCTGACATCCACGTTGCTGAGCTGCACGATGCGTTCACCATCCTGGAGATCGCCGAAAGCGAGCACGTCGGCTTCTTCAAGAAGGGTGAAGGAGGAAAAGCCGTGCTTGCAGGCAAGACCCGCCTGGGAGGCCAGATCCCGATCAACGTCTCCGGCGGGTTGAAAGCACGCGGCCATCCCGTCGGCGCCACCGGCGTAGCTCAGGTCGTTGAAATCGTCTACCAGCTCCGCCACGAGGCCGGCAAACAGCGCCAGGTGAAGAACGCGGCGAACGGCCTGACTGTGAATTTTGGCGGCTTTGGAAACAACGTGCTCGTCTTCGTGCTAAGGAGGGTCGACCAGTGAAAGCGATCGCCATCAGCGCGTACCAGTGTAAGAAGTGCGGCAAGATCCACTACCCGTTCCACGACCGCTGCCTGGCCTGCAAAGGCCGGGAGTTCGAAACCATAAAGCCTCAGGGAAATGCGAAACTGATCACCTATACGCAAATCTTCAACCTGCCCTGGGGGTTCGACCAGCGCTTCCTGATCATCGGGGTCGCCGAATTCGAGAACGGCGTCAAGGCGATGGGACAGGTGAAAGCGGAGAGCATCGACCAGCTCCAGACGGGTATGCTGGTGCATCCGGGCTGGGAGCCGGTGCGAGTCCAGGCCGGCGAAAAGATCTATGGTCTGGTATTCGAACCGATCGTTTAATCGAGGCGAGGTGAAAATAAGGTAAGTTTGGCGGTCCCCGGACCCTGCTCGATCTTGTGCTAAAATCTCTCCTATGAGCACCCGCGTCGTCTTCATGGGTTCACCCAATTTTGCCCTGCCCGTACTCGAGTCGCTGGCCGCACAATACGATGTCGTTGGGGTCATCACCCAGCCAGACCGGCCGGCGGGGCGGGGGCGCGTGCTCACACCCCCGCCGGTCAAACAGCTGGCGATCGAACTGCAGCTGCCGGTTATCCAGCCTCGCCGCCTGCGCGAGCCGGAAGCCATGGACACGCTGCGAGCCTGGCAGCCAGATCTGATCGTCGTGGCTGCCTTCGGGCAGATCCTGCGGTTGGACGTGCTGAGCCTGCCCCCGTTTGGCTGCGTGAATGTGCACGCCTCGCTTCTGCCGCGCTGGCGCGGCGCAGCCCCGATCCAGGCTGCCATCCTCAACGGCGATGATAAAACCGGGATCACTATCATGCTCATGGACCCCGGCGTGGATACGGGTCCAATCCTCAGCCAGCGGGCTATCCCGATCTCGCCGGAAGAGACCGCCGGGATCCTGGCTCCGCGCCTGGCACGGCTAGGCGCGGATCTGCTGATCGAGACCTTACCCGTCTACCTCAGCGGGCAGCTGCAGCCCCAGCCCCAGGACGAGGCGTTGGC
>DASWHG010000060.1:0-6029 GCA_036393315.1 Anaerolineales bacterium | reverse complement strand
TCCCGATCGCGAAGCCTGTTTGGGTGGGCAACCAGGGTTTCGTTCCTCATTAGAATTAAGAACGAAGTAACGAATAACCGGAGCAACCTAATCCTTCTTCGCCTATAATTAGCCCACACCCGGTCCTGAACCGGGCCCTTTTCAGGAGATGAATGATGGGCAAACGGCTCTCAGAATGGCTGCATAACCTTTCCCGCGGCTGGGTCGTGACAGCAGCCGCGCTGGTCTACCTTGTTTTCATCGCCCTGGTGGCGCCGGGCCAGGCCGCCCAGGCCGAAGCTTACACCGGGGACGCAGGTTCACCGGACCTGTCCCTCTTCTACTCGGCGGAGGACCTTTACCATCTCGCAGAGGTGTACGGCGAGCGCGGGCGGCAGGCCTACGTCCGCGCCCGCTTCTCCTACGACCTGGTTTTCCCTCTGGTGTACACCCTCTCCCTGGCGACCGCGCTTGGCTGGCTTTCGCGGCGGGCTTTTGCGCCAGAGAGCCGCTGGCAGCGGGCGAACCTGGTCCCGGTTCTCGCCATGCTGTGCGATTACGGGGAGAACGTGTCCGCCTCCCTGGTGATGGCGCGCTACCCGGAGCGCACGGTGATGATAGACTGGCTGGCCCCCGCCTTCACCCTGCTCAAGTGGACCTTCATCGGAGCGAGCTTCGCCCTGCTGCTGGTTGGAGCTGCCGCTGCGCTGTGGGGTTGGACCAGGAGCAGGGAGGTGATGGAGCGGTGAGATCGAGCCTCAGACGAAAAGAACGAAGCGCAGGGCGCTCAGGGCGACCGGGATGAGCACGAATTATGCCTTTCATCACTTGACCAGCCTCCATCCAGGTAATACAATAGCAGCAGAATGGATGCTTTGGTGACATGTTGCCCGGTGGGCGGCCTGGCGCGTCAAAAGGCCGGCTGGTTGGGCAGCCGCGTGATCCGCTGGGGGGATTCCCCTGTTAATCGTTATCCTCCCGGGCTTTCCCTGTCCTCACCCGTCGTTCCAACTCCCCTGTCTCTTCCCCGATCCCATAAACCCCTCAGGAGTCTTACATGAGCGATTACCTGTTTCGCGGCTCGTTAGCCGCGCTCGACCCCGGCGTCTACGAGCTCACCCGGCTGGAAGAAGAACGCCAGTTCCGCAAGCTGATCCTGATCCCCAGCGAGAGCAGCGCGCCGCTGGCGGTGCGCGAGGCGATGGGCTCGGCCTTCCAGAACATCTACGCCGAAGGCTACCCGGACGAGGATACGCGCTGGATGCAGGAGCAGGAGATCCTCGATTACGAATCCCGGCTGGCGCACTACCGTCGCTATTCCGACCCGCGCTATTACAAGGGCGTGGAGTACGCCGACGCCGTCGAAGCGCTGGCGCGCAGGCGCTGCGCCGAGACGTTTACCACGAACGGGGTGAGTGCGGACGACCTGTACGTCAACGTGCAAGCCCTCTCCGGCGCTCCGGCCAACAACGCCATTTACCATGCCCTGGTCGATCCCGGGGAGACCATCCTGGGGATGAACCTGTTGCACGGGGGACACCTGTCGCACGGCTCGCCGGTCAACCGCTCGGGCAAATTTTACAATGCGATTCACTACACCGTCGATCCGCAGACGGAGCGGATCGACTACGCCCAGATCGAGGCCCTCGCCCTCCAGCATAAGCCCCGGTTCATTATTGCCGGGTATTCCTCCTATCCCTGGGCTGTGGATTGGGAGAAGTTCCGCGCCATCGCAGACGCATCCGGCGCGCTGCTATTCGCCGATATCGCCCACGTCGCCGGGTTGGTCGCCGCAGGGGTTTACCCCTCCCCGGTCGGCTATGCCGACGTCATCACGTTCACGACGCACAAGTCGCTGTGCGGGCCGCGCGGCGCCTGTATCCTGACGACCGATCCCGGCCTGGCCCGCAAGATCGACCGGGCGGTCTTCCCCGGCGAGCAGGGCGGCCCGCACGTCAACATCTTCGCGGCCATCGCCTTGACCTTCAAGCTGGCCCAGACGGAGGAGTTCCTCCAGCTGCAGGCTCAGATCGTGAAGAATTGCCGGATCCTGACCGACCGGCTGCAAGCGCGCGGTTTCCGCATCCCTTACGGGGGCACGGACACGCACCTGACCAACCTGGACTGCAGCTCGGTGACCGGGCCGGATGGCACCGCGCTCTCCGGGGACCAGGCGGCCCGCATCCTGGACATCGCCGGGATCGTGGTCAACCGCAATACCATCCCGGGCGATCCGTCCGCCGCTGTCCCCTCGGGGATCCGTCTGGGCACTCCCTGGGTCACGCAGCGCGGTTTAGGCGAAGCCGACATGATCGATCTGGCGGACGTGATCGCCGATACATTGAAGGCGACTACGCCCTTCAGCCTGGAGGGCCGCAAAGGCGACTTGCGACGGGCGAAAGTGGACTTTGCCGTTTTGGAGGATGCGAAGCTGCGGTCAAGATCCTTGGCCGAGAAGGCGGGGATCGATTATGAGCCGGATAGGCACGGCTACCCTCATTTCTATTACCTGGACGATTATGACGTTGCAGACGAGCAGGCGATCGCCTTTGACCTGCTTGGCGAGAGCGTACGCGAGTTCGTGAACTACGCGCTCAGCAGCGACGCCGAAGCGTTGGAGGCCGGCCAGAGCCAGCCCACCCGCATCTATACCCCCGTTGGAGACGTGGAAGGGACGCTGTTCCGCCTGGACGAGGGGACATTCCGCCTGAGCGTGCCGGGAGGGCGCCCGGCCGGGCTGGCCGCGGCCTGGCTGAGGGCTTTATCCGATGGGTACGTGGCTTTCGACGGAGATCTGCAGCGCAAGCTTCCCGGGCCTGTGGTGGTGAAAGAAGCCGCCAGAGGACAGGCGCCTGCTGCCGGCAAGGGGGATGCGGTCGCCGGGCGCAAGCCGTACTTCGTCGGCATCGAAGGCCTGGAGACCGGCGGCGAGGAGTTCGAGCCGCTGCCCCAGTTCAGCTGGACCGACCGGGAAGGTGAGCTGCGCCGGACGCCGCTCTACGAGACCCACCGCCAGCTCGGGGCGAAAATCATCCCGTTCGCCGGCTGGGAGATGCCTGTCTGGTACACCTCGGTCGTCGAGGAGCACCTGGCCGTCCGGCAGGCGGCGGGCCTGTTCGACGTGGCCCACATGGGTGTGTACCAGGCTGAAGGGCCGGACGCGGCCTCCTTCCTGGACAGCGTCACCGGCAACGACATCGCCGGCCTCGGGGTAGGCGAATCGCTCTACACCCAATTCCTCGACCCGGACGCGAACGTGATCGACGACCTGCTGGTCTACCGCCGGGGATTTGAGAAGTACCTGGTGGTGGTGAACGCTTCGAACGACGACAAAGACTGGACCTGGCTGAATGCGGTCCGGGCAGGCGAAGTGCGGGTCGACGAGCAGCGGCCCTGGACTCAGGCTTTCGGCCGGGAAGTGAACCTGCGGAACCTGCGCGATCCCGCAGAAGGCACCGACATGCGGGTCGACATCGCCTTGCAGGGGCCGCGGGCGCGCGATATCCTGCTGGCCCTTGGCGTTGATCCAGAGACTCGCAAGCGCATCCTGGCGCTCAAGCGCACCCAGCTGTGCGAGGCGGTGGTCGGCGGCTTCGACCTCGTGGTCTCGCGCACCGGCTACACCGGAGAGAAGATGGCGTTCGAACTATTCGTCCACCCGGACCGGGCCGAGGCGCTCTTCAAAGCGCTGCTGGCTGCCGGCGAGCCACTTGGGTTGAAGCCATGCGGGTTGGGGGCGCGCGACTCGCTGCGCACGGAAGCAGGCCTGCCGCTCTACGGCCATGAAATGGGCGCCGGTTCCAACCAGCGTGGTGACAGGGACCTGGGCGTGGCGGAGGGCGGCTTTGGCGCCTATGTCAAGACGTACAAGCCCTGGTTCATCGGGCGCCAGGCGTACCTGGAGCGGGAAGCGGCCCGCAAGGGCGTGGTTGCGCGCTTCCGGTTTAACGAGAAAGGCGTGCGCATGGCGCACGGCGGCGATCCAGTAGCCGATAAGCGCGGCCGGGTGATCGGCTGGGTGACCAGCTGCGCGGTCGACTCGCAGGGCTTTTTGACCGGTCAGGCCTTCCTTGAACTGAAGAGCGCCGAGGAGGGCACCCCGATCCTCATTTACCAGGGCGCCCCCCAATCGGCAGGCAAGGCGCCGGCCGAGGTAGTCCCCGGAGACCGGGTGGTCCTACCCACCCCGGCGACGGTGATCAGCCGGTTCCCAAAGTAGTTCATCTATCCACCGGGCAGCAGGTTACCTGCTGCCCGGTTTGTCTACATGAGTATCGAACACAAAAACAAGGCGTTTTCAGACACTTTCTAGGTAAGGAGAAATCTATGCAAACCCCTTGGGATCATCGCTATGCTCAGCGAACCCAGCGAATGGGCAGCTCGGCCATCCGCGAGCTGCTCAAACTGACCGAGAAGCCGGAAATCATCTCCTTTGCCGGTGGCCTGCCGGCCCCGGAAGTGTTCCCTCTGGAGGAGTTCCGGGCGGCCTGCGAGCGGGTGCTGCGTGATTACGGGGCGCAGGCGCTCCAGTACAGCACCACGGAAGGCTTCTTTCCACTCAGGGAGCTGATCGCGCGCCATGCGGCCCGCTACGGCATCGAAGTCACTCCGGATAACGTCTTCATCACCTCTGGTTCGCAGCAGGCGCTCGACCTGTTGGGAAAGATCTTCATCAACCCGGGCGACCGCATCCTGGTCGAGTCGCCCACGTACCTGGGGGCACTGCAGGCCTGGAATGCCTACGGCGCGGAATATGTTCCCGTGCCTATGGACGAGCATGGCATGCGGACCGACGCGCTGGAAGAAGCCTTGCGGGCAGGGCCAAAGTTCATCTACGTCCTGCCGAACTTCCAGAACCCGACCGGCGTCACCCTCTCGAGAGAGAGGCGCCAGCAGCTGATCGAACTGGCCGACCAATACGGCGTGCCTATCGTGGAAGATGATCCCTACGGCCAGCTGCGCTACGAGGGCGACCACCTGCCTTCGGTGGTTGTGCTTGACGGCCAGTACCGAGACGACTGCCATCCCTGCTACCGTGGCAACGTGATCTACCTGAGCACCTTTTCGAAGATCCTGGCTCCCGGCCTGCGGCTGGCCTGGGTGATCGCACCGCCCGAGGTCATCCGCAAGCTGGTGCAGGCCAAGCAAGGCGCAGACCTGCATACGGCGACCTTCAACCAGCTGGTGGCCTACGAGGTCGCCCACGGCGGGTTCCTGGACAGGCACATCCAACGGATTTGTGACGTTTATCGCGAGCGGCGGGATGTCATGCTGGCGGCCATGGACCGCTGCTTCCCGCCCGGAGTCGACTGGACCCAGCCGGAGGGCGGCCTGTTCTTGTGGGGCATCCTGCCCGATACGATGAAATCGGCCGATGTTTTAAAAGCGGCGATCGAGGAGAAAGTGGCTTTCGTCCCGGGCCAGCCGTTCTTCCCCTGCGGCGGCGGCCACAACACCATGCGGATCAACTTTTCCAACGCCTCCCCGGAAAACATCCGGACCGGGATCGCCCGCCTGGGGAACGTGCTCTACCAGATGGTACGGGAGCAGGCCGAGGTGACCGGATAGGTTATTGGTTTATTATGACTGCCAGGTAGGGGTGCTTGCTACTTGATCTCCAGGAGCTGGATCTCGAAGGTCAGGGTCGCATTCGGCGGGATCGGGCCGGAGCCGCTCGGGCCGTAAGCCAGTGCGGGGGGGATGGTCAGCCGGCGGGTGCCGCCCACCCGCATCCCTGGAACACCCTCCTCCCAACCGGGGATGACCCCGCCCTGCCCGAGGGTGAACTCGAACGGCTGCCCGAGGTCGACCGACGAGTCGAACTGGGTGCCGTCCTCCAGCCATCCGGTGTAGTGCACGCTGACGGTATCTCCGGCCTGGGCTTCTTCACCGGTTCCTACGACCAGGTCCTCGCTCTGCAGTTCGGAAGCACTGCGGTCGGCTGACAGGGCGCTGTAGACGAGCAAGGCGACGACGACGAGAATGACCAGGGCCCCGGCCGCGACGATCAGGCGTTGGGTGCGGCGTTTGGCGGCTCGAGCCGCCCGGCG
>DASWHG010000059.1:0-2453 GCA_036393315.1 Anaerolineales bacterium | reverse complement strand
CTCTCTCGAGAGACAGGCCTCATCTACGTCGGCGGAAAAGCGGCGGACGATATCGGCCTGCAGTGCGGTGGCTGGACGATCGAATGGCTGGGTGGTACCGGCGCCATCACCCCGGGCACCACGATCCTGGAGGGGATCCGGTCGGCCGTCTCCCACTCCTCGAGGGTCGAATACGACCCGGCCGGGGCATTCGAGTCGTCCCGCCAGGCCGGCGGAGTACCGGAAGAGGCGGAACTCGGCATCGTCGTGCTCGCAGAGCCGCCTTATGCCGAGGGCTTTGGGGACCGCGCCGATCTGTCCTTGCCTGAGGAAGACGTTGCCTTGATCGAACGCATGCGCCGGGTAAGCCGGAAGGTGCTCGTCATCCTGCTCTCCGGCCGGCCCCTGATCGTCACCGAGCAGCTGCCTATGATCGACGCATTTGTCGCGGCCTGGCTGCCGGGAACGGAGGCGCAGGGCGTGGCGGATGTGCTCTTCGGCGACGAGCCGTTCAGCGGGAAGCTGCCTTACACCTGGCCGCGGGGCATGGACCAGGTCCCGCTGGCCTCGGAAGAGTTGAAAAATTCAGGCCCGCTGTTTCCGCTCGGCTTCGGGCTCAGCACGGGTTGAAAGCGCAAGGGGCGAAGCAAAAGAGGATTCCAAAATCTCATAAAAGCTCTCTTGCTTCGCCCGTACTTCAAGGCCTGGGGGAGGAGCGCCACTCGTCAGGGACAATGCCGACCACCATTTGGTAAACGGTCCAGTGAAGCGAGAGCCTTTTTAGCCTGTAGTTCTTTTACGAGGGGCGGAAACGATGAAACGGGGTTACGCTCGGGATACGAATGGGATACGAAAGTCGTAAGCTGGGCATGAGGCAGGGAAGCGGCAGGAAGATGGGACAACTTGGCATGTGAAATAAGAGATGACCCAATTGAATAAAGGCCAAACAAACCGCTTACTGGGATATCCATTGGATGCTCGTCTATTGATTATCAACGCTGATGATTTTGGGATGTGCAATTCGACAAACGAGGCCATCATGCGCACGCTGCGGGAAGGCCTGGTCCGCTCAACGACCTTGATGGTTCCCTGTCCCTGGGCGTTACACGCCATGCATTTCCTCGCCGATCATCCTGAAATTCCCTTCGGTATTCACCTCACCGTCATCAGTGACCCGGTTGATTACCGTTGGGGCCCGGTAACCTCTAGGGAAAAGGTGCCATCCCTGGTTGATCGAGCAGGATATTTCTATTACTTTGAAGCTATGCCTGTACTTCTCGCCCAGGTGAAGTTGGATCAGCTGGAAGTGGAATTCAGAGCGCAGATCGAAGCCGTGCTGGCAGCCGGGCTCAAGCCCACTCACCTGGATTGGCATGCGCTGCGTTTCGGTGACAGAACGGATATTTTTGACCTGATGATCCGGCTGGCAAAAGAATACGGGCTAGCGCTCCGCGTGATCGGGCGACCTTCGATCGAAAAACTGCAAAGCCAGGGTTTCCCTACCAGCGATTACGACTTTTTGGACAGCTATAGTATTGATCCGACAATTAAACCCGCTCGTTATGCTCAGCTGCTGCGCGAGTTACCCGCCGGTCTGAGTGAATGGGCAGTCCATCCGGGGCTCGACAATGCGGAGTTACTGGCTCTGGAACCCGCTGGTAATCATGAGCGCCAGACGGACTTTGATTTTTGGATGTCCCAACAGGCGAAAGATATCGTGAAAGAAGAAGGGATCATTCTTTTAGATTACCGGGCGTTACAGGTAGTCTGGAGAGGAAAGTGATTTGATTTTAATAACACAAAATCTCCCCCTCATCGACTTTGATCGCTACACGCCCGACCCATAGCCCCAATAATATTCGCCGACGCCGACCTGATCAGCAGGAAGCGGATCGGTTTTGGGATTGTTTTCAAAGAGGAGACCCCATGCCGCCGAACGAAGTCGAAGTCCACGACCCGCAGATCCTGGCACGGGCCCGCGCCATCCTGGATGCCTGCCAATCCGGCAGAGAGATGCAGCAGGCCGTGCTGGAGGCCGTCAAACGCAACGAGACCTGGCGAGGCCAGCAGTGCATCAACCTGTTGGCCCCGGAAGCGCCCACCAGCCCAACCGTCCGGGCGCTGCTCTCCGCGGAGATCGGCACCCGCGCCGCGGAAGGCAACATCGGCTCGGTACAGCGCTGGTTCGCCGGAACGAAATACATCGACGAAGTCGAGGCGCTGTGCGTCGAACTGCTCAAGCAGGCCTTCAACTGCCGCTACGCCGACCACCGCTTGATGGGCAGCATGCTTGGCAACATGGCCGTGTACTACGCCATGGCCCAGCCGGGCGACGTGGTGATGACCGTCGCCCAACCGTTTGGCGGGCACTCCAGCAACCGCAACGATGGGCCGGCAGGCCAGCGTGGACTGAAGATCGTCGACGTCCCGTTCGACCCGGACGAATTGACAGTCGACCTCGATCTGTTCCGGAA
>DASWHG010000058.1:0-6391 GCA_036393315.1 Anaerolineales bacterium | reverse complement strand
TCATTCGAGCGATACGATGCGCGGGGCCGGGTCTTCGATGCTGGCAGTCTGGCCACCGGGGAAGACGACCAGAGTCTTGTCCTTCTGGCGGAGCACGGTCAGCCCCCGGTATTTTACCGTAACCGGCCAGGGAAAAGGGTTAAATCCGGCCAGGGCAACCCGCTCTGGGGAGATCAGGCGCACTCCCAGGGTTTCCAGGAACAGCCCGAGGGGCGGAAGCCCGCCCAGGGCATCTTGTTCACCTATTCCCTGGCCGGTAACGGCATGGTAATACCGGCGGAACCCGCCTTCGCTCTTGAGCGTGGCGAGGATGGCTCTCATGGAACGAGTCATCAGCTCGGCGGCTTCCGCCCGGAAGCCGTAATCAACCATCCCCTCGCCCACCATGGCCGTCCAGGTGAGATGGACGCTCTCACAAACTCCGGGATCTGCCTGCCTCGGAGGGCGTGGGCAAGCGGGCAGGCCGTACGGTTGCCAGTATCGCCTTGGATTGGTGATGGTTTTCGAAACGAAAGCCTGGGCGCGCTTCTGGGAAGGGATGCCGGCCCATAAGGGCAGCAGGGAGGTCTGTTCCTGGCAGGCGAAACCGGCAGTGTGCAGGCTGAGGGTATCGGTCTCCTCCAGGCCTTGCACCTCGACGTATTCGATTGCCGAGTAGGTCCGTTCGCTCGTCGTGCTGCCCATCCCCAGGTACCATTGGAAGCGGTCGGGAGGGATACGCTCGACCCGGTGGTTTCCGGTGGGGCTGGTACCGTGCACGAATGCCTGCGAACGGCGGGTTGTCTCCCCGCTGGAGCGGATGCGCAGCAACAGTCGCACTGGTTCGGGAAACTGCTGCTCCACGTGAATGGTTCCCGGTCCGACCACGCTCCCGATTGCTTCCTCTCTCTGGATGGTGTGCGAATCCCGGTCCCAATTTTGGTAGCTGGCAGTCCTGGGTTCCCAGGCGCTCTCCACCGCGGCGCACAGGTTGTCGGCCAGGGATCGCAGCGCCGGAAGGGGCTCTTCCCGATCCAGGACCTTGGCGATTGCGATCAAAGCCTGGCACTCACGATACAGCATGGCGCACAGGGCCGGGCCTTCCGAGGTGGTGATGTCCACATTTTTAGCCCAGGTATGCCAGCGGGAGAACAGGGGGTGGTCTTCGAAGCCGGCCTGCATGGGATCATCCCACTCGGGGATGCCATCGCCGTCGCGATCGTGTTCCGGGCTGAACCAGGCTTGCAGAAAGTCCAGCAGCTTCGGGAAGACCTGCTCGAGGGCGGCGCGATCACCATCCGTCTGGTAAATACGCCAGGCAAGGTTGCCCAACAAAGGGGCGGCCAGGCGGTTGCCACGCTGCCCCCCCATTCCCGGTTTCCAATCCACCGAACCTTCCGGCTCCTGTGTCGAGAGGAAGTTGTGTAGCAGTCCCCAGGCCAGCTCAGGAGCTCCAGGCAGGATCAGGTTGGTGATCGTGTAGGCATCCAGGGAGTTCTGGCCGCTCCACAGGTGGCCGTAATCGCTGCCGTCGCCGCGCAGCGAGCACCCGTGGTCGGGCCGGCGGGCGTTGACGAATGAGGCGTACGGGAGCTGTGGGGTTGGCCCGAGGAACAGCCCGAGGGCGATCTTCTGCGCAAGGCCGAAGGCCAGATCCCAATCCGGATCTCCGGTGTGGATCTCGACCTGGCCGGCGTTGACCAGCTCCAGGCGGGCACGCTCGGCGTCAAAGTTCAGGGACGCGATGTGCCGCGCCAGCTGGAATGATTCTTCGAGCGTGGGACAGGCAGCATGGCACCAGGTGAACTGGCGGGAACGGCCGGGTGGCAGGTCCAAACCCAGGACGAGGGCCGGGAAAGGCCCCAGGGTGGCCATGGCTCCCCCGGTTATGAAGACGACAGGAGATAAATCACCAGTGGAACCGGACAGCAGGGGAGCAGCTTCCATTTCATTGGGCGCCATGCGCTCACCCCCATCGTTTGGCGAAAGTAGGGCATTCCATTCCATGCGGACCTGGCGCTGTTGGCTGCTCCGGTTGGTCACCCGGATCCGCCCGGCGACTGCGTCTGACTGCGGCACCCAGTACTCCATCTCCACCACGATCTCGGGGAATGGGGAGCAGGTTACCAGCAGGAAATTTGGGTAGAAGCGCCGCAGGATGGGTGGGGTGGAAAACTTGTCCGGGTCGCCCACATCCTGGTCCCCTTCTACAAAGCGCGGGAACAGGCGCATGCCCCGGGCCCGCAGCCCGTATGTGGTCTGCAGGGCCAGCGCCGCGGGCTCTCCGCCGGAGAGAGATAGCTCCCAGACCTGGTCGTTATAGTAGTTGGGTGCAGTAAACCGGGCGTCCGCAGCGATCGTGATCGTGCGCAGCTCTTCTGCTTTGAGGTTCCAATCCCGCATGGCTAGACCGCATATGCATTCAGTTCAAAATCGCATTTTCCTTCGTTCACGTACATCATCAGCTCGCTGACGCTCTGGTTCCCGAATCCCAACCGGTCCAGGGTGCGCCCGCGCCGCCAGTAATCGGTCCGGTGGACGATGCAGGCCAGCCGGATGATGCTGTCCATCCCCCTCACCGAGACACCGTAATGGTCGCCAAGAGATGCGATAGGTACCAGGCTCATGGGTACATCCTCGAAGATGTACCGGTGATTCAACGTGCTCGGGGCGCGGATGCCATAGTAACCTGGCTGGTTGTGGATGGCCTCGTGCAGGTCGTCCCCGACCGTGTTATAAGCCATCTGCAGCCACTCCATGGCCGTCCGGGCGCGGATCCCCAGGGCAGAAGCGACAGTCACCCGTTCGCGGTCCAGCACCTCCAACACGCGGGCGACGGCCGGGGTAACTCCATCGATGTAGAACTGGAAATCACCATGGGTCGCCTCTATCCAGCCGGCGTTGAGCAGGGTGAGGGCCGGGTGGAAGATAGCCCCCATGTTGTTGAGTCCGGTATGGAGGACATTCTTTCCGTCGATGAACTGCGGATAAGCCGGGTGAATGGCGTCCAGAACGGACTGCGTGCATGTCGCTGGCAGGGCCGCCAGTGGCACGGCTTCCTTCATCCGGAAAATGCGCGCCTGGGCGGGTCCGTCCGAACGGCTGGCGTAGATGAAGGTCTCCGCCTCCGATACCACCACTTCGGCCGGGCAGGCCTGGTCGCGCAGCACCTTTGCGAACTCGATCGCTCCACAGGTACGCCCGGGATGGAGTACGATGATCTGGCCATCCCGCAAGTAGGGGGCGGCTCTCCTGGCGACCTCGGCGTGGGCTGAAGAAGGCACCACTACCATGATCACGTCGGCAGCGTCCAGCGCCTGCTTCATGTCCGCCGTGACCTGCTGCAGCCGGCCAAAGCCGTGCGGGCCGCCTTCATAGCTCTCCAGGTCGATCCCACCGCGTTCGGCGATGGCAGCCACGTGATCGCAGGTGCGATTATATAGGGTGACCGGGAAATCCATAAGCGCAAGGTGAGCTGCCATGGCTTTTCCGCCATGGCCTGCCCCAATAACGGTAAACCGCGTCGTTGTGTTCATGTTGGCTCCTGTTTAATTGAAATCAGAAGAAAAGATAAAGGTTACTCTAGTCGTCGCAGCCTTTCCAACTCGGTAAGCGGCCTGCCGGATTCGTCGACGGCCTGGCAGGCGCCGTCCAGGATGCGCGTCTGCACCATTCCACGGGCAAAAGGGTTGCTCCGCAGGTGGGGGGCATCCAGGATGCCGGTCGATACAGCGCGCGCCAGGGTCACCGCATCAGCCAGCGGGTCAGGCGTGCCCGCCCGGGCCAGCTCTTGAATCGCCTGCAGCGTCACCCGGCTCTCTGCCACGAGCGTCTCCCGGCGGGCCGCTACCTGCGGATCGGCGGTCATATCCGGCTGGCCGGTTAGCGCGTTCTCGACGGCGCGGCGGGCCAGCTTGCAGGATTCGATCACTTCGGCCGCAGTGGCGGCGTGGTGCGCCTCGCTGTAGCCGACCACGTGGAGGATGTGCGGGCGCAAGGCCATTTGCAGGTAGACGCTGGCTGCCAGGTGGGCACGGGCCGCATCTGGGTCGAGAGGGTAGCTCAACAGGCCGGTGCGGGTCTGCCACCACAGGCGGAAATCGGGCCGCGCTAACGACTCGACCAGGTCTCGCACGGCCAGCATCTTGGCCAGGTCCATGGCATCCGACAGGCCGGGCGGGCTGTTGAACATCAGCTGGGCGATGTAATCGCGCACCCCAAAGGCGCGCGCGTTGTAAGCAGACAGGTAGGCAGAGACGACGAAGACCACGTCCGGGGCATCCCGCATGCCCCAGTGGTGCGGCTCGTTCAGCTCCACCGGGATGTCCTGCTCTCCGTACCAGGCCATAACCTTCTGGTGCTCGTGGATCGACCCCTCCAGGTCCCACGGGCCGCGGCCGTCCATCTGGTTGAACCAGAACAGCGGGATGGCGCACCAGGCGATGTGGATCGTGTCAACGTACATCTCGGCCAGGCGGATGAAGTCATCCGTGCCGGAGTAAGTGCGCAGCAAGGGATAGTTGCCGTGCCGGCTGGCCGCGTACAGGTCCCGGTAATCCTGTGGGCTGCGGACCGGCACCCCACCTGCGCCCCGGCGGCGAGGGTTCTGCTTCTCGGGACGGAAGAAGTTTTCCTGCGCTTCCTGGTCGATCCCCAGCGATACCACGTCCAGGGCGCGCGCCTCGGCGATCTCGGCGATCCCCAGGCAGGTCGCCTCTAGGGTGGGCAGGCCGAAGTGGTGGCGGACCAGGGGAAAGGGGCGCTTCCAGGCGATGCGTCCGGTGGTCGTCTGCGGGTAGTCGCTTCCGGCGGGTGATTCAAGCTGCTGGCCTTTCAGATAAGCCAGCACTTCCTCCGCCGGCTCGCCGCCCTCGAAAACGCGCTCGAAGAATCCGAACTGGCGCGCCTTTTCAGCGAGCGGTGGGGTGCCGGCAAAGGCAAAGCGCGTTCCGGATGAATGCAGCTCGTCGGCAGCCTCTGCGAACTCGCCCAACAAGCGTTGCCCGGTCTCTGGCGTCAACCGGTAGGAGACACCGACCAGCACGGCCTCTTCTTGCCGCGCGGCCGAGATGACCTCCTCTACCGGCACGGCCGGCCCCAGGAAGACGGTGTGCCAGCCGGCGGCTTCCGCCAGGCGCAGGAAGTTCATCACCCCGGCGACGTGCACGCACTCGCCCAGGGCTGCCGCTACCACGGTTTTTGGTTTCTCGGCCTGCATACTCTTTCTCTTTTCTTCAGAATACTGTTAGCGGTTCGCCATGAGACCGGTATGTCTATACATCTGTTTCCATTATACACTGTACTTTTAGCCCAGTACCCCCACGTACGCAGTAGCTCCACATTTATCCGGAGATGGGGTTTTTTCGTAGGGCAATTTGCCAAATTGCCCTACAGAAACCACGGTTTGCTGGGGTGTTACCCACGTACGCCCCTGCGATGATAAATCCTTCTGAAGCAGGAGATTATGCTAGAATAGCCTCAGCCTTTTAAGATGCTCTCAAGGAGGTCCCCAATGACCCACTTGCTCGTCGTCATCCTTAACGATTTTTCCCACCTGCCTGCGTTAATGAAAGCCTGGCGACAGGTTGGCGTCCCCGGAGTCACCATCCTGCACAGCCTGGGGGGCTACCGGGCTGAGAACTGGCTGCAGCGGATCGGATTCGGGGGGCTCGGCTGGCTGCTGGACTCCGGGGTCTACGGCCAGCGGACTCTGATCAGCCTGATCGACGGCGATGACCTTCTTGAGCAGGCGATCGCCGAGGCGGACCGGGTTGTCGGGGGGTTCGACAGCCCGCATAGCGGGATCCTGTTCACGATCCCGGTCGGGCGTGCGATCGGGCTTAAGAAATGGAACCAGGTCGCCGGGCAAGAGCAGAAACCGCCGGAGATGAAACCCACGCAGACGGAGCTACAGGCCCTGGACGGGACGACGCGGGTCGCCGACATCGTAGACGTCTTGCGCCTGGCGCCCGCTGTCGTCACGGCCAGCGCGCCCCTGACCGAAGTCGTGGACCAGCTGCTGTCTCACCCGAGCGTGCAGGTGATCTGCGTCGTCAATGAGCAAGAGCGCCTGGTCGGCCTGATCGACATGATGACCCTGGCCAATGCGCTGCTCCTGGCGGTTTTCCCCGAGGAATTCCTGGGCGATCTCAAGGACCTGGAAACCGTGCTCAGCCTGGCCGATCGCTCCAGGATCCGAACGGCAGGCGATATCATGAACGAGCCTGCCTACTTACAGCTCAAGGACAGCTTGCAGTCCGCATTCCACAGCCTGCACAAGCGCAAGCTGCCAGGCCTGCCCGTGGTCGACCAGCAGTACCACATTGTCGGTTACATCAATTTGTTAGAGTTGATCGTGGTGTGCCTGCGCTCTGGAGGGGACGTTGGGGGCCAGGAAAAGGCGGCCCGGTGA
>DASWHG010000057.1:0-7057 GCA_036393315.1 Anaerolineales bacterium | reverse complement strand
TGAAGAGCAGCCAGAAAGCGCGTGGGATCGACGTGGACTATGCGTTCAAGGAGATCCCGCCTGAATAGCAGACCTCGGCGAGCGGCGGCAGGGGCGCGCGCATTTCTCCTGCGAGCGGGCTTTCCGGCCGCCGCTCACCGGGTGATCAACGGAGGTTCAACGGTTCGAACATGAAGCATCAAGCCAGCGTAGTCGTCATCGGCGGCGGCATCTACGGCGTCAGCATCGCATACCACCTGGCAAAAATGGGCTGGACGGACCTGGTGCTGCTCGAGAAGAACGAGATCGCCAGCGGAGAGTCGGCACATGCAGCCGGCCTGGTGACGCAGTTTGCTACCTCGGAAACCCTGATGAAGTTCCGAAAATACAGCATCGAGCTGTTCAGCGAATTGGGCCTTTTCGAGCACGTCGGCAGCGTCCGCGTTGCTTCCAGCCCGGAGCAGTTCCGGGAGCTGCAGCGCAGCGTCAGCCGGGCGAAGGGTATCGGCATGGACGTCGAGATCATCTCGCCCGGTGAGACCTGCCGCTTGTTCCCGCACCTGAGCGGGGAAAACCTGTACGGCAGCATCTACCTGCCCCGCGACGGGCACCTCGACCCGTACACGACCACGACCGGCATGGCCCGCATGGTTCGGGAGATGGGCGGGACGGTTTACACGAACACCCGGGTCACGGGGATCCATCTTTCGCCGCGCGGCGAGGTGACCGAAGTAATCACCGAGCGCGGCCCGATCAAGACTGAAATCGTGATCAACGCGGCCGGTTTGTGGGGGCCGCAGGTGGCAGCGATGGCGGGGGTATACCTCCCGACCACTCCGGTCGACCACCAGCACATCGCCCTCAAGGCAGTCCCGACCAAGGAATTCCCGCACGAGACCCCCTGCCTGCGCGACCCAGACAACCTGATCTATCTGCGGGAGGAAGCGGGCGGGCTGGTCATCGGCGGCTACGAGCCCAATCCGCAGGCGCGCTGGGTCGACGGCGTGCCATGGGAGCACGGCGGCAGGGAACTGCCACCGGATTACGACCGCTTCGAGCAGATCATGGAGGGCGCCATCCGGCGCATCCCGATCCTGGATCGGGCGGAGATCATCAGCCTGACTTGCCATCCCGGCGCCTATACCCCGGACTGCAAGCCGATGCTCGGCCCGGTGCCGGGCGCCCGCGGCCTGTGGATCGCATCCGGCATGTCCCTGAATGGCTTTGGCGGGGCCGGTGGTATCGGTAAGCTGATGGCCGAGTGGATCCTGGAAGGCGAGCCTTCCATGGACATCTACGAGTTCCGGGCGAACCGCTTCGGAAACTACTATTCCAACATCTTCTACTCCACTGAACGCACCCGGGAATGCGTCAAGTACTACTACCGGCTGCGCTTCCCCAACGACGAATACGAGTGGGCGCGACCCTTCCGGGTCAGCGCCGTTCACAGCCGCACCCACGAATTAGGCGCCGTCTACGGCGAGAAGTTCGGCTGGGAGCGCATCAACTTCTACGAACCGGGAAAACCCTCCCGGCGGATGGGTGAGGACCAGCGCAAATGGGGCTGGACCCGCCCGCCCTACTTCGACAGGCTGCGCCAGGAGCACGCTGCCACCCGCGAGCGGGCCTGCCTCTACGACCTGAGCTCCTTTGGGAAAATCTCGGTCGAAGGCCCGGGCGCCCTGGCGCTTTTGCAGCGAGTGACCGACAGCAACATCGACCGCCCGGTGGGCAGCGCTATCTATACGCAGTTCCTCAACACCCGCGGTGGGGTCGAATCGGACCTGACCATCACCCGCACGGGCGAGGACCGTTTCCGGGTCATCACCGGCTCCTCCTTTATCGGCAACGACCTGGCCTGGCTCAAGATGCACCGCCGGCCGGAAGACCCACCCTTCGAGATCCGTGACATCACTCTGGAGCTGGCCTGCCTGGCGCTTTGGGGGCCGCGCTCGCGCGATATCCTCCAGAAAATCACCCCGAACGACGTCTCGAACGAAGCTCTCCCCTATCTGCACGCGGCTACCATCGACGTCAACGGGGCAGAGGTGCTGGCACAGCGGGTCAGCTACGTTGGTGAGCTGGGCTGGGAGCTGTACGTCGCTCCCGAACGGGCTATCCCACTGTGGGACGCCATCATGGAAGCCGGCCATGAGTTCGGTCTGGAAGTGGGTGGCTACAAGGTGCTGGACGGCCTGCGCCTGGAGAAAGGCTACCGCTACTTCACCGCCGACGTCACCCCCATGGAGAACCCGTACGCTGCCGGCCTCGGCTTCTGCGTGCAGCTCGACAAGGGCGACTTCATCGGGCGTGAGGCGCTGCTCAAGGTAAAAGCCGAGGGCTTGAAGCAAAAGCTCTGCACCCTGGTGCTCGAAGGGGAGGACTTCCTGCCCATCTACGGCGGCGAGGCGGTCTACCTGGACGGCCAGGTGGTCTCGCGGGTGCGCAGCGGCGGCTACGGTTTTACCGTCGGCCGGAACATCATCTTCGCCTACCTGCCGCTGGAACTGGCCCAGAAAGGCACGAGCGTGGGCGTCGAAGTCTTCGACCGGCTCGTCCCGGCCGAGGTGACAGCCCCCGTTTTGGTGGATCCGAAGGGTGAACGCCTGCGGGCCTGAAGATTGGAGCTGCCATGACCATCAGCATCGAGGAGGTCTGCGGGCAAATCGAGGACTGGCGCGGCAGGCCGCTGTCGATCCAGCCGATTTCGGGCGGATTGACGAATACGAACTTCCGCGTAGATGTCGATGGCCTGCCGTACTTCGTGCGCATCCCGGGCGCCAGCACCGAACTCCTGGCTGTGGACCGGGAGAACGAATATCTCAACTCGTGCGCCGCAGCCGAAGCCGGCGTCGGGCCCAGGGTGTTGTTCTACCTGCCCGAGCACAAGGTGATGGTTCTGGAGTACATCCAAGGCAAGACCATGTCGAGGGAGGATCTGAACCAGCCCGGGATGCCTGCTCGGATGGCCCAGGCGATCAAGAAGCTGCACGCCGGGCCGCGCTTCCACACCGACTTCAACATGTTCCGCCTGACCGAGTTCTACCTGGAAATCGTCAAGGAGCATGGAGTCAAGATCCCGGACGGCTATTACGAGCGCATGCCGACCGTGAACCGGATCGAAGCCGCCATGTCTGTCCACCCGCTGGCGACGGTGCCGTGCAACAACGACCTGCTCGCCGAGAACTACATCGACGACGGGCGGCAGCTGCGCCTGATCGACTTCGAGTACAGCGGTAATAATGACCCAACCTTCGAGCTGGGCAACACCGCCCAGGAGATGGAATATGACGAAGACTCCCTCGTCGAGCTGTGCGGCGCCTATTTCGGCCGCCCGTCCGAGGCCATGATCGCCCGCATGAAGCTCAACATGATTATGTCGGACGTCGGCTGGGGACTCTGGGCGGCCATCCAGGCGAAGATCTCGACCATCGATTACGACTTTTGGGGCTGGGCAACCGAACGCTGGGGCCGGGCCGAAGCCAAAATGGACTCACCCGAGTTCGCCGCCTGGCTGGAAGCCGTAAAGAACGGCTGAGCAGACCTTGATACAGATAAGGAATAACTCATGAAAATTTTCTACGCCACAGACGTTCACGGCTCGGAGATCTGCTGGAAGAAGTTCGTCAGCGGCGGCAAGTTTTACGAAGCCGACGTGATCATCCTGGGCGGCGACATGACCGGCAAGGCCATCGTGCCCATCATTGCCCAGGGCGGCGACCGCCACAAAGTCACCTTGCTGGAGCAGGAAACCATCCTGGAAGGCCGGGAAGAGGTCGATAAGATGGTCCAGATGATCCAGAACCGGGGCTACTACCCGTACGTAACCACCCCGGACGAGGTGGCAGAAATCTCTGCCAGGCCGGGAGGTTCCGATGAGCTGTTCCTGGAGCAGGTACTGAAGACCGTCGAACTCTGGATGGCGTACGCCGATGAGAAACTGGCCGGGACGGGCATCCAATGCTACGTGTGCCCCGGCAACGACGACATCTTCGAGATCGACGAAGTGATCGCCACCTCGAAGTGCGTAAAGCTGGCCGAAGGCAAGGTGATCCAGTTGGATGACCAGCACGAGCTGGCCAGCTCGGGGTGGTCAAACCCGACGCCCTGGGATACCCACCGGGAGGAACCGGAGGAGGCACTGCTGCAGCGCATCGAGGCGGTCGTCTCCCAGGTGCGCAGCCCGGAGAACGCTGTGTTCAGCCTGCACCCGCCGCCCTACGGCAGCGGGCTCGACGAAGCCCCCGAGCTGACCAAGGACATGCGCCTGGCCTACGCCGGCCAGTCGCTCATCTCGGTCGGCAGCCAGGCAGTCTTGAAGGTGATCGAGAAGTACCAACCGCTGCTTGGGCTACACGGCCACATCCACGAGGGCAAAGGAACCCGCAAATACAAGCGGACGCTGTGCATCAACCCGGGCAGCATGTACGAGCAGGGCATCTTGCACGGGGCCGTGGTAGAGCTGAAGAATAAGAAGCTGGGGAGCTATGTTTTGACGACGGGATAACGCTGGACCGCACCTTAAGAAGTGAATACTGTCCCATCGACAACTATGCCCCGGCATGTCGTGGCGAGGAGGCGCCGCTTCGCTTAGCGGGCGCCAGCGTAGCTGGCGATGACGAAGCAGTCTCACTGCCAGCATGTCGCTGCGAGCGCACTCCGCGAAGCAGTCTCAACTCATGACGCAGGGAGGAGATTGCTTCGCCCAAACCGCTAAGCGCAGTGGCGCACGCTCTCAACGACAGGAGAGATGGGTATCCCGCGACGAAGCATTCTCCTACGATCGTCACCGAGATTGCTTCGCCCAAACCGCTAAGCGCAGTGGCGCACGCTCGCAACGACAAGGAGGCCAGGCGCTACAAACAACATAGTGAGATGAAAGGAGGCCTGCTGTAATCGAAAAACCATAGCCCGAAAACTCTGTAATCTGATCTCAGCTGTCGGCATGTCCTACAGGACATAAAACCCTGGAAAGGAGCTTTATCCATGAGTGAGGTCACCCTCTTCGTACGGAAGGCGAGCGGCCTGGTTCGATCCTGGTCAGTGTTCGACGCCTTCATCTACGCAACCTTTTCCATCAACCTGATCACTCTCGGCCTGTTCATCTTCTCGTATGCCTACTACTTCGAAGGGAACCTGGCGGTCGCCGTGGTGGTCGGGGGCATCCTGACGATCTTCGAGGTGATCGTCTACGCCAGCCTGATCTCGGCAATGCCGCGTGCAGGGGGGGACTACGTCTGGCAGAGCCGCATTCTGGGGCGCAGCATCGGGTTTATCCTCTCGGTCACCGGCTGGTGGTTCATCCTGTGGCTGTGGGTGCCCTTGTACTCTCAGATGCTGGCCTACGAAGTCTTCACCCCGCTGCTCGGCATCCTCGGGCTGCAGAACCTGGCCATTCAGGCCAGCACCTCCGGCGGCCAGCTGTTCGCCGCCCTCTTCCTGTGCGTGTTGGTGACCATTTACATCGCGATCGGGATGAAGTGGTACGCTCGGGTGCAGAAGTTCTGCTTCTGGGGCGGCGCGGTCGGTCTGGCGCTGGTGTTCCTGCTACTGCTGTTCGGCAACAACCAGACCTTTGTGAACAACTTGAACGCGATCATGCCCGGGATGTTCGGCTCAGCCTCGGGCGTCGAGCTGTACTCGGCTACCCTGGAAGCCGGTGAGGCGGCCGGCACCGTGGCTGCCCCGCTCGGGAACCTGGTCTTCGGCGCCAGCCTGGGCCTGATCCCGCTGATCGTGTTCTTCAACCTGTGGCCGAACTGGGGCTCGACCCTGTACGGCGAGGTGCGCGGGGCCAGCGATTACAAGCGCAACTTCTACGGCATGGCCGCGGCCATCACCGTCACCGCCGTCCTAGCGCTGATCTTCTTCGCGCTGATCAATAAGACGCTAGGCTGGGACTTCTACAACCGCGCCAACGGGGCCTTCTGGAACTACACCTTCGGCTACACCGACCAGACCCCGCCGATCCCGATCTGGCCTTACCCGGCCCTGTTCGCCGCCTTCATGGTCAACAGCCGGGCCGTCCAGTTCCTGGTCATCGCACTGATGAGCCTGTGGTGGTTCGGTTGGTCGGGCACGGTGTTCCTGAGCTCCACGCGGGTGATCTTCGCTGCGGCCTTTGACCGGATGCTGCCCGAGTGGGCTTCCTACATCGAGCCGCGCACCCGCACCCCCATCGTCGCCCTGATGCTGATGGTAATCCCCTCCATCATTATCTCGTTCCTGTATGCCTACGATATCATCGGCTTCCGCAGCCTGGTGCTGGACGCCACCCTGGTGATCGCGGTCACCTTCCTGGGTACCACGGTCGCGGCCATCATCCTGCCCTGGAAGGCCAGGGACGTGTTCGAGGGCTCGCCGATCTCCAAGTACAACATGCCGTCCTGGCTGGCCTGGCTGGTGACAGCCTTGTTCGCCGCAGGCGGGCTGTACCTGATCGTCACCTCCTTCCGTTACGCCTATACAGTGATAACCAACCTGGGCGTCCTCGAACCGACCCTGCTGACCTGGCTGATCGTGCTCTTCGTGACTGTGCTGACGGTGATCAACGCCGGGCTGATCGTGTGGCTGTTCTATTACGTCACCCGGCGTATCCTGGCCAGCAGCAGCATGCCGCTCATCACCCTGGCCGGGATCATCTTCTTCTTGTTCCTGGACTGGTTGCTGGTCGAGTGGCTGTGGGACCCGCACGTCCCGCCATTCGACTTCGCCTATTACGCCATAGGCTGGGCGAACGTAAGCTCGATGCTGTTCATGATCTTCAACTACGCTCTTGCAGCCCTCATTTACTTCGGGTTCAACGCCTACCGGCGCAGCCAGGGCATCGACGTTTCGAAGGTTTACAAGGCGATCCCGGTGGAGTGATCGTCGCCCAGGGATCGATGGCCGGCTGGCTGGCGACCCTCCCCTCGCCGAGCTGCTCTCCCTGGCGAGCGAGGGGTCGCTTAGCCTCGTGATAATTTGGCTTGTACTGGGCTTTGGTTCTCTCAAAGTCGAAAGCCCTTCTTTTCCCCACCCCCTAACCCCCGCCCCAGGGCGGGGGCAAAGAGGAAGTTGGGGTGGGAGAAGGCGGCAA
>DASWHG010000056.1:0-2559 GCA_036393315.1 Anaerolineales bacterium | reverse complement strand
TGCCCAGGGGCAATACTACCCAAACCAATCTTGATTTCATCATTAACTTATGTCGGTTTTTGGAACTCAAATTCCGGATGAAATTACGAGGCGATTGGCCGAAAGTAATTATTAAAAAAACAGGTGTCAACCGGCCAATTGCCGTTCAGGTCACTGTCCTCCTCAAGATACTTTCGGCGCTTTGCCTACTATTAAGGTAGAAATGATAGTATATCATTGATAACCGTCCCGCACGGTAGTACGGGCGGGAGCACTCAAATGTTGTTACCGGGTTTGTGTTTTTGGGCGGTGTACACCGCCCAAAAACGCAAACCCAAAATATTACCAACAACTTTTAAGTGCACACGTACGGGCTCGACCACGAAGATTCCGCCCAGCCTGGCCGCCTTGCTACGAGTGACATTTGTCCTGACGGTTGTTGACCAACATAACTATCCTGTACGGGTGAAACCCTGTACAGTTAACAGGTTACGATCGCGCGTCCGCCGCTGCGCTTAGCGGTTTTCTCGAAGCAGTCTTGGCGAAGGTCGGGAGGTGAGATCGCTTCGCTAAGGGCGCTCGCGACGACATAGAAAGGCTCCATTCCTGAAGTAAGGATTGCGAGTGGAGGAGCCTAGGATAAGTCGCTGCGAGCGTGCGCCGCTGCGCTTAGCGTTCTGCGCGAAGCAGTCTCGGCGAAGGTCGAGAGTTGAGATCGCTTCGCTAAGGGCGCTCGCGACGACATAGAAAGGCTCCATTCCTGAAGTAAGGTTTGCGGGTAGATGTTCTCGGCCAGCCCGGAGCATCCAGCTCCGGACCAGGTAAGGGAGCGAACGGAGTTCACCTTGCGAAGGTCGTTGGCCTAGATCAAGCCAAACTGGGGCTTCGCAAATTAGCCCGGACGTTTACGTCCGGGCGGACTGAACGGAGTTTGACCCGGTGAATACCAAAAATGGTAAGTTTCATATCAAGACGGTCCCGCAGGGGATTGCCGGCGCGGCCCTGATCGCCGCGACCGTGCTGCTCTCCCCGCTCCTGCGCCCCTGGTACAGCCGCTGGGGCGCGAGCGAGGCCGAGGCATCTCAGCCTCTGCCCGGCGACGAGATCGTCCCCTCCCCAAAGTCGGAGATGACCCTGGCGCTCACCGTGCAGGCACCGGTCGAACGGGTCTGGCCCTGGTTCGTGCAGCTAGGCTGCCAGCGCGCCGGCTGGTACAGCTACGACCTGCTCGACAACGGCGGGGTCCCCAGCGCCGGCCGCCTGCTCACGGAGCACCAGCGCCTGGAGGTCGGGGACGTGGTCAAGGCCATGCCAACGGGCGAGTTCGGCTTCCCGGTGGCTGCCATCCAGCCCCGGCAGTGGATCACCCTGGGCGGGATCCTGGATACAAAGACCGGCGAACCGGTCAAAGACGAGAACCTCCAGCCCGAAGCGTATTTCAGCGGCGACCAGACCTTCTACCTCGAGCCGCTCGGCGAGGGCGCCACCCGTGCCCTCTTCCGCCTGCGCCTGGATTGGAACCCCAACGCCCTGAATACCCTGGCCTACCGCGTCTTCATGGAGCCGATCTCCTTCGTCATGGCGCGCAAGATGCTGCTCGGCATCCGCGCCCGCGCGGAGAAGTTGCCATCCAGAGACGGGTGATCACGATTTGCTTTTTACATTCGCGTCACCGACTCTCACCTCCCAACGCCTCTTCATCCGGGTCGAATTGGTAATGAGCGGTTTCCCCGTTGAAAGGCCCGATCAGGAGGCTTCTTTCCCCCACCTGGCCCAGGCGCAGTTCTGCTGTCGGATCTCCATAGCGGCCTTTGACGAACAAGAAATGCTCTGAATCCACCCAACCGATGTACGTGGCCGGCACGACCGGCGGGTCGAGCAGCGGCCGTGGACTACCGCACAAACTACCGATTTGTGGATTCAGGGTGGAGTTTTGACCGAAGAGAAAGTGTACGCCGTCCGGGGCCCAACCCCAAAACTCCAGCATGTGACCCTGCGCATACGGCACGTCCTTCGAGCCGTCGAACCGGGCCAGGTGCAGTTCGTAATCGTTTGACATCGGCTGGCTGCGCTTTAAATACGCCAGGTATTCCTGGCCAGGCGAAATGTAGGCTGTGTAAGGCATACCCGAAAAGGTTGCCAGCTCCTGCGCAGGTTCGCCGTTTACAGGGATCCACCAGGTCGTGAAAGTCGCCAGGTCGCTGTATATGTCTTCCGTGATGGTGATAGCTAGCAGAGATTGTGAGTCTTTGGACCAAACAAGGGTAGGGCCGTACCTGCCCGGTCCTTCCTCGGCCGGAAAGGAGAGGAAGGTGAACACGTTTTCGTGAAGGATCTTCCCATCGGCTTCGGCGATGCTCACGCTTTGATCGTCACTGATCGCCATCAACTTACCGTCCGGGGAGGCCAGCCCTTCTTGCTTTTTCTGTATCTCAGGCGGCGGTGTCCACGGCGCCAGTTCCCCCGTATCCACGTCCACCTGCCAGTGACCGCCGGATTCGCAGCAGCCACCGATGGCATCGTAGGATCGAAGAATTTCGAAGCCTACGCTGTCCCCGCCTTCTATCCAATACATGTAGC
>DASWHG010000055.1:0-2906 GCA_036393315.1 Anaerolineales bacterium | reverse complement strand
CGACGAGCCCATCTCCGCCCTGGATGTCTCCATCCAGGCCCAGGTGGTCAACCTGTTAGAAGATCTACAGAAAGAGCTGGGGCTGACGTATATCTTCATCGCCCACGACCTGAGCATGGTGCGCCATATCAGCCGGCGCGTAGCAGTGATGTATTTGGGCAAGATCATGGAACTTACCGACCGGGAGACGCTGTATAAGAATCCCCTGCACCCTTATACTCAAGCGCTGCTGTCCGCTATCCCCGTAGCTGACCCGGAGGTGGAAGAGAAGCGCCGGCGCATCATCCTGGAAGGGGATCTGCCCAGCCCGGCAAACCCGCCCAAAGGATGCAATTTTAATACACGCTGCCCAGTTGCGATGGATATCTGCTTCCACGTAGAACCGGAATTAATCGAGGTGGAAGCCGATCACTGGTGCGCCTGCCACCTGGTCGAACCGACCGGCCAGCCGGCGAGGAAACCAGACGCCCAACAAACTAACCAACCTGCCCCAGTTAATTGAAAAAGGAGGTGATTCTCGGGGAAAAATCGTTTACAAGGTCTATATTGGTTACATCAAAATCGTCAACAATGACGAAAATATCCTAAAGTGAGGAGAAAATGTTTACCAAAAAACGTCTAAGCGCAATATTTGGAATCCTGGTGATCGCCAGCATGGTGCTTTCAGCCTGCGCCCCGGCGCAGCCGGCCATCCAGACGGTGGTGGTCACCCAGGTCGTTGAGAGAGAGGGTGAAACCGTCATCGAGACCCAGATCGTGGAGGTCACCTCCACTCCGGAGGCGGAAAAGACCGAACCACCTCCAGCGGCGATTTCGCCCGAATTCAAGAATCCAGATACCTATACAGTCGTCACTGGCGCAGGCGAGCAGGAGACGCTGGATCCCGCCTGGACCTATGAAACCCGCGGATCGGCCGTCGAGTCCAACATTTACGAAGGCCTGGTCTGGTACGAGCGCGAACGCACTGAAAGCTTCGTCCCCGCTTTGGCCACTGAATGGGAGACCAGCGAGGATGGCCTGACCTGGACCTTCAACATCCGCGAGGGCGTCACGTTCCATGAGGGAGGCACGCTCGAGCCGCACGACGTGGCTTACACGACGCACCGCGCCCTGCTCCAGGGTCGTATCGACGGCCCGCACTGGATGACCTACGAAGCCTTCTTCGGACCCGATTACGCATTGGCGTCCGTTAAAGACTTCGCGGCCGCGGTCGTTGGGAAAGAAACCTATGAGGATCTGAGCAGCGCCGAGCTGGTGCAGGTATGCGAAGCCGTGCAAGAGAAGATCGTGGCCGACGACGAAGCCGGAACGGTGACCTACAACCTGGCCAACCCGACCCCCTGGTTCCTGGCGCTGCTGGCCCAGTCCTTCCTGGGCGGCGTCACCGACCAGGAATGGATGGTGGAAAACGGCGCCTGGGACAACGACTGTGCGACCTGGCAGAACTGGGCCGATCCCGCAGCTGAGGATTCAATCCTGTTCAACCAGGCCAACGGCACCGGTCCTTACATGCTGGATCACTGGACGCCTGGCGAGGAAACCGTGCTGGTAGCCTTCGAGGACTACTGGCGCACCGAGCCCATGTGGGAAGGTGGCCCCAGCGGTCCCGCCAGCATCAAGCGCGTCGTCCTCAAGGACATCACCGAATGGGGCACGCGCCTGTCGATGCTGGAAGCCGGCGACGCGGATTACATCTACACCCCGCCGCCATTCTTCAGCCAGGTTGAGCCTTACTACAAGACTGTCTGCCAGGCCGACGGGACCTGCGAAGAGGGCAATCCCAGCGGATACATCCAGGTCAGCACCGAATCGCCCACGCCTGCCATCACTCCGGCCCAGTTCAACTGGAGCATTAACGTGGAGGGCGGCAATCCCTTCGTGGGCAGCGGCGCCGTTGATGGCAACGGCGTCCCGGCTGACTTCTTTAGCGATATCCACATCCGCAAGGCCTTCAACTACTGCTTTGACTTCGATGCTCTGATTACGGACGCCCTGAATGGCAGCGCCATGCAGCCGCAAGGGCCCATCCCACAGGGCATGATGGGCTACCGCGAGGGTGAGGAGCCGCTGTACTCCTTCGACCCGGCCCTGTGTGAAGAAGAGTTCATGCAAGCCGACGTGGATAAGGACGGCGTTCCTGCTGGCGAGGACGACAATGACATCTGGAGCCTTGGCTTCTATATGCAGATTGGCTACAACACCGGGAACGAATCCCGCCGGATCGCCGCCGAGATTATCAAAGCTGGCGTCGAGGGCGTAAATCCCCTTTTCAATATTGCCGTGGTCGGCATGCCGTGGCCGGTGCTGCTAAACAGCCGCCGCGAAGGCAAGCTGCCCATTTATGTGGGTGGCTGGCTGGAAGACTACCACGACCCGCACAACTGGGTACACGCCTTCCTGCACTCCAACGGCGCCTACGGTCGAATCACGAACATGTCCCCAGAGATCGCCGCGGAGTTTGACGCGCTGATCGAGGAGGGCGCAGCGCTGGCAACCGTGGAGGAACGCCAACCGATCTACGAGGAAATCCAGCTGATGGCGCAGGAACAGGCCATCAACATCTGGATATACCAGCTGTTAGATCGCTATCACTTCCAGGAATGGATCGATGGCTTCTACTTCAACCCGGCTTATAGCGACCCTTCGTATAGCTGGATCTACGCGTTGACAAAAACAGCACCCTAATCCGGGAAATTGGTAAATTCGAAGCAGGGAGCCGGATTAAGCTCCGGCTCCCTGTACCCTGACATTTAGAGGTAAAGAGAGCTATGCTGTCATATATCATTCGTCGTTTGTTCATCATGCCGGTCTTGCTGTTCGGCGTAACCATCCTAATCTTCCTAATGCTTTCTTTGCTTACGCCGTACGAACGCGCCGCGCTCTACGTCCAGGATATTCCCAAGCGT
>DASWHG010000054.1:0-5850 GCA_036393315.1 Anaerolineales bacterium | reverse complement strand
TTCCTCTACGCCCGCCAGCGCTTCGAGGAAGGTGTGCAGATGTGGCAGGAGGCCCTTCCAGGCCTGGAGACATACGACGTGCTCTACCGCAACCTGGGCCTGGCAGCCTGGCAGCGGGAGAAGGACAACCAGAAGGCGATTGATCTCTTCGAGAAAGCCAGGCAGCTCAACCCGTGCAATCAAGATTTATATCTGCACCTCGACGATCTGTATAAAGCTCAGGGGTTCGCTGAGAAGCGCCAACAGCTCCTGGAAGCGATCAACGCGCTGCCGGATGTGCGTGAAGACGTCCATAAGCGTAGCATTCTCATGCTGGTCGACCTGGGGCGTAACGAGGAAGCCTTGGACATCATGCAGACGGAGAAGTTCACGCCCCTGGAGATGGACCAGAGCTTCCACAATCTTTACGTACGGGCACTGATGCAGCGTGCCGGAGACCGTATCCAGGCAGGGATGCTGGCAGAAGCGATCCTGGATTACCAGGCGGCACTCGAGTACCCGGAGAACCTTGGCGTAGGCAAACCCACTACCCTTAACCAGGCGCAGGTGTATTACAGCCTTGGCCTGGCGTACGAGAAGCTGGGCTGTATTTCTGAGGCCCTGGCTGCCTGGCGCAGCGCCGCTTCAGAGCAACACCCGCACGGCACCGAGCTATACGAGTACGTCCAAAAGGCGCTCGATAAGCTCAGCCGCTACAGCGAGCTGGGCATGGAATTTATTTAATCACCAGATCTCTTCGAAAGGAGCTTAATTCATGAAAGTCCTCTACGCAGGCGACGCAGCCTCAAAGATCGGCCCAATTTTCGTCGCCTCCCCCTTCAACTTCGAGGTAAAGGGTTTCTCTCACCACATTTGGGGCCAGCCGCTGATCGACGCGCTCAATGAAGGCGGCATCGAAGTGCTCCATATGACGAACGAGCAAGCCATTTCGGACTTTCCGCGCACGGTGGAAGAATTGGCAGAGTACGATGCCCTGATCATCAGTGACTGCGAATGTGAGGTGCTGGCGCTCTATCCGTTTTGGGTTCCCGGGACGCCGGTCCCTCGCACCAACCGCTTGAAGGCTATCCGGGAATACACCCGCAATGGTGGTGGCTTGCTCATGGTGGGTGGTTGGACTTCCTTTAGCGGGCGTTTTGGGCACGGCGGATATTACGATACACCTGTGGAAGAAGCTCTGCCCGTAACTTGCTTGAAGGGCGTGGACGACCGCGTCGAGACGCCCGAAGGGGTGCGTGTCAGCATCAAGCAGCCTGATCATCCCATGCTGCAGGGCATTCCCTGGGAGGATTGCCCGGTTTTTGAGGGCTTCAACCGTATCATCCCAAAGGAAGCTGCGGATGTGTTGGCGACGATCGGTGAAGGGGAGGATGAGTATCCCCTCATCGTCACCTGGCAGTTCGGCAAGGGACGTGCCATGGCCTTCGCTACCGACTGCAGCCCGCACTGGGCGGCATTCTTCCAGCCGTGGGAGTATTACGGACAGTTTTGGCGGCAAGCGATTCGCTGGCTGGCGGAAGGCTGGTAAGCTGTGGAAAACCTGACCTATGCTGTAATTGGATCTGGTTTTATGGGAGGTGTGCTTGCTCGGGTGGGCAGTGAGCTGCCCTACGCCCATTGTGTGGCTGCTGCCGATGAAGATTTCGAGCGAGCAAAGCAGCTAACGATGGCTTATAGCGGCAAGCCTTACCAGGATTTCCACGAAATGCTCCAGCTCCACCACCCTGACGCAGTGATCGTCGCCACACCTGAGACTCTCCACCTGGAGCCTGTCCGGGCAGCAGCCCAGGCTGGTTGTCACATTTTTCTTGAAAAGCCCATGGCGACCTCCCTGGAGGATGCTGATGCAATCAATGAGGCCTGCGCTCAGGCAGGTGTCAAGCTACTGATCGGTTATATCCTGCGCTTCGAGGTCGCCTATGCTATGATCCAGGGCGCGATCGAAGAGGGCAGTATCGGGCGCTTCCTCTCAGCTTATTCTCGCCGCCTGGCCGGAATCAGTGAAGCCCGCCGGTTGGCGGGACGGGTCAGCCCGGTTTCATACATTGCCGTCCATGATATCGACCAGTTTCTTTGGTACCATCCGGTGCCCGTAAAGAGCGTTTATGCGCGGGCTTTGCGCGGGCGAGTTTGGGAGGAATTAAATACCTTTGACTCTGCCTGGATGATGATCGAGTTCGAAGATGGCGGTCTGGCAGTCCACGAAGTGGGCTGGTGCATGCCCGAGGAGTGGGCGAAGTGGCAAACTCCTGCCAGTTGGGGTGGGTTCGGCGATGTGCGTATGAATGTTGTTGGAACGCATGGCAATCTGAACCTGGACTTCACCCCGATGGATCTGTTCGGTGTTAATCGCGAAGGCTGGAAGTTCCCCGACACGCGCCATTGGCCGGTGATGCACGGAAAGCTGGTCGGCGCGGCCAAGCTGGAAATGGAGCACTTCTTCGACTGCATCCTGCGAGATAAGCAGCCTCTCATCACCGGAGAGGCTGGACGCAAGTCGTTGGAAGTGATGCTCGCAGTGGAGAAATCAATCGCCGAGAATCGTATCGTATATTTACCACTCTGATACACTGAGTTCCACCAGGCTCTTGTCCTCTACTCTCAGGTAGGTTTCTCAGGAGGTGAGGTCGCGGCCTGCCGGGCGAGGGCGATGGCGCCAAACACGCCTGAATGGGTGCCCAGGCCAGGCGGGACGATGTAGTCATCGATCTCCTCGCAGATCGCTGGCGATTGTACGTAGCCGTTGAGCGCTTCCAGGACCAACTCCCGCAGGCGCGGGAAGAGCTGCAGTTGCTGCATGACGCCGCCTCCCATCACGATTCGCCTGGGGGAAAGCGTGAGGATCAAATTCACCAGCGCCAGGGAAAGGTAGCGCGCCTCCAGCTCCCAGGCCGGGTGGTCCGGGGGAAGCGTTTCAGCTGGTTGCCCCCAGCGGGTCTGGATCGCCGGGCCGGAAGCCAGCCCTTCCAGGCAGTCTCCGTGGTACGGGCACGTCCCCTCAAAAGGATCTGCGCCCCGGTCATGCGGGACCAGCAGGTGACCGATCTCCGGGTGGAGCAGGCCGTGAATTAATTGGCCGTTCGCCAGGACGCCCCCGCCGATGCCCGTCCCGATGGTTAGATAGATGAAGTCCTCCAAGCCTCGGGCTGCGCCCCACTGCGCCTCTCCCAGCGCAGCTGCGTTGACGTCCGTGTCAAAGCCGACCGGGACCTGGAGAGCCTCCCGGATCGGGCCGACCACGTCCGTATTGGCCCAGCCCGGCTTGGGGGTGGAGGTGATGTGGCCGTAAGTTTCCGAGCGCGGTTGAGGGTCGACCGGGCCAAACGAGCCGATGCCGAGCGCTGCCAGCGGGCTCGATTGCTGTACCTGCCGGAAGAAGTCGATCGCAGCTTTAATCGTCTCGCCGGGCGTGGTGGTGGGGATGCGCGCCTGTGCATGGATTTCGTTTGGACCGAGACCGGCTGCGCACACCCATTTCGTGCCTCCGGCTTCAATCCCACCGTATAATTCTGTCATTCAACCTCCAATCCCCCGTTCCTGAGCGAGTGTCTGAAAATGGGTTTTTGTTGTTCGTGCGGGCTTTGCCCGGCCCAGTTTGATTCTACCCAATAAATATGGATTGAAAAGGCTGGAAATTTCCTTGTGAGGGGAAAAGATGATTTTGCTCCTTAGCATGACTCCGCTGACGTCTCATTGTCGCCTACGCAAATCAGGGAAATCCCTACCCAACACTGGGGATTTCCCTACCTCCCGATTAAGGGAGATTCCTTATTGATGGGAGCATAAGGCCGCGATTATAAATAAACCCGCTTCTGGCAATGGCAAACCGCCGATCACGTTGGAATTTTTTTAGACACCTTCGGCGGTCTGCGGCTTGCGCTTGAGTGATTGGCGGTAAAAGGTCTGATGTTATTTAGAACAACTTTCCGCCAATCACCAAGGTTATCGGAGTTAGATATCCGAGGAGAGCCACTTGATCGATACCTGGCCGGTCCAGAGGGGGTTATGGGTGTCCTACTCCCCAGGTACACTGTTTCCCCAGTTGTTAACCGATAGAAAATTAAATGAGGAGGTTTAAATGAGTCGAAAACTCTTCTTTCGAATCTTGTTCCTGGCGACTCTCGTCTCGATCCTGGTAGCGCTGCCAGCCCTGGCTGAATCCAACTCGAGCGGTGCCCTGCGCCCCTTAATCCAGACCACCCCTGAGCCGGGCGCTCTCCAGGCCCAACCGGCATTCAGGGCGGATCTTTCGGGGGAGGCTGTCACCCCACCGGTCGCCACGAATGCCAGTGGAGAAGCGGTCTTCATCCTGGTCGACGAAGCCGGAAGCCTGGCTCTGTATTACAAGGTGATGGTGGCTGCTGGCATCGAGGAGATTACAGCCGCTTATATCCGGGAAGGCGAGCCAGGCGAGGACGGCCCGATCGTGTTCACCCTTTTCGATGGGACGGGCACCTTCGATCCGGAGAACCCCCTCAGTGGCTCGGTCACCCTCAGCAATGCACAGGTCACCGAGCTCCTGGTCGGAAACTACTATGTCGAGGTAGAGACCAATGCGCACCCTGAAGGCGAGATCCGCGGCCAGATCTTGCCCTTCACGCCCCCGGCCCGCTTCCGGGCTCCCTTGACCGGGGAAGCCGAGGTACCGCCGGTAGAGACGGAAGCCTCTGGCCTTGCGACTTTCATACTCAATTCCAGCCTGGATTCGCTTCAATATACGGTTGCGGTCCGCTCGATCGCGGGTATCAGTGAGGCCCACATCTATACAGGCCAGCCCGGGGAGACAGGGACGATTTTGTGGACGCTGTTCGATGGGACCGGCACATTCGACCCGGACAATCCCATCAGCGGCGACCTGCCGCTGACGCCGGAGGAGCTGCTGGAACTGCTGACCGGCAACCTGCACGTCAATGTCCTGACGACGGAGCATCCGGAAGGGGAGATCCGCGGGCAAATCGGCAGCGGCTCCCTGGCATTCGAAGCCATCCTTTCCGGCGCGGATGAAGTGCCCAGGGTAGCAACGAGCGCCAGCGGGCGGGCAGTTATGGTCTTGAAGGAAGACTTGACTACCCTGCTGTTCCACGTGGCGGTTGCGGACATCTCCAATGTTACTGCCGCTCACATCCACGATGGTCTTCCAGGGGAGAACGGCCCCATTTTGTTCGATTTGTTTACCGGCAGTGGGACGTTCGATCCAGGTAACCCTGTCACCGGCAGCCTGACCCTGACGGAAGAACAGGTCATCGAATTGGTGGCCGGGAACTTTTATGTGAATGTTCACACAGAAGCGAACCCGGGCGGCGAGATCCGCGGCCAGCTGCACCTGCTGGCCAGCGAGACCTTGAACGCGGTGCTAACGGGCAGGGATGAAGTGCCTCCGGTGATGACCGATGCAGCCAGCGCGGCGCGCTTCACGCTCAGCGAGGAAATGAATTCTCTGCACTACGAGATTGCCGTGGTGAATATCGAGGATATCACTGCTGCTCATCTCCATCCGGGCTTCCGGGGAGAAGAAGGCCCACCCGAAATAACGATTTACAGCCCTACGGACCCGCGTGACTTTGATCCGGAGAACCCGCTCAGCGGCGACGCCAGCCTGACCGCCGAACAGCTGTTGGACCTGCTGGTCGGGGGGTATTACCTCAATATCCACACCAGCGCGTATCCGGAAGGTGAGATCCGTGGCCAGGTGGAGAGCGGATTCCATGTCTTCGAGGCGCAGCTTGCAGGAGCGAATGCGGTTCCCCCGGTTTCAACCGAAGCCAGCGGGCGAGCTGTCTTCGTGCTGGGCGACGATCTGCGGACTTTATATTACCGGGTCGTGGTCTCCGATATCGCGGACATCACCGC
>DASWHG010000053.1:0-7025 GCA_036393315.1 Anaerolineales bacterium | reverse complement strand
TACCGCCCGCCAATCCGGGTTGCGCCTCTGCTCCTTGCAGGGGCTGTTATCCTCGTTGCCTGGTCACCTTACCTGAAGTTCGAGGCACCCCGTGGGTTTGTGGATATCCGATCCCAGCTCCTGCAGAAGTCGATCTTTCCTAAAAATTACCGGGAGGCCTGGTGCGACCCAACCCGGACGATGCTGTCCCTGGAGGATGGCGCGGAACAGTCTCAAGCCAGCATGGACCAGGTGGTGAATACCCCGGCGGGCCTCGAGGCGCTAATCCAGCCGGCTGCCGTCGTCATGGAAAAAGCCCTGTATAACTTCCAGCCCGTCGCGCCCCTACCGGGCGCTCCCCTGGTCTTGCTGCTGCTCACCCTGGTCAGCGTGTTGGTGCTGAGCGTCCCCGGAGCTCAGCGGTCCCCAGGGGAGCGGGTTAAATGGCCACGCCTCCAGGTCAACTGGGTGACGCTCGCTGGTCTTGGGATGATCCTTCTGGGCATGCTGGTGAGCGAATTCACCCTGGGGCTGTTCCTTGGCGCCTCCCATCCCCTCGTGGTGCCTCCCAGCCCGACCTTGTACAAATTACAGAAAGTGCTGCTCTCGACCGGGATGGTCCTTCTCGTTGGACCCTGGTTTCTGGCGATCACGAATCGCGGATTATCCCGCTTGGGCGTGCACATCCAGACGCAGGAACAAGCCGAGAGGACCCGGCTGCTGGTCCTCTGCCTGCTCATCCCCTGGTTCATCTTGATGGTGCTGGCGGAACCGGGAAAACCGGAGCGATTCATGTGGTTGTTCCCCATGCAGGTCTTGTTCCTGGCGGCCTTTGCCACCTATTTCCTGCCGCGCCTTTCGATCCCGCGGGGGATCGTCTGGGCCACCCAGGTGGCCCTCATTCTGATCATCTGCGGGAACTCCTTCTTACTCTCCCGGGTGGAAGCTTGGTCGCAAACCGGTTGGGCAGGTCCGGATGCGGAAGAGATCCAGGTCGTAGACGCGGTGGCAAAGCAGATCCGAGCAGATGGGAAGGACCGGGCTTCGATCGGCTACCAGACCTTTATTTTCCCCTTCATGGCCCAATACCACATCACCAACCCGATCTACAAGGTTGGGGCGGAGTTCGACATGCTTTTCTACTACCGCCATAACATCGTCAATACAAACCGCTGCGCAGAAGGATTGGCACCCGGCGACGAATACCTGATCGTGCAGACGCGGCCCAAGCCGCCAGAGTGGGCTCCAAAGCACTATTTCGAGCTCCCCCTGGATAGCCAGTTCCACCTGGTAGACGAAATAGAATCCTACCAGTTATTTAAGAAGGATTGACCGGCCGATGCGAATCTTGCAAGTGAGCACCGCCGACAGCCGGGGCGGGGCGGAAAAAGTCGCCTGGAACCTGTTCAAAGCGTATCAGGCGCGCGGTTTGGATTCGTGGCTGGCCGTCGGGGAAAAGCAAGGCCAGGATCCGGATGTGTTCGTCGTCCCGAACGAGCAGGCGCGTGGCCAGTGGTCTCGATTTTTTCTGGGATGGTCGGACCGATTAAACCAGGCGGAGGGAAGGACGCGCCTCGCGGCCGCACTCGGCCGCATTGCCGGGGGGCTTGCCGAACCGGGCCGGCGTCTCGACTATTACCTGGGGATCGAAGAATTCCGCTTCCCGGGCACGGCGCGCCTCCTGGCGCTTTCCGGCAAGCGGCCGGACGTCCTGCACGGTCACAACCTGCACGGAAGCTATTTTGACCTGCGGATGCTTCCCTGGCTGAGCCGGCAGCTGCCGGTGTTGCTGACCCTTCACGACGCCTGGATGCTGAGCGGGCACTGCGCCCATTCGTTCGACTGCGAAAGATGGAGGACGGGCTGTGGAAGCTGCCCCGACCTGAGCATTTACCCGGCCATCCGGCGAGACGCGACCGCGCACAATTGGCAGCGGAAGTCTGATATATACACACGCAGCCGGTTGTTCGTTGCCACGCCCTCGCGCTGGCTGATGGATAAAGTCGAACGATCCATGCTGGCTCCTGCGGTTGTGGAAGGCAGGGTGGTGCCGAACGGCGTGGATCTGAACCTGTTCAAGCCGGCCGACCGGGTGGCAGCCCGGTCCCAGTTGGGCTTGCCGCAAAGTGCAAACTTACTGGTGGCGACGGGCGTCCAGATGCAAAGGAGCCAGTGGAAGGATTACCCAACCCTGCGGGCTGCCACCGGCCTGGCGGCGGAACGCCTGGGCAGGCAGGAGATCCGCTGTATCGTGCTGGGCGAGGATGCCCCCGCAGAGCGGCTTGGCCGGGCGGTCATCGAATTTGTCCCCTTCCGGGATGACCCGGAAGGGGTGGCCCGCTACTACCAGGCGGCCGACGTTTACGTTCACGCGGCTCGAGCCGATACCTTCCCGTCTGGAGTGTTGGAGGCGATGGCCTGCGGGACTCCGGTCCTGGCGACCGCGGTCGGAGGCATCCCGGAACAGGTCGAGGAGGGGCGCAGCGGCTTTCTCACGCCCCCCGGAGATGCGCCCGCGCTGGGGGCGAGGATCGTCCAGTTATGCACCGATCCGGCGATGAAACAGCGGATGGGGGCGGAAGCCCTGGAGCGGGCGCAACGGCTGTACGGATTGGACCGGCAGGTGGATGCTTACCTGGCCTGGTATGCTGAGCTGCTGGAACCCGGGCGAGCGTGAGTGATGCATACTCCAACCCTGAAAGAACTCCCCGCTCCGCCGGAGGGTAAGAGCGGCTGGCCCTGGACAGAGGCAAGCCCTCTGCTTCCGGAAAACGGCCCTGGCAGCCGGCCCTGGCCCGAGGTGAGCATCGTAACGCCTTCCTTCAACCAGGGTGAGTTCCTCGAGGAGACGATCCGCTCGGTTCTGCTGCAGGGGTACCCAAACCTGACTTATACCATTATCGATGGCGGGAGCACGGACCGGAGCGTCGAGATCATCCGCAAGTACGAGGCCTGGCTTGCTGGCTGGACCAGCGAACCCGATCGTGGCCAGTCGGAAGCCATCAACAAGGGATTCGCCCGGGCGAGGGGGGAGATCCTTGGTTGGTTGAACTCCGATGACGTGTACGAACCCGGCGCGCTGCAGCGGGTCGCCGGATACTTTCGCGCTACGCCGGACTGCAACCTGGTTTATGGAAACGGCTGGAATATCGACGAGCATGGGAACAAGACCCGGCCTTGTGACTGGATCCGCCCATTCGACCGCAGTTTGTATCTGAATTCGAATTTCATCTTGCAGCCGGCTGCTTTTTGGCGCCGTTCCCTGTGGGAGCAGACCGGTGAGCTCGATCCAGCTCTGAATTGGACGATGGATTGGGATTGGTTCATCCGGGCGACGGCCTGGACAACGCCGCATTACCTGGAGGTAGACCTGGCCCGCTGGCGGGTCCGGCCAGAGAACAAGACATTCGCGGGCGGATACGACCGCCGGGGGGAAATCGCCCGGATCAGCCGGAGATATGGGGGCGTCTGGCAGCCCACCTACCTGGTTTACCAGCTCGACCGGATGTCATGGCGGCTGTTGGGCGGCTCCTGTGGGAGGGTTCTCGCCGGAGTCTTCCGGTTCCTATCACAACCGCTGCGCTGGCTGTTGAAAAGTCAGCTCTGGAAGGGGCGCTACCAGGATTAATAAGATGTTCCCTGGCCAGGGGGAAGAGACAAAATTTGGGTCTTTGGAAATCGCCGTGGAAAAAGGGATATGTGGGGGTTGTTTGCGGGCGAAGCCCGTAAACAACCCCCACATATAGCCCCTACCACGGCAGATCCCAGAGAGACCAAAATTTCCAGTTGATCGATTTGTAGAAACGGGTGTATAATGTGGTATAAGAGATGTATACCACTAATCCACTTCTCAACGGACTTGGAATTTAACGTTATGCTCGATGAAATTTTCCTCCCACCTTCAAAAATAAGGCCGCTTGCCTACTCGATCCCGCTGTATATTCAGATCGCCGAGGGGCTCGTCGGCCAGATCGAGACGGGTGAATTGGCGCCCGGTGACCAGCTGCCCTCAGAACGCGAACTAAGCGAGAAGCTGGGAGTCAACCGGATGACGCTGCGGCGCGCCTTGCGCGCATTAGAGGCCCAAGGCCTGGTCGTGCGAAAACACGGTGTGGGCACCTTCATCGCCGCGCCCAAGATCGACCGGCAGATGGACGCAGTTTTCCGCTTCACGACAGGGATGCAACGGCGTGGCTACACCCCGGGTGCCAGGATTATCTCTTTGGAGCAGGTGGTCGTGGACAAGGCCCTCGCCCGAGAGCTGGCTATCCCAGTCTCGGCGCGAGCTTACCGCATCCTGCGCCTGCGCTCGGTCAACCAGGAGCCGGTCCTCCTGGAAGACTACTCGATCCCGGCCCAACGTTTCCCGGGTTTGGAAAAGCACGATCTGGAAAGGCGATCGATTTACGAAGTGATGGAGAACGAGTACGGCGTCACCATATTCCGCGCCCGACAGAGCTTCGAACCGGTCGTGGCATCGGAATTCGAGGCCGAACTGCTGGGGGTGCGGGTGGGCGCCCCGCTTATGCTGGAGAAGCGGATCTCGTTCGACCGGGACGACCGCCCGGTGGAGTACGGCAAAGACCGCTACCGGGGAGACCGATTCCGCTTTATTACCGAAGCAGCCCCGTTCGACTTACCGGTCTTCACCGAAGGCGCCGCCCCGCCAGACGGGGCCAGGATCCGGAAAGAATATTCACCTCAATAACACAGCAAGGAGAAGCCAGATGATCCATACATTTGCGACCCTGCTTTCCCAGGAACAGGTCGAGCGAGTGCACCAGGTCTCGCTAGAGATCCTGGAGACGGTAGGCATGCTGGTAAGGAACAGCCAGGCCCGAGAGATCTTTGCGAAACACGGCGCGCAGGTCGATGCGGAGTCCGAGGTCGTCAAGATCCCAGGGCAGGTGGTCGAGCAGTACCGGAAGCTGTTCCCGCCGAGTTTCACCTTCTGCGCCCGGGATCCGCAGTACGACCGGACGATCCCCGGCGACAGCCCCTTGATCCTGACCGGAAGCTCGGCCCCAAACATTATCGATCCGGTCACGGGATACGAACGGCGCTCACGGTCGGATGACCTGGCCCGGATCGCTCACCTGATCAACGAGCTGCCCGGATACGACGTGTTCTCGATCTCCGCCCTGGCGGACGACGCCCCGCCAGGCCAGTTCAGCCTTTCTCGATACTATCCCTCCATCAAGAATACCGTTAAACCTGTCCGGGCGAACACACCTCCCAGTGAACTGGAAGACATGATCCGGCTGGCGTACCTCCTCGCCGGGGGGGAAGAGGCGTTTCGAGCGCATCCTTTCATCACCCACCATTACTGCCCGGTGGTTTCGCCGCTGACGATGGATTTCGACTCCACCGAGCTGCTCATCTACTTCAGCGAGAAAGACCTGCCCAGTTATTTTTCGATCGTGCCAAATGCGGGCCTGACCTCGCCCCTGACGATGCTCGGCACGCTCGCGCAATGCAATGCCGAGTTCCTGGCGGCAGGAGTCCTGACGGAAATGATCCAGCCCGGCAAGGCCGTCATCTACAGCACGCTGCCGACCGTCGCGGACATGCGCACAGGCGCGTATTCGCCGGGCGCGATCGAGACGGGCATCCTGCACATGGGCTGCGCCCAGATGGCGCGTTTTTACAACGTCCCGGCCGGTGGCTATATCGGTCTGACCAACTCGAAGATCAATGACGCGCAATCCGGGTACGAGACGGGCATGTCGGTGACCGCCGGTTATTTAGGCGGCGTGGACATTCTAAACATGGCCGGTTTACTGGACTCGCTGATGGCATTTGACTTCGCCAAGGCCGTGATCGACAACGAGATCGCCTTGATGTTGAAGCAGATCAAGCGCGGCTTTGAGTTCAGCGAAGACAATTTCGCGGTGGAACAGATCGCCGAAATCGGCCCGGGTGGCATGTTCGCTGGCACAGAACATACCCTGGAGCGTATGCGGACCACGATGCTGCTGGCAGACGTCGCCGACCGGGACCCGCGTGCCCAGTGGCAGGAGCGAGGCGGTCTGGACTCCCAGGCGCATGCTATGCGCAAAGTAAAGGAGATCCTGACACGGGACAACCCCACCAGGCTGCCGGACGATTTAGACGCACAGGTCCGGGCGGAATTCCCTGGAATGATCTCGGGAGAATCGACGCCTCCCCAGGGCTGGGCGCGCGTGGCCCTCTCCGAGATGGAGGCCGAGTCCGGGCTGCGCCGCAGGCGGCGCCGGCAAGAGAGAGTTACTTCGTAGAAGGAGCATCTTGGAGATAACGGATCATCCCGGCGACACCTGCCTGGTCGTCCTGCTGCCATCCGGCAGAAGGGGGCAGGTTCGCCGCGGGACGAACTTGTTGAAAGCGGCGCGGGAGCTGGGCGTCGAGCTGGAATCGATCTGCGGCGGGCGCCAGACCTGTGGGAAGTGCCAGATCATCGTAGAGGAAGGGCACTATCCTAAGCACGGGCTGACCTCCGCCTCTGGCCACCTAACTTCGCCAACGCCCCAGGAGATCGAATACAGCCGGGAGCACCCATTAAACGGCCGGCGGCTGGCCTGCTCGGCCGAAGTGGCGGGCGACCTGCTCATCTCTGTGCCGGAGGAGAGCCAGGCCCGCAAGCAGATCATCGCCAAGGCGGCCTCTGACCGCGTCATCGCGGTCAACCCGGCCGTAAGGCAGGTGTACGTCGAGGTGGAGCCGGCGGAAATGGGGGACTCGCGCGGGGATTGGGAGAGGCTGGCCCAGGCGCTGGAGAACCAGTGGGACCTGACCGGGCTGCGCATCGACCCCAAGGCGCTCCCGGCACTGCAGCCCGCTTTGCTTGAAGGAAATTACGCGGTTACCGTGACGTTGTGGCAGGATGAGGAAGTCCTGCGCGTCCAACCCGGTTACCAGGAGGGCGTGTACGGCCTGGCTGTGGACATCGGTTCGACGACCGTCGTCGCTCACCTGTGCGACCTGCGGACAGGGGCCGTGCTGGCGACAGAGGCGGCGATGAACCCGCAGGTGCGCTACGGCGAGGACTTGATGAGCCGGGTGAGCTA
>DASWHG010000052.1:0-2530 GCA_036393315.1 Anaerolineales bacterium | reverse complement strand
CAGGCCTGCGTCGGTTTTCAGGTCAGCTTGTTTGATCGCCAGCAGAGCGTCACGGAATTCATCCCAGGTCTCGATCTTCTTCGCGGGATCGAGGCCAACTTTCTGGAAGATATCCGTGTTGTAATACAGCACCGAGACATCGGCGCTAAAGGGGATCATGTAGATCTTGTCATCCCAGACACCCAGGTCAAGGAACTTGGGGTTGAAGTCATCCTTCAGGCCGGCCTGGTTCACCCAGTCGGTGATATCCAGCATAGCGCCCTTGGAAGTGAAGCCGGGCGCCAGCACTAGGTCCAGGTCCAGGATGTCCGGGACGTCCCCGGTCGTCACAGCCACTGCGAATTTATCGGAAATCGACTCAAAGGCTAGTTCAGTGCCGGTAACTTCGATATTCTTGCCTTCGGCCCTCATCTTGGCGTTGTACGCGTCGACGGCACTCTGCAGCTGCTTACCATAAGCGGTCCAGATGACCAGTTTGATGGGTTCTGTCGAGGGCTGGGTGGCTTCTGGAGCCGTTGTTGGTTGAGTTTCCTGAGGAGGGGCAGCCGAGGGGGTGGCCTTGGGGGCACAGGCTGCCAGTAAACCGCTGGCAAGGAAGACGATCATCACCAGCTGGTTCATGATCTTGAATAGAGGGGTCGTTTTCATCTCGATGCTCCTATCCTGAATAAGATGGTTTGGGAAGGGTGAGGGATTTGATAACCTTATGTGTCGATTGCTTCACCTCCGGAGGTACAAGAAAATCGGATTCAGCCAGGTTTACGTGCTGGATGCGGCGGCGATTCCAGGTGTAGACGATGTGCACCCCTCCATCAGAAACCTGGAGGATCGCTGGATAGCTGAATTCGCCTGGACCGCTTTCTAAATCGAAGAAATGTTGCCAGGTAGCGCCCTCGTCCGGGGACAATACCAGGCTCAGCGGGGTGCGCGGTCCCCATTTCGGGTAGCCGGCGTTGCCCTCTTCACCACCCAGCTCGGTATAGTTCTCCAGCTGGCGCTGTTCCGCCGCGCTGCGCCGTCTGGGGATGAGGGCAGGCTCAACGCCAACGAACTGCGCGACCTGGTCTCCGTGTTCGCCCAGCCCTACGGGGTTGCAGGCAAGCAGCAACATTCCAGACCGCAGGCGCACCAGGTCCAGACCACTGTTATTGTTCGGCAAGGTGGTTGGCTCGGGCTTCGTCCAGCTGGCGCCCTGGTCGCTTGAGCGCGTCTGGTAGATAGTCCCTTCCCATGACCGCAGATAGGCTAACAGTGTGCCACTTGACAATGTCACCAGGCTCGGCTGGTGCAGGCGAGCCCGGGTGGGTGGCGGCTCGACCAGGCGCCAGTGCGCCCCTTGATCCACCAACCGGATGAAGACCGCCTGCCAGGCATGCTCGAACTCGGCCGGGATGAGCCAGGTGGCGGGCGGGAGATAGAGCGGTTTGTTCTTACCCAGGATGCCCTTACTTTCGATGAAAAGCTCTAAATCGGTCCAGGTCCACCCGCTGTCGTAAGAGCGCTTGAGGTACAGCCGGGTCCCGCCCTGGCACCAGCGGCCGTAATTAATGGGAGCCAGAAGCCAGAGCGCTCCATCCGGGCCGTTGAAGAGCCGGGGATTTCCCGCCGCGTGGCTAACCACATTCACCCACACGGCAGCCGGCTCCCAGGTCGCAGTCCCTTTGGGCAGGCGGCTTCCCAGTATCACCGAATCTGGTGAACCCTCGGCCCTTCCAGCATACCAGGCCGCCAGCAAGTCGCCGTCTGGCGCCTCACAGATTGTGGCTGCATGGCAGCTTGGGTGTATCCGATCGCCTGAGAAAACGGTGGCAAAATTCATGGCTGAGTCGGTTCACAAAAGTCCAAGCTGAAGGATGCTCTCTTCCATTTCCGCCAGCTCTTCCGCGGTTAGTTCACGCATCGGCGGGCGCACCCGGCCTGCGGGTATACTTCGCAGAGACAGGACGGCCTTGAAGTAAGCCGGGTGCAGCCCATCTTTCAGGATGGAGCGGATTTGATTGATGCATCGTTGGTGCTGGCGGGCCAGCTCAATCTCACCGGAGAGGAAGGAATCGTAAAGAGCGCGGAACTGCTCCGGGAAGGCATTGGCGTTTCCAGAAATGAGGCCCGGCGCGCCGGTGGAGAGGGCCGCCAGGGCCAGGCCATCTGCTCCGCACAGCGGGCTGAAGTTTCCCTGGCTGGCTTCCACGTATTCCTGGATGCGTGCGAAGTCGGCACTGCTCAGTTTGATGGAGATAATATTGGGGGCTTCGCTGTGCAGCCGCAGGAACAGATCGAGGGAGATATCGTTCTGAGCGTTACGCGGGAAACAATAGATCGAGATGGGGAAATCAGGTACGGCGTGCGCCACGGCAACGTAATGATCGAACAGGGAAAGATCGTCCAGGAGGTAGAAGTAGGGCGTAATTACCGCTGCTCCGTCCGCACCCGCTTTCTGCGCGTGCTGCGTGAGCAAGATCGTGTCGGCGGTGGTGATGCAGCCCGTGTGCATCAGCACCGGCACTCTGCCAGCCGCCTGTTCGACGACCGC